>NZ_DASUTK010000024.1:0-10713 GCF_036374615.1 Nocardioides sp.
TCGTACGTGACATCCATGCTGTCACCGCTGATGAGTCGGACACGAAGCACAATGCCTTCCATGCTTCCGCACACTAGACGCGCCCGCCCCCGCTGGGCGGAAGCGTCTAGCCGATATGGCATCCACTCATAGGCATGACCGATCAGCGGCATGGTCGGATGCTCCGACCCGACAGCGGCATGAGCGGACGGCTTCAGCGCACGCTCTTTCGGCAGCGACGGGCACGTGGTATAGCCCAGTTCTCGCGTTCTGGCGTCTCCGGTGGCAACTTATGGACAGCATCTTTTGGGCTCAACACGTAGGTGGGTGGCCGATGAGAAGAGCCCGTTTATGGGGGGCCGTTCTGCTCGGCCTGGGATGTTTGCTTCTCGCTCCCGCGTCACGCGCCGACAGCGACCACGTCTTCGTGCAGCGCATACACGTTCTCGGCGGGGCGTCTGCCGCCTGGGGTTGTCCCGACGTCCCGATCCCGCCGGCTGGGGAATGTGTCGACACCTATGTGTTCTTCGCCAACCATGCAAGCGTGATAGGCGGCGGCCCGGTGCCTCGGCATTCGTCCCCGAGGTTCGTCTACATGTCGACGACCCGAGTGACATTTGATGGGGTTCATGCAGACCCCGTGGAGGCAGTCACTCTCCGGGAGGGCCTCGTGGAGGGCTTGCCCGAGGACGCGGCTGACGTCGACATCGCTCGCCTCGGCAGCGCCTCGCTCGATGTTTCGATTCCCATGGACGACGGCACCGTCTACGACTTCCAGGGCACCTGGCTGGCCACGGGCGAGCGACAGCACTTTGGAAACGACGGACCCAACGATTCAGGTCTTCCGGTCCACTACAACGACTCGTGCTTCACCACCAACAACCACCCTCACCAGGACTTCCGCACGGCTGAGATGGTGGGGACCCTCAATGGGAATTCGGTGCACTCCTACAACTTCGCCATCGAGACGCCGGCCATCTTCGACGGCCACTACCTGTACCAGTCCGTGATGCACGGGGACTGCACCCCCTGACCACTCGGCGGCTGGCGAGGCGCGACCGCTCATCGGCATGTGCGTGCAGTTCCCATCCGAACGGCGACTCCACCCGGTAAGTGGCCTAGCTGACCGGGTACGCCGCACCGCTAGGGAGTTCGCCTGATCCGGGCGGCCGGCCTTCGGGGATGCTCGAGCTCGCCGGCCGGTTCGACTTGTGTCCAGGAAGCAGTCATGCCCACGCCGTTCCCTCCGATGAGCTCACAGACCGTCAGCTTCGCCACCGGCTACCGCCGCCGTGGTGGGGCAGGGCAGCGCCGAAGCATGGGTGCTTTCCACAGGCCGCGGTCGAACCTTCCCGCTGTCGGTGGCGCCGACTAGAATCGAACGCATGTTCGAAAGTGACGGAGTGTCAGCCGCCGGCACGGTGTCGGGGTGGCAGCGGGTGCTGGCGGGTGCCTTGGGCCCCGGCACTGAGCCCGGCGCTGACCCGGGTACGGGCGCGCTCGCGGGCTTGGACGATGCTGGGCGAATCGAGGCGATCCGGGCGTTGGAGGAGCTGGTGTGCACCGCGACCGCCGCCCAAGCCCAGCTCGCCACGGACCTCGATTCCTCCCAACGCCTCCGACAGGCAGCGAAGGGCGTCCCTGGCGCGCAGCGGGGACGCGGGGTGGCCAAGCAGATCGGGCTGGCACGACGGGAGTCCCACCACCGTGCTCGCCGCCACCTCGGCCTGGCCAAGATCGTCACCCGCGAGCTGCCACATACGTGGGCCGCGTGGCGGAGTGGGCGGATCACGGAGTGGACCGCCACCTTGATCGCCCGGGAGACCGCCTGCCTTTCGGTGGAGCATCGCGCCGCAGTCGATCAGGTAGTGGCCGGCGATCCGGGAAAGCTGGAGGCGATGGGTCTGCAGCAGGTGGTCAGCGCCTGCCAGGCCTCGGCCGCCCGGCTCGATCCGGGCGCGGTGGTCAAACGGCGTCGTCGCGCCGAGGCCGACCGGCACGTCTCGCTGCGGCCGGCACCGGAGTGCATGACCCGGCTCAGTGCGCTGCTGCCGGTCAAGGACGGCGTCGGCGTACTGGCCGCGCTCACCAAGGCCGCGGCCAGCGGCCGCGCCGCCGGCGACCCCCGCACCAAGGGCCAGCTGATGGCCGACACCCTGGTCGCCGCCGTCCTCGGCACCACGCAGGCCGACAGCAGCGGCACGACCGCTCCCGATCCCGCCGATCCCACTGGTCCCGCGGAGCCCGATGCTTCGACGGGCAGAGCGGGCGGCACCGCCGACGGTCCAGGGATCACGCTCGGCCTGGTGATGTCCGACCAGGCCCTCTTCGGTGACGGTGACGCGGCGGAGGGACCGGCCCATCTCGACGGCTACGGGCCTATCCCCGCCGAGCTGGCTCGCGAACTGATCGCGGGTGCCTGCAGCCGCGGCGAGAAGACCTGGCTACGCCGCCTCTACACCCACCCCACCACCGGTGAGTTGGTCACCATGGACACTCGCGCCCGACTGTTCCGCAACAGCCTCGCCCGGTTCATCCGGCTGCGCGACCAGACCTGCCGCACGCCTTGGTGTGACGCTCCGATCCGCCACACCGACCACGCCCAACCCGCCGACGAGCACGGGGAGACCAGCGGCGTCAACGGGCAGGGGTTGTGCGAGGCGTGCAACTACGCCAAGCAAGCACCTGACTGGCACGCCAGACCCTCTCCCGGTGACGCCGGTGAACATCAGGTCGAGACCACCACCCCCACCGGCCACCGCTACCGAACCCGACCACCCGCCATCGCCACCATCCGCGAGACCCCGATCCGGATCGACTACGTGCTCACCTGTTGATGGGTCCGGTCGCTCACCACCACGCCGTGCTCGCGAGCAACGGTGTGGGACGTGGCGTGCACCGCGCCATCCTCGAACCGGACCGTCAGGGTCGAGACCACCTCGATCTCGGTGCCGGGCCACGAGAGCTCGTAGCGCGTGGTCGCGTCGGCGCCCTGCTCGAACGTCTCGCGGTTCACCCAGACCTCGCCGCGATAGTCCTCGGTCGCGCTGCCGTCATAGGGGGTGTCGTACGTCGACTCCGACCCCGTCCGGGCACGAGTCAGCCCAGCCAGCACGTCGTCGGTCACCGTCCACGTCACGCCCTCGGACGACTCAGTGGAGTGCTCTGCGCCGGGCCCGAAAGTCGGGGTGGGGTAGGAGCCGGTGAGCACCGGGAGCTCGAGCGCCCCCGAGTGGATCGTGAGAGTGAGCGGGGCGGGTGGTGCGACCGTGTTCGGCCAATCGGCGCCCGCGATGCTCACCCGGAGCTGCTGGCCCGGAGCCCACTCATAGGCGCAGGCGTCCAGCACCACCTCGATGTCGTAGACCTCGCCCGGAGTGAGGGGCTCGGGCTCACCATGGACGCTCGAGCGGAACGCCAGGTCGAGGGTGCCACGGCTGACCAGCGCGGAGGTTCCGTCGGCGAACACGTCGCAGAGCTTCACCGACAACGACGCTGCCGGGGCCGAGACGGAGACCTGCAGCCGGGCGACCGGGTAGCCGACGATCGGGGCGGACGGCGGGGAGTGGTCCCAGGTCAACGACCGGACGTCGTCGGCCCGCTGGTCGAGGGAGAGCCCCCAGGGGAGGTGGCCGGCGCAGTCGATCCAAGCTGTGGTCCCGACCGACGGGTCGACCGCCAAGGAGCTGGGCCCGGGCAACGGCAGGGGAGTCGCGGTCGTCGGGGGCACGCTCGGCAGTGACAGCCAGTAGCCGTCGTGCAGGTCCAGGGCCGGAGCCGGGCGGGTGCTGCGTCGGACGAAGACGTCGCACCGGTCCGTGTGCACACCTCGCCCACGCAGATGGGTGTCGAACCAGCCCGCAACCTCGGCCTCGAAGTCTATCCGCGGCCCTGGCATCGCCGTGGTCGCGTCGGCGTGGGCCCACGGCCCGGCGAGCAGCCGGTGCGGCACCCCATGCTCCTTCAGCGCGGCGACCGTACGGAACGAGTTGTTGCGGTAGCCGTCGGCCCAGCCGGCGACGATCAGCGTCGGCACCGTGATCCGCGAGTAGCCCGACGCCGTCCCACCCAGCCGCACCGACCCGTGGTCCCAGTACGGCCCGTGCCGGCTCTCACGCAGCCAGGTGTGCAGCCACGGTTCATTGGTCGAGAGCCGTCGCAGCCACTCCTCGTGCCACCCCTCGCCCCAGACGGCGGGCACGGGCGGGAGCACGCACATCGGAGTCATGTAGTGGCAGTAGTCGACGAGGTCGACGAGCCGCAGCGCACCGCCGCGCCAGTGCACGTCGTCGGTCCACCGGTCGTCGGTCGCATAGATGGCGCAGATCGCGGCCAGTCCGGGAGGCCGCTCGCACGCCATCTGCAGCGAGTTGAAACCCGAGTACGACGTGCCGAACATCCCGACCTGACCGTCGCACCAGTCCTGCGCAGCCAGCCAGGCGATCACCGCGGCGAGGTCGCGCTGCTCCGCCTCCGGGTACTCGTCCGTGGCGTCCCCAGGCGACGAGCCGGTGCCCCGCAGGTCGACCCGGCACACGGCGTACCCGTGCCGGTCGCGCAGCCCGACGTAGCCGGCGGTGTACGACGAGGTGAGGTCGTCCTTCCGGTAGGGAAGCGCCTCCAGCAGGCACGGCTGCGGCCCGTCGGCAGGGTCGGGCAGGTAGAGGCTCGCAGCCAGCCACAGACCGTCCTCGACCGGGATCCGCGCCTCTACTGTCCTTCCACTCACAGTTCCTGCTGATCAGTTGGCCGACAGGGCCACGTTGTCGACGTTGACCGTGCGGAGCGTCTTGGGCGACCCGTACCCGGCGAGGTACACCCGTCCGGCGCCGGTCACGGCCGTGTTGGTGAACGAGGCGTTCCACGTCGTGGGCTCGCTCTGTCCGTCCCGCCAGAACCGCGCGCGCACCGTGGATCCGACGACCTGGAAGCGGACCCACTGCTTCACCCCGGCCGTCGTCACCTGGGCGTTGGCCGCCGAGCCGAGCGAGCCGCTGGTGCCTCCTGCCATGCGGGTGAGAGTAGCGCCTGTCGAGTTCGAGGCGAGGTTCACCGCGTACCCGTTCACCGGAGCCGAGGCTGTCTTCCATCCGCCGGAGGCACGCAGCCAGAAGCTCAGCTTCGCGACCGCCGTGCCCGGTCCCCAGCTGTAGCTCGCCAACATCGTGCCGTCGGCCTGCTTAGCCGGCTCCACGAGCTTGGCGCGCGCGAACGTGCCCGAGCCCGGTCCGACGGTGAGTCGGCCCTGTCCTCCGAACACGTCGACCTTCGAGGGCGCGAGGTCCTCGCTCGCCCACGCGTTCGACCACGCCGCCCCGTCGGGGAGGCTGAAGTCGTCGAACGACGCCAGGACCGGGTTCCCGGCGACAGCAGCCGCCGACGGACCCGGGTCGCTCTGGTTGCCTGCGCCGTCGACCGACCGCACGGTGTAGACGTGCGGAGTGCCGGCCGGCACCGTGGCGTCGACGTAGCGCAACAGCTCGGCGTCGACCGTGGCGACCACCGCACCGTCGCGCAGCACCCGGTAGCGCTGCACGGCCCGGTCGTCGCTCGCCGCCGTCCACTCGACCGCGACACCGTTGCGGACCTGTGCCGCTGTGGTCGTGGTCGGAGCGGTGGGGGCGGTGCCGTCGAGCGGCGCGACCCGGGTGTTCGCCAGTCCGGGCGTACCAGATCCGGTCGAGGCGGCCCACGACGACGACTGGGCGTTGTCGAAGCCGGCGTCGAGCAGCTCCAGGCTGGAGCCGCCGCCCGCGGCCGCTGCCGGCCACGGGGAGGTCGGAGAGTAGGTCACCGAGTCGACCACGCGGGCACCTTGCGCGAGTGTGAGCGTCTCTCCCTCGTCGGCCAGTCGGTCGGGGTACTCACCTCCCACGAGCACCGTGCTGGGAGCGTACGCCGCGCGGAAGGCCACGTCGTTCGCCACGAACACCAGGCGATCACCTGGCAGCACGACCGTGCCGGCCTGGATGGTCAGTCCGATGCCGTCGATCGTCCAGCCCGAGAGGTCCACCGCCTGGTCGGTCGGGTTGAAGAGCTCGACGTACTCGGCGTCGGGGTTGCTCGGCTGGTAGTTGATCTCCGAGATCACGATCCGCGGCGCGGCCGTCTGTGACGTCGGGATCAGCTGGCCCGGTCCCGTGTTGTCGGCGAAGACCTCACGCCGGTCGCCGGTGGCCCGGTGGAAGTTGCGGCGCAACGTCTGCCACGACCCCAGGCTCCACTTCGCGTTCTCGAGGTCCCAGTCCGGAGTCCGGTAGGGCGTCGTGATCTCGTCGTACCTGCGTTCGAGATCCCCGTTGCGGTAATAGGTGTCAATCAGCGTCTTGAGCCGCCGGTAGTACATCTGTCGCCACGCGGGGTAGGCCATGATCGCCCGGTTGAGCCGGTTCACCCCGGACGGGTCCAGGAACGCGCCGAACTTGTCGGACGAGACGTTGAAGAACGACACGTCCAGATCCCAGTGCCACATCTCCCAGCGGCCGGTGCCTTCGGTGTCGCGGCTGATGAACCAGTTGTGGTGGCCCGAGTCGGTGTGACGGATCAGTGAGTTGATCGCCATGTAGTTGATGAGCTCGGGGACGTTGACGTTGTTGGCGATCCATCGCTGCTGGTTCGCGGAGGCGGCGGCGTCGACGACCTGGCTGAGCTGCCACACGTCCGTGTAGTCCTCGTCCTCTCGCTCCTTCTTGTCGAGCCAGAGCTTCGCCTCGAGCGCGGCCGGAGACGCAGTCCTGGCAAGCGCACCCTGGTCGCCCTTGTAGATGGCCCAGTCGTCGACGCCCCAATGGTTGCGCCAGAAGCTGTCGTCGTCCTGCAGGAAGCCACCCACGCTGTGGAACTGGCCGTTTCGCTGGGTGCGGATCCGGTCGACGCTGAACCACTTGGCGCCGGCGTCCTCGATGATCTCCCACGACAGCTGGGCGTTCGGCTCGGGGTCGCGCTGCAGGTCGAACGACTTGACCGGGTACGGGATGCTCGGCCAGTCCAGGGTGTGCCCCGCGGGCAGCTCGACCGCCCAGCTGACCTTGGCGGCGGACCGGGTCGACTGGCCCTTGATCCGGAACATGGCGTTGTCGAAGACCTGGCCGTTGTAGGCGATCGGCACCGACGTCAGGAAGTCGTCGAAGCGGTGGTTGGCGAGCATGTCGGCGTAGACCGCGTCACTCATGAACCACTCGATGACGGGCAGGTTCGTCACGACGGCAGGGTTGCGCACCACGTAGCCCTCGTAGTCGATCGTGTCGCCCGCCGCGGGCGCGGTGAAGTCGACGCCGTCGGAGCGGGCACTGATGCGGTAGCGCACCAGCTGACCCGCAGCCTGGCCTGGCAAGGACGCGGAGTAGACACCGTCACCGGCACCGCCCGGGCTGGAAGCCCCGTCGAGGAACGGAACGGTCTGCTCGGCGCCGTACATGACCTTGTACGTCAACGTCGCCGTCGACCCGACCGGCATCTGGCCGGAGATGGTGACCGCCTGCCCGGGGTCGGGTCGCAACGGGGAGACGAGCAGGTCCCTCACGCGCGGCGGGGGTGCGGTGCCGTCCAAGGTGTTCACGGCTCGTGGCGTGCCGCCGGTGGTCGTGGAGGCGCCCCAGTTGGCCGGATCGGTGTTGTCCGACAGCAGCCCACGCAGCTCCAGGCTGGGACCCGTGCCGTCGGGCGCGGCCGGCCACTCTCCGGTGTCGGCGTAGGTCACCGTGTCGACCGTCGCGAGCGCCGGGTCGGCCAGGGTGACCTGCTCCCCGCTGTTGCTCAGGTTGCCGGTGTAGACGAAGTCCGGCGCGAAGCCGTACACGGCCTCGAAGCGCACGGGATCGGGCGAGCCGACGGCGCGACCGCCCGCGGGAATCACCGAACCCGTAGGCAGGATCCCGCCCACGCCTGCAGTGAAGGAGTAGCCCGAGATGTCGACCGGCTGATCGCCGACGTTGGTCAGCTCCAGGAAGTCGTCGGTGGCGAGATCGGTGTAGGCGTGGTAGTTGAGCTCGGAGATGACGACCGGCCCTGCGGCCGCCTGAGCCGGGACCACCACGATCACGGAGCCCGCCACGGCCAAGGCCGCGCAGGCGAGTACATCACGACGCAACATCATCAATGCCCCCCCGGCGTTCGATGTGCAGCGAATGTACGCCCGACCCTGACCGCTTCACAGCCGTTTCGGACGATTCAGCCGATTGGACTAGACCCGTCGCTCCAGCATCGCCAGGACCCGGGGGTCGTGGATCGACTCGCTGGTGTTGCCGGCGCGGCCGACCGTGGTGGGGGAGCCGAACATCGAGTTGAGAACGGCCTCCTCCGCCGCCTCGACCACCGCGCCGAACAGCGGGTCCAGTGCGCGGCCCGTGCACAGGTCGGTCCGGTCGTGGCGCCCGTCGCGGTCGAGCCGCATCCCGGTGCCGAACCCGAGGAAGATCTCACCGCTGCCGTGGTGCGCCACTGACCCGGCGCGTGCCAGGCCCAGCCCGATCCGGCGCGCCAGCCGTGCGCATCCGGCACCGTCGACCGGGGCGTCGGTGACGACGACACCGATGCAGGACCCCGCCGGCGCACTCGGTCCGGAGGGGGTGGGACCGAGCAGCCGCCCGACCGGCACGCCGCCCACGATGCACTCCTCGCGGGCACCGAAGTTCGTCAGCAGCAGCACCGCCACGGTGTGCCCGGCGACGACCCGCGACGAGGTGCCGATCCCACCCTTGAAGTCGAAGCACGACATCCCGGTGCCGGCGCCGACCGCGCCCTCGGGCGGCGGGGACGTCGAGCCCCTGGAGTCGAGGGCCGCGCGCCAAGCGGCGCGCACGTCGTCTCCGGTGACCTGCATCCGGCGACAGTCGTTGAGGAAGGAGTCGTCGCACTCGCCCACGACCGGGATCACCACGTCGTCCGCCACCGTCGGGTGCTGCTCCAGGGCGATCTCGCACGCCGCGTCGTACACGCGCCCGAGCTGCATGGTGGACGTCAGGTAGACCGGCGTCTCCGCCGCGCCCCACTCGGAGGCGGTGATGAACCCGGTGCACTCGCCGGCGCCGTTGAGCACCGCTCCGCCCGCCGGCACCGGCCGCTCGTACGCGTCCTCGGCGAGCAGCAGCGTGGTGACGCCGGTCCTCGCGGTCCCGCGCCCCGCAGGCGGCGCCGGCTCGTCGCGGTGGACGGTGGCATGCCCGAGCCCGACCCCCTGCAGGTCCAGCACCGAGTTGGTCGGTCCAGGAGGCAGGGCGCCGATGACCACCCCCAGGTCGCGCGCACGTGGCATGCCTCGCATCCTGCCGGACCCGGGCCCTCCTCGGTGGGATGCTGTCACGGTGAGCACCGGTCCCGTCAGCAGCATCCCCGTCGTCTGGTCGCCCGATACCCGCCGTCACGATCCCAAGCACGAGGTCTGGGTCGGCGTCCCGACGCCCGGCACCGAGGTGTCCGCCCGGGTCGATGCGATCCTCGAGGCGGTCGACGCGCACCCGCTGGTCGAGGCGACACCGCACGACCGGGAGGTCCTGCACCGCGTCCACGAACCGGACCTGGTGGAGTTCCTCGCCGGGGTTCACGATCGCTGGCTGGCGGGGGGGTACGTCGAGCTGGTCGGCCAGGACCGGGTGGTGCCGTACTTCTTCCCGACGCCCGCCATGACGGCCGGTCTGCCGGTCCGCGACGCCCCGGCGGTGCATGCGCTGGCGGGTCGGTTCGCCTACGACACCATGACCACGGTTGGACCCGGCACCTGGTCGGCGGTCGCCGCCGCGGCCGACTGCGCCCTCACGGCCGCAGAGCTGGTGGCGGGAGGGACCCCCGCGGCGTACGCGTTGTCACGGCCGCCGGGGCACCACGCGACGCCGGCGGGGTACGGCGGCTCCTGCTACCTCAACAACGCCGCGCTCGCCGCGCAGGCGCTGCGCGACGCCGGTCGGGATCGGCTCGCCGTCGTCGACCTCGACGCGCACCACGGCAACGGCACCCAGGCCGTCTTCTGGGACCGCGGTGACGTGCTCTACGGTTCGCTCCACGTCGATCCCGGCGCTGGCTGGTTCCCGCACGTGGTGGGGTACGCCGACGAGACCGGCTCGGGCGCCGGTCGCGGCGCGACCCGCAACCTGCCGCTCCCACCGGGCACCGGCGACGAGCCGTGGCTCGAGGCGGTGTCAGCGCTTCGCGACTGGGTGGCCGACGCCGGGTGCGACGCCCTGGTGGTCTCGCTGGGCGTCGATGCTGCTGCGGCCGACCCCGAGAGCCCCCTGGAGGTCACCGAGGCCGGCTACCGCGGCGCGGGAGTTGCTCTCGGCGCGCTCGACCTGCCGACGGTGCTCGTGCAGGAAGGCGGCTACCACCTGCCGAGCCTCGGTGGCCTCGTGGCCGCCCACCTGGACGGCCACGAGCAGGGTCGGATCAGCTGCACCAGCGGCGCACGGTCCGCCGGGAGCGGTCGGTCTGCACCAGCCTGATGCCGACCCTGTTGGCGGCGCGCACGGCACGCTTGCTGTTGAGCTGAGTCGTGGTCACCCGGATCCCGTTCGCCTGAAGCTTCCTGACCAGCCTGCGGCTGAACCGCTTGGGCGGGATCCCGGCCAGGTCGACGCCGTTCGCGACGGCTTCCTTCAGGATCGCGTCCTTCGGCTTGTAGCGGTGGAAGGTAGCCGCCTGGGGGAACAGGTCGTGCATCGCCTTCTCGCCGCCCGCGCCACCGAAGTAGACCTGGGACGTTTTCGGGTGTCTCTTCGCGGTGGCCCAGAGGGCGGCGAGCCC
>NZ_DASUTK010000025.1:0-59824 GCF_036374615.1 Nocardioides sp.
TCGAGCTCGCCCTCGGGGAGTCCGGTCAGGAGCAGCCGCAGCCACTCCGATTCCTGCGGGCCGAGCGCCGACAGGGCCGCGGCGTCGGGGGTGGTGCGGACCGTGGTCCGCTCGGACGCCGGGACGAACTCCTCCATCCACTGCATCGCCTTGGCCAGCCGCGGCTGCAGGTCGTCGACCGAGTCGTGCGGGTACCCGACGTCGCGGACGACCCTGCTGATCAGGGCGGACGAGCCGGCCGTCACGTCGGCCACCGACGACAGCACCCGGAAGGGCACGGTCACCGGGGACGTCGGCAGCTGCCCGGCGCTCGCGGTCGCCGACGCCCGCTCGTGCGCGAGGACGGCGCCGTCCCGCTTGCCCGAGGCGGCCTTGCGACCGAGGGCGTCCCACTCGTCGTACAGCCGGACGACCTCGGGGCCGAAGTCGATGTCGAAGGCCTGTCGCGGGTTGCGGCGCACGTAGAGCCACCGCAGGATCGGCGCCTCGAGCACCCGCAGCGCGTCCGCGGCGGTCGGTGCGCCGCCGGCCGACGATGACATCTTCTGGACCCCCGCGAACCCGACGAAGCCGTAGCCGAACCAGGCTGGTCGCGGCATCCCGAACACCGACTCCACCAGCTCGTGTCCCACGGTGAACGACGACCCCGGCGTCGCATGGTCCATGCCGGCCGGCTCGAAGTCGACGTGCTCGAACGCCCATCGCATCGGCCAGTCGACCTTCCACACCAGCTTGCCCTCGTCCTGCGTGGTGAGGTTGGTGACGCCGGAGAACCCGCACGAGGAGCAGGTGTAGGCGAGGTCGGTCGTCTCGTCGTCGTACGACGAGGGGGTCGTCGTGTCGCGACCACACTGTCGGCAGTAGGCCTTGAACGGGAACCGAGCCAGGTCGTCGACGGCGGCGGCGTCGTCGGGGTCGGGCGCCTTGGTGCGGTGCCTCGCCAGCACCGCCTCGATGTCGTCGCGGTGCGACACCGCGCGAAGGATCTGTTCGCGGTAGACGCCGGCGCGGTACCGCTCGGTCTGCGACACCTCCTCCATGTCGACGCCGAGCTCGTGGAGGGCCGTGCGCAACGGCTCCTTGAAGTGCTCGGCCCAGGAGGAATGGCAGTCCCACGGGTCGGGGACCTCGCTGAGCGGCCGCCCGATGTGCTCCGCCCACGACTGGTCGACCCCGGCCGGGACCTTCCGGAAACGGTCGTAGTCGTCCCACACGTGGAGGTGACGGGCCGGTACGCCGCGGCGCGCGAGCTCGTCGGCCACGAAGTGCACCGTGAGGAACTCGCGCAGGTTGCCGAGGTGTACCGGACCGGACGGCGACGCGCCCGACGAGCAGGTCACCGTCTCACCGTCGCGGGCGTGGCGGAGCGCGTCGTCGGCGGCCCTCGTGACCCAGTCGGTCGGGGGCCCTTGCTGGCCTCGTGCCATCGGTCGTCGGCTCCTGGCGGGCTGGTGGTCGGGCGTGGTGGGGGGCGCGCCAACGCTACCGGAGGGGGCCGACGCGAAAGGCGCCGGACTCTGCAGTCCGGCGCCTTCGCCGCGGTCGCTCGACCTGTTCCCCCGCCCCAGGTCGACACAGCGGCGTGGTGCCGCGCGGCGCGTGCGGGGCACAGTCTGCCAGTGACAGGACCGTGCCACCGGAGAACAACTGCCGCTGGCACTATCATGCCACGATGCCCGTCATCCAGTCACCGTCCGTCATCACCGCGCTGGGGTTCAGCAAGCGGGTCGAACGTGACTACCACCGGCTGCTCGCGCAGTCGGGCCGCGAGCTGGTGTCGGTCGCCGACTCGCTGCTCCGCACGCCGGAGCAGCTGCTGCACGACGTCCGCGGCCTGGTCGAGGCCGGGATCATCCGGATCGAGGACGCGCGCATCCACGTCGCCACCCCGCCCGAGGCGGTGGCACTCCTGCTGCGCGAGACGGCCGCCGCAGCGGCACTGGCCAACACGCGGCTGGAGGAGGTCGCCCGCGCGCTACCGCACCTGGCTGCGCCGGCAGCTCGCCCGCGGCCGGGGGACGTGCTCGACGTGCGGCCGATCGACGGAGAGATCAGCTCCGGCGGGAACCCCGTCCCGTTGTTGCGGGCGCTGATCACCGAGAGCGCGGGTGACCTGTGCTGGCTGCGCCCGGACGACCTCGGCACCAAACGAGAGCAGGCGATGGCGGCGGTGGTCGGCCAGGTCATCGAGCAGGGTCGCTCGTCCCGGGCGATCTACCCCGCGCGGTCGTGGGCGGACTCGCGCGAGACGCTCGAGCTGCGTGCCTCGGTGGGGGAGCACGTCCGGCTGCTCCCGGAGCTGCCGACGCGGATGTTCATCATCGGCACGACCCACGTCGTGCTGCCCGAGCCGCTCGGCTTCGTCGACGAACCACGTTCCCTGGTGCGACAGCCCGGCCTCGTGCAGGCGCTGACACTGTGGTTCGAGCTGCTGTGGGAGCGCGCCAGCCCGCTGCCCGAGGCCGGTCGCCCCAGCACGGACCGAGCCGAGCGCGACCGGTTCCTGCTGCAGCAGCTCGCCAGGGGGGCCAGGGACGAACAGATCGCACGCACCCTCGGCCTGAGCCTGCGAACCGTCCGCCGCCGCGTCGCGGACCTGATGGCAGACCTCGGTGCCGACTCGCGGTTCCAGGCCGGCGTCGAGGCGGCCCGCCGCGGGTGGCTGTGAGGAAGGCCTACGGCAGCGCCATCGAGTACGCCGCAGGCAGGACCCGCCAGCTGCGGTGACGCTCCGGACCGATGATCTCCCCGTCGGCCGAGCAGTAGAACTCCTCACCGGAGACGGTGACCCGGGACCCGCGCAGGTACGTGACGTCGTCCCGCTCGTGGTGTCGGGAGCGGGACAGGTGAGCGACGTACACGAACTTCGCGACCGGCCCCACCGCCCGGGAGATCATCACGTCGACCTTGCCGTCCTCGGGGTCTGCCTCCGGGGTCAGCTCCGTCCCACCTCCGACGCTGGTGCCGTTGCCCGCCGCGACCATCAGCACCGGGTCGTCGAAGTCGACCACGACCTTGCCGTCCACCTCGACCCGCAGCCGCAGCTGCGGCGGGTGGAAGGCCGCCAGCAACGCTCCGATCGGGTATCCCAGCTTGCCGAGATTGACCCTGCCCACCCCGACCGAGCCGAGCCGATGCTTCCACCGGTGACCGCGCCGGCTGGCCTGCGCCCCCGCGCCGACGTGGACGTTGTTCACGACGATCCCGCCCAGCTCGTCGACCAGCAGGTCGACCGGCCGGACCTCGCCGTCGATCACGAGCCGGGCGGCCTCCTCGGGGTCGAGCGGGACGTCCATGCAGCGGGCGAAGTCGTTTCCCGTGCCGAGCGGGATCAGCCCGAGCACGTGGTCGGCGAGCTCGTTGCGGCGGTGGAGCGCGGCGACCACCGCGTGCAGGCTGCCGTCCCCACCGGCGACCACGATCCGGCGGGTGCCCGCGCGGTGCAGCACACCGTCCAGCTCACCGGGGTTGGACGTGGAGACCACCTCGATCGAGCTGCGGTCGCTGAGGACCGCGACGGCCCGGTCCAGAGATTCCTGGTCGGCGGTGCCGGCGCCCTCGTTGGTGATGACCAGGCAGGACTCCACGCGGCGACCATAGACGACCCGTGCACGTTTCCCCGCTTGAACGGACAAGTCACGCAAGCGCGACGCCAGGCAGTGCCCACGGGGCCGAGGGGTCTGCTTTGGTAGCCTGCGGCGGCAAGAGCCTTGGAGCGGTTGTTGCCGCCCGGGGCTCTCGCGTTTCGCAGCACTCCCGAACCGGAAAGTGGGCCAGCGATGCCGGCCATCATCGTCCTCGGCGCCCAGTGGGGTGACGAAGGCAAGGGCAAGGCGACCGACCTCCTTGCCACGACCGACACCATCGACTTCGTCGTCCGCACCAGCGGCGGGCACAACGCCGGCCACACGATCGTGGTGAACGGCGAGAAGTATGCGACTCACCTGCTGCCCTCCGGCATCCTGACCCCGGGGGCGACCTCTGTGATCGGCAACGGCGTGGTGGTCTCGCCCGAAGCGCTCTTCCACGAGATCGACGGTCTGCTGGCCCGAGGCGTCGACGGCGTCGAGGACCGGCTGGTCGTCTCCTCGAACGCGCACGTCATCGCGCCGTACCACGTCACCGTGGACAAGGTCACCGAGCGCTTCCTCGGCAAGAACAAGATCGGCACCACCGGCCGGGGCATCGGCCCGACGTACGCCGACAAGGTCAACCGGCTCGGCATCAGGATCGCCGACCTCTTCGACGAAGCGCTGCTGCGGGACAAGGTCGAGGGCGCCCTCGACCTGAAGAACCACGTGCTGGCCAAGGTGTACAACCGGCGGGCGGTCGATCGCGACGCAGTCGTCGAAGAGCTGCTCTCGTACGTCGAGCGGCTGCGGCCGATGGTGCAGGACACGACGCTGCTGCTGAACCGCGCGCTCGACGACGGCCGGACCGTGCTCTTCGAGGGCGCCCAGGCGACGATGCTCGACGTCGACCACGGCACCTATCCGTTCGTCACCTCCTCGAACCCGGTGGCGGGCGGCGTGTGCATCGGCGCCGGGGTCGGGCCCACCCGGATCGACCGCGTGATCGGTGTGATCAAGGCCTACACCACCCGCGTGGGGTCCGGTCCGTTCCCGACCGAGCTCTTCGACGCCGACGGCGAGAAGCTCTGGAAAGTGGGCGGCGAGGTCGGCGTCTCGACCGGCCGCGACCGCCGCTGCGGCTGGTATGACGCGGTGATCGCCCGTTACGCCACCCGCGTCAACGGCCTCACCGACCTGTTCCTCACCAAGCTGGACGTGCTCTCGAGCTGGGAGAGGGTGCCGGTCTGCGTCGCGTACGACGTCGACGGGGTCAGGCACGACGAGATGCCGATGACCCAGAGCGAGTTCGCGCGAGCCACCCCCGTGTACGAGCACCTCGACGGTTGGTGGGAGGACATCTCCGAGTGCCGCAGCTTCGACCAGCTGCCGGTCAACGCCCAGCGGTACGTCCAGGCCCTCGAGGAGATGAGCGGCACCCGGATCTGGGGAGTCGGCGTCGGCCCGGGTCGGGAGCAGACGCTGGTCGTCCACGACTGAGAGCGCCACTACAGTCATTCCGTGGAGCCCGAGGAGGCGATCGACCGGCTGCGCGCGGCGTTCGGAGGGCCGCCGGGCTACCGGACCCTGCACGCCAAGGGCCGGTTCTACTCCGGCACGTTCACCGCGACGCCCGAGGCTGCGGTGCTCTGTCGGGCCGGTCACCTCGACGGCAGGACCCGGCCGGTGCTGGTGCGGTGGTCGACCGCGTCGGGCAACGGCCGGACGAAGGACACCTCGCCCGACATCCGTGGCATGGCGGTGAAGCTCGCGGGAGACGACGGGCAGCCGTTCGACCTGTTGGGCCAGACGTCGCCCTCGTTCCCGACGCAGGACCCGGAGGAGTTCGTCCGGATCGCCGAGGCATCGGTGAAGCAGCTGACCCTCCCCCTGTTCCTGCTGCGTCATCCTCGGCTGGTGCCGGCTCTGGTCCGCGGCCTGGCCGGGGTGAAACCCCACCACAGCTTCGCCGAGGCAGCGTTCCACCCGCTGCACGCCTACGGGTGGCTGGACGAGCACGGCCGGCGGACCTGGGTGCGCTACCAGTTCCGGCCGACCGCCACGCAGGCGGATCGGCTGCCGGAGACGTTCGAGGGTCGGGACCGGCTCGCCGAGGAGATCGCGGCCCGGCTGGCCCGCGGACCGGTCGTCCACGAGGTCTGGGTGCAGGTCGCGGGGGAGGGCCATGACCCGGACGACGTCACCACGTCGTGGCGAGGCGCCCGTGAGCTGCTCGTGGGGCGGCTCGTGGTGACCGCGGAGGCCGACGACCCCGAGGCCGGAGGCGCACCGACCGTGTTCGACCCCACCCGCACCGTCGACGGCATCAAGCTGCCGAACGACCCGATCCTGCGCTACCGCCGCGGCGCCTACACCGAGTCGGTGCGCCGGCGTACGTCGTGACGGCTCACGCCGACTGGCGGATCACCAGCTGCGTGGGGATGATCAGGCGGTAGGGACCGCCGCTCTCGCGGCCGTCGATCCGGTCCAGCAGCAGTCGCGTCGCGCGCTCGGCCATCTCCCCGATCGGGTTCTTCATCGTCGTCAGCGCCGGATCGGTCCGCTCCGCGACACCGAGGTCGTCGTAGCCGATGACCGCGAGGTCGTCCGGCACCCGCCGGCCGTGTTCGGCCGCGACGCGGAGCGCGC
The DNA here is from genome assembly GCF_036374615.1 of Nocardioides sp. GTDB lineage: Bacteria > Actinomycetota > Actinomycetes > Propionibacteriales > Nocardioidaceae > Nocardioides. The sequence goes on from NZ_DASUTK010000025.1 coordinate 6,219, forward strand.
CGCGTGCCATCAGGTCGGACGCCACGACCAGGCCGTCGAGGTCGGGGTGCTGCTCGAGCAGGTCCGAGGCCGCCAGCCTGCCGCCCTCCTCGGTGAAGTCGCCGTGAACCACCGCGTCGGCCGACAGCCCGGCCGTGTGCAACGCCTGCGCCCAGCCGGTGAGCCGGTCGGTCGCGGCGGTCATGTCGGCCGGACCGGCGATCGTCCCGATCCTCCGGCAGCCGCGACGTACCAGGTACTCGGTCGCCTCCCGGCCACCGGCCACGTTGTCCACGTCGACGTAGGGCACCCGCTCGCTGCCGCTCCACGGCCGGCCACCGAACACGCACGGCACCCCGATCTGCGGCAACAGCTCCGCCAGCCGGTCGTCGCGGTGGTGGGACACCACGAGGGCACCGTCGACGTGACCGTTGGAGAGGTAGCGGAGCATCCGGGTCTCCTCCGCGCCCGGCTGCGCGAGCAGCAGCACGAGCTGCACCTCCCGCTCGCCGAGGACCCGGGTCACCGCGCGCAGCGTGCTCGCGAAGAACGGGTCGCTGAAGACCCGCTCGTCGGGCTCCGGTACGACGACCGCGACCGAGTCGGTGCGGCGGGTGACCAGCGTCCGGGCCGCCCGGTTCGGGACGTAGCCGAGGGTGCGGACCGCCTCCTCCACCGCGCGGCGGGCGTGCTCGCTGACCCGGGGCCCGCCGTTGACCGCACGCGACGCAGTGGCGCGGGAGACCCCGGCGACTCGGGCGACCTCGTCGAGGGTCGGGGAGCCGTTGGTGCGGCGGGGTGGATCCATCGCGGTCACGCTACTGGCTCCGATCCGGCAGCCGACCGGTCCGAGCGACGTCGGAGAACCAACGGGCGCTCGACTTGGGCGTGCGCACCTGGGTGTCGTAGTCGACGTGGACGATCCCGAAGCGCTTCGCGTACCCCTCGGCCCACTCGAAGTTGTCGAGGAACGACCATGCGAAGTAGCCGCGGACGTCGGCCCCGCCGGCGCGCGCGGCATGCACCGCGCGCAGGTGCGCGTCGAGGTAGGCCAGGCGCTCGGGGTCGTCGACCTCCCCGTCGGGTCCCACCTCGTCGTCGTACGCCGCGCCGTTCTCGGTCACCACCAGCGGCAGTCCCGGGTGCTCGTCGTGCAGCCGCAGCAGCAGCCGGGTCAGACCCTCGGGCTGGACCTCCCAGCCCATGGCGGTCCGAGGCAGGTCGCGCAGCGGCATCGAGAGCCGGTCGAGCCCCGGGAACGGGCTCGGCCCCCCAGGGTCGGCTGCGGGCCGCGCCGAGACGGAGTCACCGTGGTAGTAGTTCACGCCCAGCACGTCGATCGGTGTCGCGGAGATCGCGGCCAGGTCGCCGTCGCGGACCACCTCGGTCCAGCCGAGGTGCTCCGTGTCGGCCAGCAGGTCGGCGGGGTACTCCCCGTGCCGGATCGGCTCCAGGAACATCCGGTTGTGGAGCGCGTCGACCCGGCGCGCGGCGTCCACGTCGGCGGGATCCTCGGGGTCGGCGGGGTCGGCCACCGTGAAGTTGAGCGTGACCCCGAGCGTGTCGGCCCCTCGGGCGCGCAGCTCGGTGGCCGCGAGCCCGTGCGCCAGGAGCAGGTGGTGGGCGGCCCGCAGCCCGGCGGCTCCTTCCTGCCGGCCCGGCGCGTGCCGGCCGGACGTGTAGCCGAGGAACGCCGAGCACCACGGCTCGTTGAGCGTCGTCCACACCGGGACCCGGTCGCCGAGCGCCTCGTGCAGCGTCACGGCGTACTCGACGAAGCGGTCGGCCGTGTCGCGCACGGTCCAGCCGCCGGCGTCCTCCAGTGCCTGCGGGAGGTCCCAGTGGTAGAGCGTCAGCCACGGCGACACGTCGTGGGTGAGCAGCTCGTCGACGAGCCGGTCGTAGAAGCCGATCCCGGCCGGGTTCGGTGCGCCACCGTCGGGCCGGACCCGCGGCCAGGCCACCGAGAAGCGGTACCAACCGACGCCGAGGCCGGCCATCAACCGCACGTCGTCGGCCATCCGGTGGTAGTGGTCGCACGCCACGTCGCCGGTGTCGCCGCCCACGACGGCGCCGGGCACCCGGGAGAACGTGTCCCAGATCGACGGGGTCCGGCCGTCCTCGGCCGCTGCACCCTCGATCTGGTACGACGCGGTGGCGACTCCCCACCGGAAGTCGGGTGGGAACGCGAGCGGACCAGGTGCGGCTTCGGCCGAGGCGGGCAGTGTCGTGGTCATCCCTTGACGGCTCCTTGCATGATGCCGGACACCAGCTGGCGTCCGGCGACGATGAACAGGACGAGCAGCGGGATCGTGGCGAGCGTGGTACCCGCGAGCACCAGGCTGTAGTCCTTGAAGAAGCCGCTCTGCAGCTGGTTGAGCGCGACCTGGATGGTCGGGTTCTCGTGCGGCAGTGCGATCAGCGGCCAGAAGAAGTCGGTCCAGACCTGCATGAACGTGAACAGCCAGAGGATCGCGGCGGCCGGTCGCGCGGCCGGGGCGGCGACATGCCAGAACACCCGGATCTGCGAGCAGCCGTCCATCCGGGCGGCCTCGAGCAGTTCGTCCGGGACCGCGTCGACGAGGTACTGCCGCATGAAGAACACGCCGAACGCGGTCACCAGCCACGGGATGACGACTGCCCAGATGGAACCGGTCCACCCGAACTCCGACATCAGGATGAAGAGCGGCACCACACCGAGCTGGGTCGGGACCGCCATGGTGGCGATGACGAAGACCATCAGCGGGACGCTGCCGCGGAACCGGAGCTTCGCGAAGGCGTAGCCGGCCAGGGTGCAGAAGAAGACGACGGATGCAGCGGTCACCGACGACACGAGGATGCTGTTGCCGAGGGCCTTCCAGAACGGCACGGTGTCGAGCACCCGTTGCGCGTTGTCGAGGAAGTGGCCGCCGGGCAGCAGCGGTGGGACGCCCTGGGCCGCGACCTGCGCGGTGTGGGAGCCGAGCAGGAACGACCAGTAGAGCGGCGCGGCGGAGCCCAGGACGAACGCAAGCAACAGGCCGTAGACGAGGAAGCCCGGACGCCGGCTCATCGGTCGACACCCCCCAGCCGGCCCAGCCGTCGGATCGCGACGTAGTTGAGTGCCGCGAACAGGCAGATCAGCACGAACAGCATCCAGGCCGTCGCCGATGCCCGACCGAGGTCGCGCAGCTGCCACCCGAAGTCGTAGACCAGCATCGTGATCGTGCCGAACTGGCGGTCGCTGCCGCCGTTGCGGGCCGTGGTCTCGTCGAAGAGCCGCGGCTCGGCGAAGATCTGCAGTCCGCCGATGGTGGAGGTGATGATGACGAACACCATCGTGGGCCGGATCATCGGCAGCGTGACGCTCAGGAACTGACGGACCCGACCGGCCCCGTCGAGCTCGGCGGACTCGTAGAGGTCCCGCGGGACGGCCTGCATCGCGGCCAGGAAGATCAGGGCGTTGTAGCCGGTCCAGCGCCAGTTGACCATGGTCGCGATCGCGACGTGGCTGGCGAGCCGGTCGGTGTGCCACGGGATCGCGTCGATCCCGATGACGCCGAGCATCTCGTTGAACAGGCCGTAACGGTCGCCGAACAGGTTGCCGAAGATGATCGCGACCGCGACCGGCGAGACGACGAAGGGCAGCAGGATGCTCATCCGCCACCAGGTCCGACCGCGCAGCTGGTTGTCGAGCAGCGCCGCAAGGGTCACAGCGATCACGACCTGGGGCACCGACGAGAGCAGGAAGATGCTGACCGTGTTGACCAGCTGCTTGACGAAGTACGGGTTGTCGACCACCTCGCGGTAGTTCTCCAGCCCGACGAACTCGCCCTGACCGCCCAGCAGGCTCCAGTCGTGCACCGAGACGTACGCCGTGTACGCCAGCGGGAACAGCCCGACCACTGCGAACAGGACGAAGAAGGGGGAGATGTAGAGGTACGGCGAGAACCGCACGTCCCAGGCGGCCAGCCGCTGGCGCAGGCCGGGTCGCACCGGGACGGCGGAGGGGGCTGGGGTGGAGGGGATCGACGGCGGGGACATCCGAGGAGTATCGGTGTCCCCGCCGTCGACCTTCATGACTTCGCTCATTCGAGAAGGGTGATCAGCCCAGGGCCTCGACATCCGCGAGGAACTGGTTCCAGGACTCCTCCGGCTCCTGTGAGCCGTCGTCGACCCGGAGGATCGATGCCTGGAACGCCTGCAGGATGTCGGAGTACTTCGGGCCCTTGTAGGGCTGGACCGTCACCGCTTCGGCGCGGTTGGCGAGGATCTCGCCGATCGGGGCGTCGTTGAAGAAGGCGTTGCTGGCACCGGTGATCTCCGGTGAGTCGAGCGCCTCCACCTGGCTCGGGAAGGTTCCCTTGGCCGCGAACGCCTTCGCCTGCTGCTCCGGCGCGGTCAGCCAGGCCGCGACCTGCTTGGCCTCCTCGATGTTGTCACCCTGGGCCGGGACCGTCAGGAAGGACCCGCCCCAGTTGCCGCCGCCGCCCGGGAAGACGTCGGCGAAGTCCCAGCCCTTGACGCCGTCGGCGTTGCCCTCGACCACGCCCAGCATCCAGCCGGGGCAGGCCATAGTCGCGAAGCCGTCGTTCTGGAACGACGAGGTCCAGTCGTCACTCCACTGCGGGAGCCTGGTCGAGAGGCCCTTGGCGATGTTGCCGGTGACGGTGTCGAAGACCGCCTTCAGCTCGGGGTTGTCGACCGCGACCGTGTTGTCGTCGGTCTCGAACGGGTTCTCGACCTGGTTGAGCATCGCCTGGGACAGCCCGACGGATGAGTCGTACCACGCGGTGTCGGGGACCTTCTTCACGAAGTCCTCACCCAGGGCGAAGTACTCGTCCCACGTGCCCATCAGGCCGGCCACCTCGGCACGGTCTGTCGGCAGGCCTGCCTTCTTGAACAGGTCGGCGCGGTAGCAGATGCCCTCGGGCCCGATGTCGGTGGCGTACCCGATCATCTGACCCTCGGAGTTGGTGGCCTTCTCGGCGACCCAGTCGAGCCAGCGGCCGTCGAGCTCGGCGTCGGTGAGGTCGACGAAGGCGTCGGCCTCGGCCAGGATCGCAGGCATCGCGTCGCCCTCGATCGCCTCGATGTCGGAGAGTCCCGACCCGGCGGCGAGCTTGGTGTAGAGGTTGGCCTTGGCGTCGTCCCACGTACCGACCTTGACCTGCTCGATCTTGATGTCGTCGTGCTCGGCGTTCCACTCCGAGATGAGCTCCTCGTAGCCGAACTCGTTGAAGGTGGCGACCGTGACGGTCGTCGTGCCGTCCGCGTCGCCCGACCCGCCGTCGTCACCGCCGCACGCGGTCAGGACTGCGAGTAAGAGCGCCGTGAGGACGCCGAGGGCCAGCCGCCCCCGCTGGGTTGATCGGACCAAGTTGTGCACCGTGTCTCCTGTGTCTGCTCGGCCGCCGGCTCTCCGGCGGGATGGTGGAACAGGTGTGAGAGCGCTTCCACCACCGCTTGCTCTGAACCGTGACAGCGGTCACATATCCCTGTCAAGATCCTTGGATAACAATGTGGAAGCGCTTCCACAAATGTCGCTCACGTGAGCGGGGACGAGCCGCGAGAGGTCTGAACCGGTCACGGCGCTAGCATCGCTGGTCGTGAGGACTCTCGTCATCGGCACCGGCGGTCGCGAGCACGCGCTGGCCCGCGCTCTGGCACACGACCCCGGCGTGGCCGAGGTGCACGCAGCGCCTGGCAATCCCGGGATCGCCACCGTGGCGACCCTCCACGACGTCGACCCGATGGACGGCGAGGCGGTCGCCGCGCTCGCCGAGCGGCTCGACATCGACCTGGTCGTGGTCGGACCGGAGGCGCCGCTCGTGGCGGGCGTCGCCGATGCGGTGCGGGCCCGCGGCATCGTGTGCTTCGGGCCGAGCCGCGACGCCGCCATGCTCGAGGGGTCCAAGGCGTTCGCGAAGGACGTGATGGCGGCGGCCGGCGTGCCGACCGCGCGGGCCGTGGTGTGCACGACCGACGCGGAGGCGGCCGCTGCGCTCGACGAGCTCGGCTCGCCGTACGTCGTGAAGGACGACGGCCTCGCCGCGGGCAAGGGCGTCGTGGTGACCGACGACCGGGACCTTGCGCTGACCCACGCGGGCAGGTGCGACCGGGTCGTGATCGAGGAGTACCTCGACGGCCCCGAGGTCTCGCTCTTCGCGCTCTGCGGTTGGAACGAGGCGGACGGCGCGACGGTCTACCCGCTGCAGCCGGCGCAGGACTTCAAGCGGATCTTCGACGGCGACCGAGGCCCCAACACCGGAGGCATGGGTGCCTACACGCCGCTGCCGTGGGCTCCCGACGGGCTGGTCGAGGACGTGGTGCGCGACGTGCTGCAGCCGACCGTCGACGAGCTCGCCCGACGCGGCACACCGTTCTCCGGGCTTCTGTACGCCGGGCTGGCGCTCACGTCGCGGGGGGTACGGGTCATCGAGTTCAACGCCCGTTTCGGCGATCCCGAGACCCAGCCGCTGCTCGCACTGCTCGACTCGCCCCTGTCACCGCTGCTGCACGCCGCGGCGACCGGCACTCTCGCCGACGTGCCGGCCCCGGTGTTCCGCGACGGCGCCGCGGTCGCGGTCGTCATGGCCAGTCGCGGCTACCCGGAGTCGGCCACCAAGGGCGACGTCATCCTCGGGGTCGACGAGGCCGAGGCCCTCGAAGGCGTCCACGTGATCCACGCCGGGACTGCCGAGAGCGGCGGCCACCTGGTCACCGCCGGCGGTCGCGTGCTGGCGGTCGTGGGCACCGGCGCCGATCTGGCCACAGCCCGCGCCGCGGCGTACTCGGGCGTCGGCCTGATCGACTTCGACGGTGCGCAGCACCGCACCGACATCGCCGCATCCGCCTCCGTCCAGACCGGGTAACGCCCCCTGACTGGCGCTCCCACCCCGTTAGAACGTCCTGGGAGCGCACCTGGCGACGCGTTACCCAACGCACCCGGAGCCGGGACGGGTCCGGACCGCCGTAGCATCGTGCCGTGACCGTCCCCAACGTGCTCGCCGGCCGCTACGCCGGAGCCGACCTGGTCGAGATCTGGTCTCCGGAGCACAAGATCGTCCTCGAGCGGCGGCTGTGGATCGCGGTCCTGCGTGCCCAGCGCGACCTCGGGGTCGACGTGCCCGAGGGCGTGGTGGAGGCCTACGAGAACGTCGTCGACAAGGTCGACCTCGACTCGATCGCCGCCCGCGAACGGGTCACCCGTCACGACGTGAAGGCGCGGATCGAGGAGTTCAGCGCGCTGGCCGGTCACGAGCACGTGCACAAGGGCATGACCAGCCGGGACCTGACCGAGAACGTCGAGCAGCTGCAGGTCCGGCAGTCGCTCGCGCTGCTGCGTGACCGCGCGATGGCGGCGCTGGCGCGGCTGGCCCGGCTCGCGGCCGAGCACGAGACGACCGTGATGGCGGGCCGGTCCCACAACGTCGCCGCCCAGGCCACCACGCTCGGCAAGCGGTTCGCGACGGTGGCCGACGAGCTGATGGTGGCCGTCGAGCGGCTCGAGGAGCTGCTGGCCCGCTACCCGCTGCGCGGCATCAAGGGCCCGATGGGCACCTCGCAGGACATGCTCGACCTGCTGGACGGCGACGCCGAGCGGCTCGCCGAGCTCGAGTGGCGGGTGGCGAACCACCTGGGGTTCGACCGGGTCCTCACCAGCGTGGGGCAGGTCTACCCGCGCAGCCTCGACTTCGACGTGCTCTCCGCGCTCGTCCAGCTGGTCGCGGCACCCTCCAACCTGGCGACGACGATCAGGCTGATGGCCGGCCACGAGCTCGTCACCGAAGGGTTCGCCGAGGGTCAGGTCGGCTCCAGCGCGATGCCGCACAAGATGAACACCAGGTCCTGCGAACGGGTCAACGGCCTGGCCGTCGTCACCCGCGGCTATCTCTCGATGGTCGGTGAGCTCGCCGGCGACCAGTGGAACGAGGGCGACGTGTCGTGCTCGGTCGTCCGCCGGGTCGCGCTCCCCGACGCGTTCTTCGCCGCCGACGGGCTCTTCCAGACCTTCCTCACCGTGCTCGACGAGTTCGGTGCCTTCCCCGCCGTGATCCAGCGCGAGCTCGACCGCTACCTGCCGTTCCTCGCGACGACGAAGGTCCTGATGGCCGCCGTACGCCGAGGCGTGGGCCGCGAGACCGGGCACGAGGCGATCAAGCAGGCGGCGGTCGGCACCGTGTTGGCGATGCGGCAGGGCCAGGCCGCCAACGACGTCTTCGACCGGCTCGCCGCCGACGAGCGACTCGGCCTGAGCCGCTCCGACATCGACGCCCTGGTGTCCGACCCGATCTCCTTCACCGGTGCCGCCGTCGCCCAGACCCAGGTGGTCGTGCGCGCCGTGGAGCAGCTCGTCGCGCGTCACCCCCACGCTGCGGCGTACTCACCCGGCGCCATCCTCTGACCCCCCTCTGCGATAGTCCGTCGCCGAAATCATCGATCAGACCCCTGTGGACGATGATTTCGGCGGCGGAGTATCGGGCCGACGACCTGGCCGACCGCTTCCGCCGGGCGGGAGACGGTCGCTCTAGGATCGCGGCGTGACCGGCGACCTCCAGCACGTCCACTCCGGCAAGGTGCGGGACCTGTACGCCCTCCCGGACGGCCGACTGCTGATGGTCGCCAGCGATCGCATCAGCGCGTTCGACTTCGTCCTCGAGTCCGAGATCCCCGACAAGGGCGAGATCCTCACGCGGATGTCGCTGTGGTGGTTCGACCAGCTCGCCGACCTGGTGCCGAACCACGTGGTGTCCACCGACGTGCCGGAGCAGTTCCGGGGACGCGCTGTGGTGTGCGAGCGGCTCGCGATGCTCCCCGTGGAGTGCGTGGCGCGGGGCTACCTCACCGGGTCGGGACTGCTCGACTACGAGCAGACGGGGGAGGTGTGCGGCGTCGCCCTTCCGCCGGGGCTGGTCGACGGGAGCCGGCTGCCAGAGCCGATCTTCACGCCCGCGACCAAGGCGGAGCTCGGCGACCACGACCAGAACGTGTCCTACGAGGCGGTCGTCCGGACCGTGGGGGAGGAGACCGCCGCGGCGCTGCGCCAGCTGACGCTCGCCATCTACGACCGGGCAGAGGAGATGGCGAGCGAGCGGGGCATCATCCTCGCGGACACCAAGTTCGAGTTCGGGCTGCGCACGGACGACGTGATGGTGTTGGCCGACGAGGTGCTCACACCCGACTCATCCCGGTTCTGGCCGGCGAGCGAGTGGCAGCCCGGGCGCGCGCAGCCGTCCTACGACAAGCAGATCGTGCGCAACTGGCTGTTGTCGCCGGAGTCCGGGTGGGACCGGGCGTCTGGCGAGCCGCCTCCGCCGTTGCCGCCGGCGGTCGTCGAGCGCACGCGCAGCAGGTACGTGGAGGCCTACGAGCTGCTGACCGGGGAGTCGTTCTGAGCACGGTCGAGTTCGAGGCGCTGGTGGACATGCAGCACCCGCCCGAGACGGTCTTCCGCTACCTCGCCGATCCCCGCAACCGCCCGGAGTGGCAGGCGTCGCTGCTGTCGGTGACGCTGCACGACCGAGCCGAGCCGTACGTCGGCATGACCTGGCGCGACAACACCCTGGCCGGGGTGCGGCCCGCCATGGAGATCACCGAGCTGACGCCGTTCAAGGTGTTCTCCGAGGTCGGCAGGTGGCGGGGGATCGACGCGACCCTGTCGCTGCGTTTCACCGGCGTGGCCACCGGGTGCCGTGTGCATGCGATCGGGAGCCTCAGCGGCTCCGGGCCGTGGCAGCTGCCAGCCCGTGCCGCCGGGAGGCTGGCCGGACCGGCGATCCGTCGCGACCTGGTCCGGGCCGGGGTAATCCTCACCCGGGGCCGGCTGTCGAGGTGAGTACGACGGCCCCGGCTGACCCACCGTCGAGTCCACCTCGGTGAGGGTTGCTCGACCTCGCTCCACGCACTGCCCTCGGGCATCGGGCACGGCTAGGGTCGGGTCATGTTGAACCTCGCGTCCCTCCTCGAGAGCTCCGCCGAGCACTACGGCGACCGGGAGGCGGTCGTCCTCGTCCGACCGGACGGACAGACCACGCGACTGACCTACACGCAGGTGAACGCCGTCGCCAACCAGGTCGCGAACCTGCTGGTCTCGCGGGGCATCCAGCCCGGCGACAAGGTCGCGCTGAGCTGTCCGAACCTGCCCTACTTCCCGATCGTCTACTACGGGATCCTCAAGGCCGGGGCGACGGTCGTCCCGCTCAACGTGCTGCTCAAAGGGCGGGAGGTGGCCTACCACCTCGACGACTCCGACGCGGTCGCGTACATCTGCTTCCCGGGCACGCCGGAACTGCCGATCGGGCAGGCCGGCTACGAGGGGTTCGCGGCGACCGACGGCTGTCGGCACTTCTTCGTCATCACGGCGGACCCCGCCGCGCCGTCGCCGATCGAGGGCACCGAGACCCTCGGTCAGGGGTTGGCCGGCCAGCCGCCAACGTTCGAGACCGTGCCGACCGACGAGGACGACACCGCCGTCATCCTCTACACGTCCGGGACGACGGGACAGCCCAAGGGTGCGGAGCTGATGCACCGCAACATGCACTCCAACGCCATGACCGGCGAGGAGCTCTTCGGCGCGGACGCGAGCAACCCCGACACCTACCTCTGCGTGCTCCCCCTGTTCCACTCGTTCGGGCAGACCGTCATCATGAACGGCGGGTTCGCGTACGGCGGCCGGGTAGTGATGCTGCCCCGCTTCGAGGCAGAGGCGGCGTTGAGGACGATGGCCCAGGAGCGGGTCACCTTCTTCGCCGGCGTGCCGACGATGTACTGGGGGCTGCTCGGTGCGCTCGACTCCGTCCAGAACGAGGAGGGCGGTGTCGACGTGAAACAGCTCGCGGCTGACCTGCGGATCGCCGCCGCCGGCGGCTCCGCGCTGCCGGTCGAGGTGCACAAGGAGTTCGAGCGGCGGTTCGGCGTGACGATCCTGGAGGGCTACGGCTTGTCGGAGACCTCCCCGGTGGCGAGCTTCTCGCCGCTCGGCCACGGCGTGCGGGTCGGCTCGATCGGAAAGCCGATCCCCGGCGTGGAGATGAAGCTCATCAACCCGGACTGGTCCGAGCTCGAGGACGACCCCGACGCGGTCGGCGAGATCGCGATCAAGGGCCCCAACATCATGAAGGGCTACTACGGCCGGCCGGAGGCGACCGCCGAGGCGATCCACGACGGCTGGTTCCGCTCCGGTGACCTCGGCAAGCGCGACGCGGACGGCTGGTACTCCATTGTGGACCGGTCCAAGGACATGATCATCCGCGGTGGCTTCAACGTGTATCCGCGGGAGGTCGAGGAGGTGCTCCTGGAGCACCCGGCGGTGTCCCTCGCGGCCGTGATCGGCATCCCCCGCGAAGGCCTCGGCGAGGAGATCAAGGCCGTGGTCATCAAGGCGAAGGACCACGACGACGTCTCCGAGGAGGACCTGGTCGCTTGGAGCAAGGAGCAGCTCGCGGCGTACAAGTATCCGCGCGTGGTCGAGTTCGTCGACTCCCTCCCGATGACCGCCACCGGCAAGATCCTCAAGCGCGAGCTCTCCTGATGGGTCGGGTCATCGGGCTCGGGCTGGCCGTGCTCATGGTGCTGGTCGGCGGGCTCTGGACCTTGCAGGGGCTCGGGTACGTCGAGGGCAGCTCGATGTCCGGGTCCGGCACGTGGGCGGTCATCGGGCCGATCGTGGCCGGCCTCGGGGTCGCGCTGGCGATCGTGGTGCTGCAGCGCCGCCCCGGCTGACGCGTCGGTCGCGGGACCTGGCCTGGCCGCCGCCACGACCGCGGCGCCCCGCTCAGGATCCGGGCGTGCGTTCACCTAGACTCGGCGACGTCCCGTCCCCCCGCTCAGGAGAACCGCCGTGGCCCGTGTCGTCGTCGACGTCATGCCCAAGCCCGAGATCCTCGACCCGCAGGGGAAGGCCGTGCTGGGCGCGCTGCCGAGGCTGGGCTTCTCCGGCGTCACCGACGTGCGGCAGGGCAAGCGGTTCGAGCTCGAGATCGAGGGGGACGTCAGCGACGAGGTGCTCGCCTCGGTCGCGCAGATGGCCGAGACGCTGCTGTCGAACCCGGTGATCGAGAACTACCAGGTCCGCGTCGAGGCCGGCGACAGCGCATGAGGGTCGGGGTCGTCACCTTCCCGGGGTCGCTCGACGACGTCGACGCGCAGCGCGCGGTCCGGCTCGGCGGCCACGAGGCGGTGGCGCTGTGGCACGGCGACCACGACCTGCGCGACGTGGACGCGGTCGTGCTGCCGGGGGGCTTCTCCTACGGCGACTACCTGCGCTGCGGCGCGATCAGCCGGTTCGCGCCGGTCATGACGGAGGTGGTCGAGGCGGCCCGGCGCGGGATGCCGGTGCTCGGCATCTGCAACGGGTTCCAGATCCTCTGCGAGTCCCACCTGCTCCCGGGTGCACTGATCCGCAATGACCACCGCAAGTTCGTCTGCCGCGACCAGCGGCTGCGCGTCGAGAACACAGCGACGCCGTGGACCTCGGCGTACCGGCAGGGCGCGGAGATCACGATCGTCCTCAAGAACGGGGAGGGCGGGTACGTCGCGGACCAGCCGACCCTCGACCGGCTCGAGGGCGAGGGCCGGGTCGTGGTGCGCTACCTCGACGACAACCCGAACGGGTCGTTGCGCGACATCGCGGGCATCACCAACGAGCGGGGCAATGTGGTCGGGCTGATGCCGCACCCGGAGCACGCGGTCGAGGAGCTGACCGGGTCGGGCACGGACGGCGTCGGCTTCTTCACGTCGTTGGCCCTCGCCAGCTTCGCCTGACTCAGCGTCGGCCGGCGCGCAGCGCCCTCCACGTCCGGCCGACCACGATCCCGTTGGCGGTCTGGCCGACGGAGGCCTGCCAGGACTTGACCGCGTTCGTCGTGCGCTTCGTGTAGCGGCCGGTGATCTTCAGCTTCGCGCTCGCCCCGGCGGCCTTGAGGGCCCGCTGCACGCGGCGTACGTCCTCGCCGGCGGAGCCGAACTTGAGGACCCGGGCGGGGCCGTCGGCCAGCAGGCTCATCCAGTGCGTCCGGGTCCACGTGTCGCGGGCGGCGAACCCGTGGTCGGTCTGCCACTGGCGTGCGGCGGCGGCCGTCTTGGCGGTGTACCTCCCGTGCAGCCTGCCGCCGTAACGGCCCTTCTCCTTCAGCAGGCACTGCAGCGCCTTGACGAGCGCCGTCTCGGAGGTACCCGCTGCCAGCGGCAGGTACGCCGGGTGGTCGACGTCGACGCCGTCGCAGTGCGACACGGGCCGGGCGAACATCCCCTTACCGAGGTTGAGCCAGTTGCTGTCGATGTTGATGGTGACCCCACCCCAGGTCTCGTTGTGCCCGCCGCGGTACTGCTTCATCCGGCCGCCCGGCAGCCAGCCGTCGTCGCGGATGTAGTCGGTCCGGGTGTTGGCCAGGCCGTCCCACCGGGCGATCCAGATCCGGTCGGGCAGCACGACCTTGTCGGGTCGGTTGACCCGGGCGTCGTCGAGCATCTTGATCCCGGAGCCGGCGCTGGAGTAGACGCCCGAGACGTAGCCCAGCGCGCGGATCCTGGTCGTCCACGCCGAGAGGAACGCGATCGCGGACTCCCGGCAGCGCCGGTTGGTGACGTCGAATCCTTCGAGGTCGTACCAGAGGGTGCTGCGCTTCACGATGCCGAGGGCCTGGGCGGCAGCGACCGCCTTCGTCGCCTCGCGGCGGGCCTGGCGGCGGGCCTTGCGGTACGTGCCGGCCTGGCCCGGCCGGGGGTTGATGGTCGGGTCGTTGCCGTACCGGGGGAAGCTCGGGTGGCACGAGGCCTGCGGGCCGAGCGTGATCGGCAGCAGCCGCCAGCCCTTGCGCAGCTGGGTGGCCACCCACTTCTGGCTGAGGTTCGGCTGGGTGCGGCAGCCACGGCTGTCGCCGGAGATGTAGATCCCGACGGCCAGGAACGGCGAGGAGCGCAGCCAGGCGTTCATCGCCTTCTGCGTGGGTGCCACGCACTGGTCGAACCCGTGGCCCTTGAAGTTCCCAGGAGTCGCCACGTTTCCCGCGTCCGCGCGCACCGGCACGGTGAGCACGGCCGCGGCCAGCAGCCAGGCAAGCGTGAGGGGGATGGCGCGGAACATGACGACTCCTGGGTAGGGGGTAGCGGCACCATAACCTCACCAGTCACACGTGCAACATGAGTTCTAGACAACTACAAGGTTGTAGTTTTCGGGAGCCGCTACCAGCGGGCGTCCCGCTTCCGCCTCCGGCCCGACCAGTAGATTGGCGCCGTGCTGGACACTGTCGCTGCCGCAGCCAAGGACCCCGACCACGAGCAGCCGTGGGCCGAGCTCGGGCTCAAGGCCGACGAGTACCAGCGGATCCGCCAGATCCTCGGTCGCCGCCCCACCAGCAGCGAGCTCGCGATGTACTCCGTGATGTGGAGCGAGCACTGCTCCTACAAGTCGAGCAAGGTCCACCTGAAGCAGTTCGCCGAGATCCCGCAGGAGACTCCGGTCGGGAAGATGCTCGCAGGCATCGGCGAGAACGCAGGCGTGATCGACGTCGGCCAGGGGTACGCCGTGACGTTCAAGGTGGAGAGCCACAACCACCCGTCGTACGTCGAGCCCTACCAGGGAGCCGCCACGGGAGTGGGCGGCATCGTGCGCGACATCCTCGCGATGGGTGCGCGCCCGGTCGCCGTGATGGACCCGCTGCGGTTCGGACCGCTCGACGCGGACGACACCCACCGCGTGCTGCCAGGGATCGTGGCGGGCGTCGGCGGCTACGGCAACTGCCTCGGGTTGCCCAACATCGGCGGCGAGGCGGTCTTCGACCCGACCTATCTCGGCAACCCCCTGGTCAACGCGCTCTGCGTGGGGGTGCTGCGTCACGAGGACCTCCACCTCGCCAAGGCCTCGGGGGTCGGCAACCGGGTGATGCTGTACGGCGCTCGCACCGGCGGCGACGGCATCGGCGGCGTCAGCGTGCTGGCCAGTGAGACGTTCGAGGAGGGCGGCCCGGCGAAGCGCCCCAGCGTCCAGGTCGGCGACCCGTTCATGGAGAAGCTCCTGATCGAGTGCACGCTCGAGCTCTTCGCTGCGGGCATCGTCACCGGGATCCAGGACCTCGGCGGGGCCGGGCTCTCGTGCGCCACCTCGGAGCTGGCGAGCGCCGGCGAGGGCGGCATGCACGTCGAGCTCGACCGGGTGCCGCTGCGCGACTCGACGCTGGCTCCCGAGGAGATCCTGATGAGCGAGTCGCAGGAGCGGATGATGGCGGTCGTCGCGCCGGGCGACGTCGAGCGATTCCTCGCGATCTGCGCGAAGTGGGAGGTCGAGGCGACCGACATCGGCGAGGTGACCGACACCGGGCGACTTCGGATCGACTGGCACGGCGAGCAGGTGGTCGACGTGCCGCCTCGCTCCGTGGCCCATGACGGTCCGACGTACCACCGCCCGTTCGCCCGGCCCGAGGGCCAGGACGCAATGCAGGCCGATCGTGCCGAGGACCTGCCGCGGCCCGACTCCGGTGACGAGCTGCGCGAGACCGTGCTCCGGCTCGCGGGCAGCCCCAACCTGTGCGACAAGTCGTGGGTCACCGACCAGTACGACCGGTACGTCCGTGGCAACACGGTCCTGGCCCAGCCCAGTGACAGCGGCATGATCCGGGTCGACGACGAGACCAACCTCGGTGTCGCGCTCGCGACCGACTGCAACGGGCGGTTCGCTGCGCTCGATCCGTACGCCGGCGCCCAGCTCGCGCTCGCCGAGGCGTTCCGCAACGTGGCGACCGGCGGCGCCCGGCCGCTGGCCGTCAGCGACTGCCTCAACTTCGGGTCGCCGGAGGATCCCGGCGTCATGTGGCAGTTCGCCGAAGCGTGCCGCGGCCTCAAGGACGCCTGCGTGACCCTGGGGATCCCCGTCACGGGCGGCAACGTCAGCCTCTACAACCAGACCGGCGAGACCGCGATCCTCCCCACGCCTGTGGTCGCGGTGCTCGGCGTGATCGAGGACGTCACCCGACGGACTCCGACCGGGTTCCCGGCCGAGGGCCACGAAGTGGTGCTGCTCGGCGAGACCCGCGAGGAGCTCTCGGGGTCGGAGTGGGCGCATGTCGTGCACGACCACCTCGGTGGCGTTCCGCCACGGGTCGACCTGCTGGCGGAGTACCAGCTCGCCACGTTGCTCATCGACGCGTCCCGCTCCGGGCTGCTCACCTCGGCGCACGACCTGTCCGAGGGCGGGCTGGCCCAGGCGCTCGTCGAGTCGACCGTGCGCCGCGGGATCGGCGCCACCGTCCGGCTCGAGGGCGACCCGTTTGTCGCCCTCTTCTCCGAGTCGGCCTCGAGGGCGGTCGTGACGGTGCTGGCCGACGAGGTGACGCAGCTGCTCACGATGGCCGAGGCGCTCGGCGTGCCGGCCCGCACGATCGGTGTCACCGGCGGCAGCACCCTCGAGGCCGAGGGGTGGTTCGACGTACCGCTGGACGAGCTGCGGGCCGCGTGGATCGCGACGCTACCCGCCATGTTCGGCTGACGCCCGGAGCAGTGGCCGGAAGGGGAGACGTGAGGTGGGCGAGCGGTCGCGGGCGATCCGGTACGGCACGGACGCGAGCCAGTTCGGAGAGCTGAGCCTCCCCGACGGCCGACCGCGCGGCGTGGTCGTGGTCATCCACGGCGGGTTCTGGAAATCGGCGTACGACCTGTCCCTCGGCCGCCCGCTGGCCGAGAGCCTGGTCGCCGAGGGCTGGGCCGCCTGGAACCTGGAGTACCGCAGGGTCGGCAACGGCGGTGGCACCCCGGAGACGTTCGACGACGTGGCGGCGGGCATCGACCGGCTCGCAACCGTCGAGGGCCTCGACCTCACGACCGTCGTCACGCTCGGACACTCCGCGGGCGGTCACCTCGCTGCGTGGGCTGCCGGCCGCCCCGATGCTGCGGTCGGGGTGACCGGGGTCGTCTCGCAGGCGGGTGTGCTCGACCTGGTGCGCGCCCACGAGCTCGGTCTCGGCGGCGGCGCCGTCGAGGGGCTTCTGGGCCACCCGCCCGTCCCGGCGGATGCGACCTTCGACCCCTTCCAGCAGCTGCCGCTCGACGTCCCCGTCCGCTGCATGCACGGCCGAGCCGACGACGTCGTCCCGATCGAGATCTCCGAGCGGTACGTCGCCGCGGCCTCAGACGCGGGTGGCGACGCCGCTCTCACGGCGGTCGAGGGTGATCACTTCGTCGTGATCCATCCCCGCTCCGAGGCCTGGCAGCTGACGCTCAGGCTGCTCGACGAGCTCGCCTGACTCGTCCAGCACCGGCCAGTCACGCGGCCGCGGGACCGAGCGCACCGAGCGGGCCAGGGTCGGGATCAGCGCCGTCAGCACGGCGGCCACGAGCAGCATCGTGGTCGCGGTCGCTGCGCCGTACGTCTCGAGCAGCCAGCCGCCGAGGATCGGCGCGAGCGGGATGGTCATGAAGCCCAGGAACTGCGACGACGACGCGATCCGGCCCTGCAGCTCGTCGGGCGTGATCGCCACCCGGTAGGACTGGCCCGCGGCGTTGCCGGCCGGGTTGAGCAGCAGGCCGATGCACAGCATCGCGCCGACCAGCCACGGCGAGGACCAGAAGATCAGCGGGACCAGGAGCGGGACCCAGCTCCAGGCCACCGACATCGTGAGGTGGCCGGTGCGCATCCGGTCGATCAGGAACGGCGCGATGATCGCGCCCACGACGCCGCCGACCCCGGCCAGCGCCTCCACCAGTCCGATCGTCGTCGAGGGAACGCCCGCCTCGACCAGCCGCACGATCGCGACGAAGAACACCGCGTTGACGACCAGGTTGCACATCGCGCCGAACGCCGCGACGGACCGGAAGTAGGGCCGCGCCAGGAGGTAGCGCAGTCCGTCGCCGAGCTCGCGCACCGGCGCCCGCCGCGGCCTGTCGACCGGCGAGAGGTCTGCCCGGACGCGCGACACCGTGAGCAGCGAGACGGCGAAGGTCACGGCGTCGACCACGAACGGGAGCGGCCTCCCGACGGCGTACAGGACGCCTCCGAGAGGCCCGCCCAGCAGTGAGGCGATGTGGTGACGGGCCTGGTTCTGGCTGATCGCCGTCGACAGCTCGTCACGCTCGACCACGGAGCGCACCGCGGACAGCTCGGTGGGCATGTAGAAGCCTGCGACCGCCCCGGTGCCGAGCGCCACCACGATCAGGTGCGGCATCGTCATCGCCCCGAGCAGCCCGGCGATCGCGATCGACGCCGTCAGGACCAGGCCGACGGCACTCGCCGCCAGCAGCAGCAGCCGGCGGTCGACCTGGTCGGCGACGACGCCGGCCGGCAGGAGGGACACGGCGATGCCGAGCGTGTACGCCGCGACGGGGAGCGCGGCGAGCAGAGCGGACCCGGTCAGGGCGTAGCCGATCAGGGGGAACACGAACAGGCTCGCCGCCGTGCCGAGCTGGCTGACGGCCTCACCGACCCAGAGCCGGGTGAAGTCACGGTTCCGAGCGAGCTCACGGTAGCTGGTCATGGACCCGAGGATAGATGCGCACCATCACTTGCGCAAGTAGTATTGCGCAATTAGTGGTGCGGGTATGATCGGGGCATGGCCAACGTCCACGACCCCACGGTGCTGCGGGCGATCGCCCACCCGATCCGCAACCGGATCCTCGGCGAGCTGTCCGCCCAGGGGCCGCTGCGCGCTGCTGACCTGTCCCAGGAGCTCGCGATCCCCGCCAACCAGGCGTCGTTCCACCTCCGGCAGCTCGCGAAGTACGGCCTGGTGGAGGAGGCCGTCGGGGAGGGTCGCGATCGGCGTGATCGGGTGTGGCGACTCGTGCAGGAGGAAGGACTCAACCTCGACCTCGGGGAGCTCGAGAAGCAGCCGGGCGGGGCCGCGGCGGCAGCGGTGTTCCGCTCCCAGTCGGCGGCCTGGGCCCACGTCGTCATCGATGCCGCCCACACGCCCGAGAAGGAGCCCGACGTCTTCCGCTCGATCACCGAGCAGACCCTGCGCCTCACGAAGGACGAGGCTCGCCAGCTGGGCAGTGAGCTCAACGAGGTGCTGCAGGACTGGGTCCGCCGCACCCGCGGCCGCGACCAGACCCGCCGGACCTACCTGCTGTTCTCGATCCTGCAACCCCACCCCGAGACGCCCGCGCGCCGCGAGGAATCGTGACGCGGTGCCGCCGAGCAGGGCGCTGGCTAGGCTCGAGGCCGTGCCTTCCCGCCTGAGACTCGCCGCGCCGGAGGAGGTGGCCGCAGCGCTCGCCCGCCGATCACCGGCGGACGACCGGCTCCTGACCAAGCACTTCCTCGCCGTGCTGGCCGAGCGGGCTCCGGGCCGATCGGTCGAGGTCCGCGTCCCGCCGTACGCCGCCGTGCAGGCGATCCCAGGCGTCCGGCACACCCGGGGCACCCCGCCGGCCGTCGTCGAGACCGACCCCGACACCTGGGTCGCGCTGGCGACCGGCGAGCTGACCTGGACCGACGCCGTCGCCGGCGGGCGGGTCACCGCCTCTGGGGAGCGGGCCGAGCTCACGCCGTACCTGCCGCTGCTGGGGGACCCGTGATCGCCTCGATGCCCACCGAGGAGCTGCGCGGAGCCGTGGGCACCGTGGCAGGGGTCGAGACCGTGCTCTGGGACGGCATCACCGAGCCGGACCCGAGGATCGAGGTGTGCGTGCCCGACTACCGGGACACGGCTCAGGCACTGCGACGGCTCGGCGAGCTGCCGTCGGTGCGGGTGGTGCAGACCCAGCTCGCGGGGTACGACGGCCAGCTCGAGCTGCTGCCCGACGGGGTGACGCTGTGCAACGCGGCAGGCGTGCACGACGACGCGACCGCCGAGCACGCCGTCGGCCTGGCGCTCGCCGTGCTGCGCGGCATCCCCGAGGCGGTGCGGGCGCACGGCAGCTGGAGCGGTTTGCAGGAGGGACGCCGGTCGCTGGCCGACTCACGGGTGCTCGTGCTGGGTTACGGCTCGATCGGCCGCGCGCTGGCCGAACGGCTGACGGCCCACCGGGCCGTGGTCACGGCGGTGGCGAGCCGTCCGCGCGCCGATGACCTGGTCGGCCAGGTGCACGGCGTTGTGGAGCTGCCGGCCCTCCTCGCCGACCAGCACGTCGTGGTGCTGCTGCTGCCCTTGAACGACTCCACCCGGCACTTCGTCGGCGCCGATCTGTTGGCCGCGCTGCCGGACGACGCCGTGGTCGTCAACGTCGCCCGAGGCGGGGTCCTCGACACCGACGCGGTGCTCGCCGAGGCCGGTCGGTTGCGGTTCGCGCTCGACGTCACCGACCCCGAGCCACTCCCCGACGGGCACCCGCTCTGGGACGCACCCGGGGTGCTGATCACCCCGCACGTGGCGGGCGGCACCACCGCCATGCTGCCGCGGATGGCGTCGCTCGTGCGCGAGCAGCTGGCGGCGTACGTCGCCGGGAAGCCGCTGCGCAACGTGATCCGCGCCGGCTGACCCCGAGTGGTGGCGCGTAACGGTGCCTCGTCTGCGCTCCCACCCCGTTGCAGCGGGGTTGAAGGGCACCTGCGGCACCGTTACCGGGACCCGACGCAACCCTCACTAGGGTGGCTGCATGAAACGCGACGAGCTGCGCGCCCGGGTGGCCGAGGTGCTGCCCGGGATCCGCGCCGACCTCGAGGACCTGGTGCGCATCGAGTCGGTCAGCGCCGACCCTGCTCGGGCGTCGGAGGTGCAGCGGAGTGCCGAGGCGGTGCGGGCGCTCTTCGAGGCCGAGGGCTGCGAGACCGCGATCGTGTCCGTCGACGGCGGCGCACCGGCGGTCATCGCCCACAAGTCCGGCCCCGAGGCTGCGCCGACCGTGCTGCTGTACGCACACCACGACGTCCAGCCCGAGAACGACCACGCCGAGTGGGACTCCCCGCCGTTCGAGCCGACCGAGCGCGGCGCGCGCCTCTTCGGCCGCGGTGCCGCCGACGACAAGGCCGGCATCGTGACCCACCTCGCCGCGCTGCGGATCTTCCGTGACGAGCTGCCGGTCAGCGTCACCCTCTTCATCGAGGGGGAGGAGGAGGTCGGCTCCGACACCCTCCCGGCGCTGCTGCGCGAGCACCACGAGCGGCTCGCGGCCGACGTGATCGTGATCGCCGACTCCGGCAACTGGGACATCGGCGAACCGGCCCTGACCACCAGCCTGCGTGGTCTGGTGCGGGCCGACGTGGAGGTCCGCACCCTGACCCACGCCGTGCACTCCGGCATGTGGGGCGGGCTCGTGCCCGACGCCCTGATGACGCTGAGCCGGCTGATCGCGACGCTGCACGACGACGCCGGCAACGTTGCCGTCGCCGGCCTGCACCAGGGCCCGGCTGCCGACGTGACGTACCCCGAGCAGCGGCTGCGCGCCGAGTCCGGGGCGACCTCGCAGGTGGAGTGGATCGGCGACGGGTCGGTCGTGGAGCGGCTCTGGACTCGTCCCTCGCTCAGCATCACCGGACTCGACGCGCCGCAGGTCGACGGCGCCAGCAACACCCTGGTGCCGGTCGCGCGAGCCAAGATCTCGATGCGGATCGCCCCTGGCGACACCACCGCCAACGCCACCGAGTGCCTGCGGCGCCACCTCGAGCAGCACGTGCCGTGGGGCGCCGAGCTGACCTTCACGGTCGTCGACACGGGGGAGGCCACCCAGATCGACGCCACGGGCCCGGCGTACGACGCCGCCCGGCGAGCGTTCGCCGAGGCCTGGGACGGGACGGAGCCGGTCGACATGGGAGTCGGCGGATCGATCCCCTTCATCGCCGAGTTCCTCGAGAGCTTCCCGGACGCGAGCGTGCTGGTGACCGGCGTGGAGGACCCGGACACGCGTGCGCACGGCGCCAACGAAGGACTCCACCTCGCCGAGTTCGAGCGGGTCGTGCTCGCCGAGGCGCTGCTGCTCGACGGGCTGGGCCGCGGCTCCTAGCGCGCCCCGCGACTCAGGTGGCCGCGGGCAGCGAGACCGTGAACGTGCTGCCCACACCGAGCTCGGACGCGACCGAGATCTCGCCGCCGTGCCGTTCCACGATCCGCTTCACGATCGCCAGCCCGAGGCCGGTGCCCGGCTGCTGCGCCGCCTGGTGGTGCGAGGAGCGGAAGAACTCCTCGAACAGTCGCTCCTGGTCCGCTGCGGAGATTCCGAAGCCCTCGTCGGCCACCTCGAGCACGACCCGGTCGCCGGTACAACGGAGCCGAATGTCCACCCGCCGGCCGCTGGGGGTGTACTTCACGGCGTTGCTGACCAGGTTGGAGACCAGCCGGTCGACCTCCGTGGCGTCGCCCCAGGCCGTGACCGGGTCCGCTGGAACGTCGACGGCGACGGTGAGGTCCTTGTGCCGTGCCGTCACCGCGACCAGGTCGGTCACCTCGTCCACGACCCGTTTCACGTCGACCTCGGCGGCGATCATCCGCTGGTGCGGGTCGCCCACCTTCGACAGCAGCAGCAGGTCCTCGACGACCCGTGAGAGTCGGGCCGCGCCGCGACCCATCGCGTCGACCGCGGAGCGTGACGACGGGTCGAGTGAGTCTGCCGACTCGAGGATCTCGAGGTATCCGGTGATCGCCGTGAGCGGGTTCTTGAGCTCGTGCGACACCGTGGCGATCAGCTGGCTCTTGTAGGTGTCGAGCGCCTGCAGCTCGACCACCAGCTCGTGCTCCCGCTGGAACGTGCGTGCGTTGAGGATCACCCGGCCGAGGTCGTGCCCGATGTCGAGGGCAGCCCGGCGGTCGAGCTCGGTCCACGCCTCCCGGCCGGACCGGGTCAGGACCAGGTTGCCGAGGCACTCAGCGCCGGCGCCCAGCGGCACGAAGAGGAGCGACCCGATCCCCATCGCGTCCAGGAAGTCCACGATGGTGGCGCGCTCCTCCTCGGTGATCCCCGCCGGGAGCGGGTGCCGACCTCCGACCACCTGCACGACCTGGTGCGCCCAGCAGTAGCGCGCCGAGCGTTCCGCGAGGTCGACGAACTCGTCTGGCAGGTCGACATGGATGCCGTTCGCGGAGTGCACGGCACCGGAACCGCGGCCGTCCTCGTCGAACGTCTGGATCCACGAGCCGCGGGCGCGAAAGCCCCGCGCCAGGCTGTCCTGGAGGTCGGCCAGCACCTCACCGAGGTCTCGTTGCGCGCTGGCGTTCCGCACGATCGTGCGGGCGGTGTCGGCCAGTCGGACCTGCTCGGCGAGCTCCTCCCGCTCGAGCGTGGTGACCACGGCTCGCCCGGCCATGGTCGCGTACTTCTCCAGCAGTGCCCGCTGATCCTCGCCGGGCCGCCGTCCGTTCTCGGGCAGGTCGATGGCGAGCGTTCCGCGCAGCACCCCGTGGTCGTCGTGGAGCAGCGCCACCAGCAGGTCGAGCGGGTGCCAGGCGTCCGGTGCGTCGATCGGCTCGAAGTCCGGGACCACCCAGCCGTAGGCGTTCTCCACGTCCTCGGTCTCGAGCAGCTCGTGAGGCAGGAACCGGAACTGCCCCCACACCTCTGCCTTCTCCAGCTCCATCAGCAGGCTCGCGAGCGGCGTACGCCGACCCACGATGATCTCGCCGCTCGGGTCGTCACCGGCGTCCGCGATGACCTCGAGCTCCTCGGTGCCGTCGGCCGCCTGCCGGACCACGCTGATGGTGGCGAGCTGGAAGCCGACGATCTCCGTCACGCCTTCCGCGATCAGCTGGAGGGCGTCACGGAACACCTGGTCCGACCCGCCCGCGGGCAGGTCCCCCGAGCTCGCATCCTGGTGACCCACGTTGCTCCCTGTTCTTGACGCCCCGCGGCGAATGGTACGGAACCAGCCCCCGCGGTGTCCCGTCCCTGCGTGAAGTAGCCGCGACCGCGTTACCCCGACGCCAGCGGCGGGCTCGGCCGAGGACATCGGCGTTTGGGCAGATACGACGGCTGCCGCGGGCGTGTCGTCGCCGTTTGTGTCCAAACGGGATCTGCCTCGTCCGCCGCGCGAGCCTCATCGCCCCCCAGGCGCGTTTGGGCAGATACGACGGGCGCCCCCGGCGTGTCGTCGCCGTTTGTGTCCAAACGGTGAGCGCGAACCCCGACTGGCCCCGCCGAAGCAGGGTTGAGACCCGAAGGTTTGTAGACTCCAGACGTGCTCCGAGCCAGCTGGTCCCGTCCCGGCGACGGCCGACTCTCCGACTCGCTCGACCCGCAGGATCTCGGCCCCCAGGACGCGTGCGGTGTGTTCGGGGTGTGGGCTCCCGGCGAGGACGTCGCCAAGCTCACCTACTTCGGCCTCTACGCCCTGCAGCACCGCGGCCAGGAGTCGGCCGGCATCGCGGTCAGCAATGGTCGCCAGATCCTCGTCTACAAGGACATGGGGCTGGTGTCGCAGGCGTTCGACGAGACGACGCTCGCCTCGCTGAAGGGGCATCTCGCGGTCGGCCACTGCCGGTACTCCACGACCGGCTCCAGCGTGTGGCAGAACGCGCAGCCGACGTTCCGGCCGACTGCCGACGGCTCGATCGCGCTCGGCCACAACGGGAACCTGATCAACACCGCCGACCTGATGGCGCAGGTCGCCGCGCTGCCGAGCGCGACCGACGAGCTCGACATCCACGCCCGCAACCTCGAGGCGTCCACCAACGACACCGGCCTGGTCACCGCCCTGCTCGCGCACCACCCCGACACGTCGCTGGAGCAGCGGGCGCTCGACGTGCTGCCGACGCTGGAAGGCGCGTACTGCTTCGTCTGGATGAACGAGGACACGCTGTACGCCGCCCGCGACCCGCAAGGCATCCGCCCGCTCGTGCTGGGCCGGCTCGAGCGCGGCTGGGTGGTCGCGTCCGAGGACGCCGCCCTCGCCACCATCGGCGCCAGCGTCGTCCGCGAGGTGGAGCCTGGCGAGCTGCTCGTGATCGACGAGAACGGGCTGCGCAGCCACCGGTTCGCCGAGCCCGCGCCGAAGGGCTGCGTGTTCGAGTACGTCTACCTCGCCCGGCCCGATGCCACCATCAGCGGCCGCAGCGTCCACGAGGCGCGGGTCGAGATGGGTCGTCGGCTGGCGCGGGAGTTCCCGGTCGACGCCGAGCTCGTGATGCCGGTGCCGGAGTCCGGCACTCCCGCCGCCGCGGGCTACGCCGAGGAGAGCGGCATCCCGTTCGGCCAGGGCTTCGTCAAGAACGCGTACGTCGGGCGCACCTTCATCCAGCCCAGCCAGAGCCTGCGTCAGCTCGGCATCCGGCTCAAGCTGAACGCCTTGGAACACATGATCCGTGGCCGCCGGATCGTCGTCGTCGACGACTCGATCGTGCGCGGCAACACCCAGCGCGCCCAGGTGCGGATGCTGCGCGAGGCCGGGGCCCTGGAGGTCCACGTGCGGATCTCGAGCCCGCCGGTGAAGTGGCCCTGCTTCTACGGCATCGACTTCGCCACCCGGGCCGAGCTGATCGCCAACGGCCTCGACGTCGACGAGATCGCAGCGAGCATCGGTGCCGACAGCCTGGGTTACATCTCGCTGGAGGGCATGGTGGAGTCGACCGGCCGGCCGGCGTCCTCGCTCTGCACAGCGTGCTTCACCGGCAGCTACCCGATCCCGCTCCCCGACGAGGCCCTGCTCGGCAAGCACCTGCTGGAGTCCTCCCTGACCGCCGAGGCACTCCCCGTCCTCAACAACCCCTGACCCGGAGGTCCCGTGACCGAGCCCGAGGCTCCCCAACCCGAGGACCGCCAGCCCGCCTACGCCGCGGCCGGCGTCTCGATCGAGGCGGGCGACAAGGCCGTCGAGCTGATGAAGGTGTGGGTCGAGAAGGCCCGTCGACCTGAGATGGTCGGCGGGATCGGGGGTTTCGCGGGGCTCTTCGACGCCACTGCCCTCAAGTCCTACGACCGCCCGCTGCTGGCGTCCTCGGCCGACGGCGTGGGCACCAAGGTCGCGATCGCCCAGGCGATGGACAAGCACGACACGATCGGATTCGACCTGGTCGGGATGCTGGTCGACGACCTGGTCGTCTGCGGCGCGGAGCCGCTCTTCCTCACCGACTACATCGCGACCGGCCGAGTCGTGCCGGAGCGGGTAGCCGCCATCGTGAAGGGGATCGCCGAGGCGTGTGTCGAGGCCGGCTGCGCGCTGATCGGCGGCGAGACCGCCGAGCACCCCGGCCTGCTCGAGCCGGACGAGTACGACGTCGCCGGCTCCACCACCGGGGTGGTCGAGGCCGATCGGCTGCTCGGCCCGGGCCGGGTGCGACCCGGGGACGCGGTGATCGCGATGGAGGCGAGCGGCCTCCACTCCAACGGCTACTCCCTCGTCCGTCACGTCCTGCTGGCGCAGGCCGGGTGGAGCCTGGACCGGCACGTCGACGACCTCGGGCGCACGCTCGGCGAAGAGCTGCTCGAGCCGACCAGGATCTACGCCAAGGCGTGCCTGGCCCTGGCGGCCGCGGGCGGCACCCACGCCATGTCGCACATCACGGGCGGAGGACTCGCAGCCAACCTCGCCCGGGTTCTGCCCCTCGAGCTCGATGCGAGGGTCGAGCGAGGCACCTGGGTGCTGCCGCCGGTCGTCGAGCTGGTGCAGCGGGTGGGCGACGTACCGCTCGGGGATCTCGAGCAGACCCTCAACTGCGGAGTGGGGATGGTGGCCCTCACCGCTCCCGAGGCGGCCGACGAAGCGGTCCGAGTGCTCGAGCAGCACGGCATCCGCGCCTGGGTCGCCGGTGAGGTCACCGCGGGCAGTGGGACGGTGTCGCTGACCGGTTCCTACGCCGGTTCGTAGCCGGTCGAGCGGCGATCACGCTCATTTGCCGGAGTGGGTGTGCGGGAACAGCCGGGCAGCAGGTAGCGTTGCCCCTACGAGAAACCAGACCGATCAGACCGGGGGAACGCCCGCGTAGGGTGGCCCCGGCCCAGTGTGCGAGGGGGTCGACCCTATGGGGCGCGGCCGAGCGAAAGCGAAGCAGACCAAGGTGGCCCGCGAGCTGAAGTACCGCTCTCATGAGACGGACTTCGGCGCGTTGGCCAAGGAGCTGCACGGCGAGAAGGACGGGTCCGAGCCAGCAGGCAGCCCGCCCGACGACGTCGGCGATGACGACGAGTGGTCGGCGTACGCCGCCGACCGCGAGCGGGACTGACCTCCCCCCACCCAGCCCGCCTCCGGCGGGCTGTTGAGTCGCGCGTCCGCGGCGGTTGAGTCGCGCGTCGGCGGCGGTTGAGTCGCGCGTCCGCGGCGGTTGGGTCGCGCGTCCGCGGCGGTTGGGTCGCGCGTCGGCGGCGGTTGGGTCGCGCGTCTGCGGCGGCCCACAGGCCGCAACCGCGCCGTTCGAGTGCCGCCTACGCGCGACTCAACGGAGGTGGATGCCGCGGAGCCGGCCGACGTCGCGCATCCGCTGTTCTGCGAGCCGGTCCGCGGCCACGGCCGGCGGCACTTGCTCGGCGCGGGCCAGCTCGAAGACCGAGCGCGTGGTCTCGAAGATGCCGCTCGCCCGCTGCTGCGCACGCTCGAAGGAGAAGCCCTCGAGTTCGTCGGCGACCTGGATCAGCCCCCCGGAGTTCACGCAGTAGTCGGGCGCGTACAGGATGCCGTGCTCCTCGAGCACCTTCTCGACGCCGGGGTGCGAGAGCTGGTTGTTGGCGGCGCCGCAGACGATCTTGGCCGACAGCGTCTCGACCACGGCGTCGGTCAGCGCGCCGCCGAGCGCGCACGGCGCGTAGACGTCCAGCGGCGAGGCGACCAGCGCGTCGGTGTCGGCCACGACCTTGACCTGCGGGAACTCCGCCAGCACCCGGTCGACCGAGGGCCGGTACGGATCGGAGACGACGACGCTCGCGCCGTCCTCGACCAGGTGGCGGACCAGGTGCCACCCGACCTTGCCCACGCCCGCGACGCCCACCGTGCGACCGCCGAGCGTCGGTTCGCCCCAGACCGCCTCCGCGGCCGCGCGCATCCCCTGGAACACGCCGTACGCCGTGAGAACCGAGCTGTCGCCGGCGCCACCGTGCGCCACGGTGCGGCCGGTGACGAAGTCGCACTCGCGGGCCACGTGGTCCATGTCCTCGCTGTAGGTGCCCACGTCGCACGCGGTGTAGTAGCGGCCGTTCAGCGACTGCACGAACCGGCCGTACGCACGCAGCAGCGCCTCGGACTTCAGCGTGTGAGGGTCTCCGATGATGACGGCCTTGCCGCCGCCGAGGTCGAGCCCGGCCAGGGCGGCCTTGTAGGACATCCCTCGCGACAGGTTGAGGACGTCGCGCACGGCGTCGTCGGTCGACTCGTAGGGGAAGAATCGGGTTCCGCCGAGGGCCGGGCCGAGCGCGGTGGAGTGGATGGCGATGACGGCGCGAAGGCCGGTGGCCGGGTCGTTGGCGAACACGACCTGCTCGTGCTCAGCGCCGAGCTCGAAGACGTCGACCGAGGTGCTGGACATGTGATGACCGCTTTCTGTCTGTCTGCTGCCACGCGGGTGGGTGGCCGTGGGGTGCGAGCCGCAGGGGTGGCGCGGCCCGCGCGTCAAGGGTAGTTGTCCGTCCGGGTTACCCAGAAGTACGCGCGGCGCGCTCGCGGCCGAGGGCCGTGACCGCCTCCGCCATCTCTCGGACCAGGTCGTCGTAGGCCTGCTCCGTGCCGGCCAACCGCCCCGCGCGACCGCTCTCCTCGAGAGCGAGCGCGGCGGCGCCGACCCGCGGCAGTCCGAGGTTGAGGGCGCTGCCCTTGAGCTTGTGAGCGGCCGCCGACAGCCGGGCGGCGTCGCCGTCTCGCACCGCCGCGTCGATCGCAGCCAGGTGGTCCTGGGCGTGCGCCAGGAAGTTGCCCGAGCTGCGCTGGAACAGGCTGACGCCGTCCTTCACCATCTCGTGCAACATGTCGAGCCTGGCCGCGTCCACGGTGTCGAGCACGTCGGCGTCGGCGACGGTCGTCGGGGTCTCGCCCCCTGGCCGGCCGTCGGCCTCCACCCCGTCCGTGGTCCACGCGCGGACGACCCGTTGCATGCGTCCGGCATCGACCGGTTTGGTCAGGAAGTCATCCATGCCCGCCTCCAGGCAGCGCTCACGCTCACCCTCGAGGGCCGATGCGGTCATCGCGATGATCGGCACCCGCCCTCCGGGCCGCTCCTGGGCCCGGATCGCGCGCGTGGCGGTGAACCCGTCCATCCGCGGCATCCGGCAGTCCATCAGCACCGCGGCATAGCCGTGGTCGCCAGCCAGCGCGGCGACGGCCTCGAGCCCGTCCTCAGCCACGTCGGCCGCGTACCCGGAGCTCTCCAGCAGGCCCACGGCGACCATCTGGTTCACCTGGTTGTCCTCGACCACGAGGATCCGCTGCACTGGCGCGTCCGCCGGTCGCACCCCGACCGACGCCCCCTCCACCTCGCGCTCGTCGCCGGTGGCCGGTCCGAACGGCGCCGTGAACCAGAACCGTGACCCCCCACCCGGCTCGCTCTTGAGCCCCAGCTCGCCTCCCAGCGCGTCGACGAGCTGCCGGACGATGGTCAGGCCGAGTCCGGTGCCGCCGTGGCGTCGGGTCGTCGAGGGATCGGCCTGCGTGAACGCGTCGAAGAGCCGGGCCTGGCCCTCGGGCGGGATCCCCGGACCGGTGTCCTCGACGACGGTCTCGAGCACCACGCCGTCCGGGGCCTGCTGCGCGGCCTCCACCCTCACGGTGACCGAGCCGGAGTCGGTGAACTTCACGGCGTTCGATCCCAGGTTGGACAGCACCTGCGCCCAGCGCCCGGCGTCGCCGCGCGCGTACGTCGGGACGTCGTCCGCAACCGTCACCTGCAGGTCGAGACCCTTCTCGATGGCGGGGCCGCGGAGCAGGTGCACCGTCTGCTCGACGACGGCTCGGACCTCGAAGTCCACCAGCTCCAGCTCGAGCTTCCCGGCCTCGATCTTGGACAGGTCGAGGATGTCGTTGATGATGCCGCGCAGCGTCGCGCCGGCGCCGTGGAGCGCTTCGGCGAGGCGTCGCTGCTGGTCGTCGAGGTTGGTGCGCATCAGCAGGTCGGTGAGCCCGATGACGCCGTTCATCGGGGTCCGGATCTCGTGGCTCATGGTGGCCAGGAACTCCGACTTCAGCCGGGACGCCTCCATCGCCTGGTCGCGCGCCTCGGCGAGCTCTGCCGCGCTCCGCTCGCGCTCGGCCACGCGTCCCAGCTGGACGGCGATCTGCTCGATCAGGTCGCGGGAGTTCGCGTCCGGGGGCACTTCGTCCGCCACCAGCTCCACCACGCAGGCGACGCCGCCGCCGTGCAGGACCGGGAAGGCCACCAGGCTGTGGCTGCGCTCGTAGCCGGGCACCGGCACGTGGACGAGCGTCTGCGAGTCCCACGAGCGTTCCGCCAGGTCGAGATCGGGGTCGAGGCCCCACGGTCGGTCGGGCGCCGCGAGCACCAACGGCGTCAGGTCACCGGACGTCTCGTCCCGCACGAACACCGCGATCGGGTCCCACCCGGGTGTCCCCGTGAGGGTCTCCGCGGCGCGGGCCAGCGTCTCGACCAGGCTCGTCGACTGGTTGGCCGCCTCGGCGACCTGCCGGAGCAGTCCGAGGCGGCGGGTGTACTCCGCGATCTCGTTGTCGGCGTGCACCTGAGCGGTGATGTCCTGGTCGACCCCGGTCAGCCGGATCGGCGTACCCGTTGCGTCCCGCTCCACCTGGCCGAGACAGCGGCACCACCGCTCCTCACCGTCGGGCCGGACGATCCGGGCCTGCCACGTGAAGGTGTCGTCCCCCTCGAACGTCGCGTCCAGCGCCGCCCGGACGTGGTCGCGGTCCTCGGGGTGGACGCACTCGAGGAACGCGTCCCAGTCACCACCGAAGGTCTCGGGGTCGATGCCGTAGATCCGGTACAGCTCCTCGGACCAGACGCTCTCGTCGTGGACGATGTCCCACTCCCAGCTGCCCATCTTCGCGATGTGCTGAGCCGTGGCGAGCTGTTGCTCGCGGTGCGCGAGCTGGTCGATCAGGCCGTGCGCCTCGGTGTAGTCGGAGTACTGGTGCAGGAAGCCGATCAGGGAGCCGTCGATGTCGTGCACCGGCCGGAAGCTGACCAGCACCCAGACCGGCGTCCCGTCCGGCTTGTAGTACTTGGCCTCGCGGTCGAAGTGCCCCGGGTGTCCCGCCCGTGCCTCGGCGAGGTGCTGGGCGAACTCGACCTTGCCTTCCTCGTCGTGGACGTCGAACGCGGAGAGGCCCTCCATCTGCGCCGGGGTGCGGCCGAGGAGCTCGGCCATCCGCGGGTTGTAGAGGATGGTGGTGCCGTGCTCGTCGAGCAGCCACAAGCCGTCGGCGCTGGCCTCGACCAGCTTCCGGTACAGCTCGGGGTCCTGACTCACGGGGGCTCCTCGTCGGGGATCCCACCATGATCCCGCGACGCACCCGTTTCCGCCGAGGTTTCGCGCTGCCCGCACGGGAACCGAGGAGGAACGTCGGCCGTCGGATCGCCATGAGGTCGTTCCGGATCCTGATCGCCGCGGTACTGCTGGGCGCGGGGCTGGCACTGGGCGCCCCGGCGTTCGCCTGCAGCTGCGTCGCGCAGACTCCCGCCCAGTACGCCGAGGGGGCCGACGTGGTCTTCGCGGGGACGCTCACCGACATCGACGAGCCTCGGCAGTTCCCGGTCGTGAGCTCCGCCGCGGAGACGCGCTACACGTTCGACGTCGACGCCGTCTACGCGGGCGATCCGGCGCCGGTCACACGCGTCGGGTCGGCCTGGTCGGGCGCCAGCTGCGGGCTGGAGGGCATGGACGTCGGTGAGAGGTACGTCGTGTTCGCGTACGTCGACGGCAAGCAGCTGGACGCCAGCCTCTGCGGTGGGACCGGCCTGGCGTCCCCGCGGCTCGAGGGCAAGGTCGGGGACGTGCTCGGCCCTGCCGCCCTGCCGGACCCCGGGGGCCAGCACGGCGGGCAGCCACCCCTCCCGTCCCCGGCCACCGCCTGGGCCTGGGTGGCCGGGCTGTTCGTGGTCGCCGTTCCGCTCTGGTGGCTGTGGTCGAGGCGAACCGTCGGGTGACGCGGTTTCCGGACGGACCGGTCGAGCATTCGCGCGCGTGTTCGCGATCGGGTCACGACGCGGGAGTGGACCTTTCGGACGTTGCTTGACGTCAAGCAAGTGCGTGAGAGCGCCCGGCCGCGGCGGTGGTCGAACCGGACGGCTTCATGCCGAGGGCCACCAGGGGCGGGGTTGTGTGGCGGGGTGACGCGGTTTCCGGACGGACCGGCCGAGCCTCCACGCGTGTTCGAGACCGGTCACGGCGCGCGGATGGACCCTTCGCGCGGTTGCTTGACGTCAAGCAAGTGCGCGAGCGCACCCGGCCGCCGGGTCGAGCCGGGCCGCGTCATGCCGAAGGCCGCACCTGGGCGGTGCGGCCTTCGTGTCTGGTGGCCAGGGGCGGGGTCGAACCGCCGACCTTCCGATTTTCAGTCGGACGCTCGTACCAACTGAGCTACCTGGCCGCGCTCGATCTCAGAGCGAGGGGAACCATACCGGAGCGCGCGGAACGTCACGAAAACGGGCGCGGCCGATTGCCGGGCCCGGTGCGTCCCCGCCTATGCTGGGCGCGCAGTCCGGCCCCCATCGTCTAGCGGCCTAGGACCCCGCCCTTTCACGGCGGTAGCGCCGGTTCGAATCCGGTTGGGGGTGCCAGCCGCCGGCTCCACGCCTCGATTGGGAGGCGTCGGGGCCGATGAGTTAGAGTTCCCACCGCTTCGTGCAGCAGGCAGGCACGAGCAGACCTGGCCCCGTAGCGCAGTTGGTTAGCGCGCCGCCCTGTCACGGCGGAGGCCGCGGGTTCGAGTCCCGTCGGGGTCGCCGACAACGCCCCGGAACCATCGGTTCCGGGGCGTTCGTGCGTCCCTGGCCCGAGCCGGTGCCCTACGCTCGCTCCATGCTTCTGATCGCCCTCATCCTGTTCGGCATGTTGATCGGCGCCGGCGCGCAGCTGATCCTGGGTCGGTCCGGAGAGGGGATCGACTGGCCGATGGCGTTCGCGTCGGGTCTGGTCGGTTCCTTCGTCGGTGGCCTGCTCATCAGCCTGCTGGCAGGCGACGGTCTGTCGCTACAGCCCAGCGGCATCCTCGGCTCGCTCGTCGGCGCCCTGATCGTGACCGCGATCTGGCAGTGGTGGCGAGCCCGCAGCAGGTCTCGGGCCGCCTGAGAGCCCGCCCGCCGGGCTGGGGCACCGCCCTACGCTGGCCCTCATGCCGGTCGAGATGGGGCGCGCGGAGTTCGAGCGACTGGTCGACGCCGCCCTGGACTCCATCCCCGAGGAGATCGCGCGGCTGATCCGCAACGTGGCCGTCATCGTGGAGGACGACCCGCCGCCCGACGACCCCGATCTGCTCGGGCTCTACGACGGCGTCGCCCTCACCGAGCGGTACGGCGAGCCGGGGATGGTGCTGCCCGACCGGATCTTCGTCTACCGGCACCCGCTGCTCGAGTTCTGCGACGACGTGGAGCAGCTCGCGGACGAGGTCCGGATCACGGTCGTGCACGAGGTGGCACACCACTTCGGCATCGACGACGCACGACTCGACGAGCTCGGCTACGCCTGAGCGCGGTACGCCGGAGGGGCTGCCCACGCCCGCGGAGGGTGCCCGTCACGCTGCCGGACGAACTCGGTGAGGAACCAGGTCTGGAACGTCCGCTGTGCCGGCGTCCGCGCGACCGAGAGCAGCCGCTCCCGGGCAGCGAACTCGTCGGCGAAGTCGAGCAGGTCGACCAGGCTGCCCATCTCGTCCACCGACTCAGGAGGCAGGTGTACGACGAGATCGACCGTGCCGTCGGATGACGGTGTCGCGTCGTGGTCGACCTCGATGCCGTGCACCAGCTGTCGATGCATGGCACCGAAGTGGTCCGAGAGGGTCTTCGCAAGTGGATAGTGCTCCTCGTGCGCGAGCGCGAGCAGCCGCACTTCACGGCGCAGCTCGAGGTAGTGGCGCTGGAACTCCTGCAGCCAGTCGGCCGGGACGCGGAGCAGGTGGAAGGCCCGCTGGTCGCCCCGGTCGTCCTGCGGGACGGCCGACGGGACCCCCGTCACGTGGCCGGACGAGACGGTGTCGCCCACCTCCACGGCGGGAGTGAACCAGACCACCTTCCCGGTGGTCTCGATCTCCGCCCCCCACGCCTCCGCGCACCGCGCGACGATGTCGAGGCCCCGGCCGAACGTGACCAGGAGGTCCTCGTCATCGTTCTCGTCGGCCAGGAAGTCCTCGAGTCCCAGGTCGGGGATCGACGAGGTCTCGTCGGGCAGCACCGGCGGGTCGGTGGAGTGGTCGTGCACTTCCACCCGCGGGTGGTCGGTGGTGCCGCCGATCCGGACCGAGACCGGAGGGGTGCCGTGGAGCAGGGCGTTCGTGACCAGCTCGGAGACACCGAGCTCGGCTGACTCGCTCAGGTCGGGGCGGCCCAGCCCCTTGATCACGTCGACCACCCAACGGCGCGCCTGTTGAACACCGCGCGGTCCCGGACCCAACGCGAGCGCGGGTCTCCTACGCGACACGATGAACCCCATGCTCTGTCGTGGCTACACCTGACGGTCGGACCATTCCCCGGTCCTCGATCGACAAAACCTTTACACGTTGAACTTTTTCTCGGGCGATTTCAGCAAGACAAGTGTGACTGACGAGACGTGGTCACGATTGGGATGGGGTCCGTCAGGCGAGGACAATGGAGGCATGGAGAAGCAGGGGACGACCGCACGGCACCGCGTCGTGGTGGTCGGCTCGGGCTTCGGCGGCCTGTTCGGGACCAAGGCGCTGCGCCGATCCGACGTCGACGTGACCATGATCGCGAAGACCTCGCACCACTTGTTCCAGCCGTTGCTCTACCAGGTGGCGACCGGGATCCTCTCCGAGGGTGAGATCGCACCACCGACGCGCGAGATCCTGAGCGGGCAGTCCAACACCCAGGTGCTGCTCGGCGAGGTCACCGCCATCGACCTCCAGCGTCGTGAGGTCACCTCGGTGGTGCTGGGGCGACCCACGATCACGCCGTATGACTCGCTGATCGTGGCTGCCGGCGCCGCGCAGTCCTACTTCGGGAACAACCAGTTCGCCGAGTACGCGCCCGGCATGAAGAGCATCGACGACGCGCTCGAGCTGCGCGGCCGGATCTTCGGCGCCTTCGAGATGGCCGAGCTCGGCGCCAGCCGCGGTGACGACGTCGACCACCTCCTCACGTTCGTCGTCGTCGGAGCCGGACCGACCGGGGTCGAGATGGCAGGCCAGATCGCCGAGCTGTCGCGACGCACCCTCCCCAAGGACTTCCGCGCGATCCAGACCCACAAGGCACGCGTGATCCTGGTCGACGCCGCGTCGCAGGTGCTGCCGCCGTTCGGTGCCAAGCTCGGCGCCGCGACCCAGCGCGAGCTCGAGAAGCTCGGGGTCGAGGTGATGCTCGGCGCGATGGTGACCGATGTGGACGAGCGCGGCATCGAGGTGAAGTACAAGGACGGACGTACCGAGCAGATCGCGGCGGTCACCAAGATCTGGGCCGCGGGCGTGCAGGCGAACCCGCTCGGCGAGACGCTGTCGGAGCAGACCGGGGCGCCGCTGGACCGCGCAGGCCGGATCGCGGTCAACCCCGACCTCACGCTGCCCGGTCACCCCGAGGTGTTCGTGGTCGGCGACATGATCGCCCTCGACAACCTGCCAGGCGTCGCCCAGGTCGCCATCCAGGGCGCCAGGTACGCCGCCAGGGAGATCGACGGTCGACTCCGCGGGAAGGCCCCGCAACCGCCGTTCAAGTACTTCGACAAGGGCTCGATGGCGATCATCAGCCGCTTCAACGCGGTCGCGATGATCGGCAGGCTGCGACTCAAGGGCGTGGTGGCCTGGCTGATGTGGCTCGGGCTCCACCTCATCTACATCACCGGTTTCAAGAACCGCGTGACCGCCTTGCTCCACTGGGCGGTCTCCTTCCTCGGTCGCGGCCGCTCGGAGCGGACCACCACCGAGCAGCAGATCTTCGCCCGTTCCGCGCTGGCACGGTTGCGCCACGGCGCTGCCGACCTCGTGTCCGATCCCGGGGCCTACGACGCGGCGCGCGCGATGATCGAGGAGACCCGGCGGGCCGAGCTCGAGGCGCGCGCCGTCGAGGAGGCCCGGCTCACCGACGCCGGCGTCCGCGGCGTACCTGCCGACCAGCGCTGACCCACGGCACCGGCGCCGCGGTCCGTGGGCCGCGGATCACCGCTGGCCGGCTAGCGCGTGGGGTCGAAGGGCGCCAGCGCCGCCGGACGGGTCCCGGTGACGATCTGCTCGGCGAGGAGCTTGCCGGTGACGGGCCCGAGAGTCACTCCCCACATGCCGTGACCGCCGGCGACGTGCACGCGCGAGGAGCTGGTCGCGCCGATCAGCGGGAGCCCGTCGGTGGTGCAGGGCCGCGACCCGACCCACTCGTCGTGCCGACGGTCGAGGTCCGCGCCTGCGATCAGCCGTCCGGTCGCGTCGACGATCGCCTTGATCCGACGAGGGTCGAGCGGCTCGTCGGCCCCGCGGAACTCCATCATCCCGGCGACCCGGAGCCGGGGGCCGGTCGGCGTGTCGAGGGGGGTGCACGCGATCCGCTCCGCCGGGAAGTACAGCGGGCCCGCGGGCAGGTAGCGGCTCTCGACGCTGAACGAGTAGCCGCGTCCGGCCTGCACCTGTCGGCGTACGCCGAAGTCGGCCGCGAGGTCGCCGAGGGCCGCGCCGGTGGCGAGCACCACCGCGTCGTAACGCTGGACCAGCCGCGGCCCGGTCTCCACCAGCACGCAGCTTCCGAGCTCCCGGACCCGCCGCACCCGCGACGCCTGGTGCAGCTTGCCTCCGTTGCCGACCACGGCGTCGGCGAGCGCGTGCACGAACTCGGGCGGATTGACGTACCGCTGGCCCTGGAGCCGGATTGCGGCGCGGATCCTCGACGACAACGCCGGTTCGAGCTTGCGCGCCCGGTCTCCGGTGACCAGGTCGAAGTCGACCGGCTGGACCTGGCGGATGTGCTCCAGCTCCGCGACCATCGCCGCGCGCGCCGCGTCGCTCGAAAAGCCGACGAGGAACGGCGCGGCCTCGCGGGGTCGCGGTACGGCGCCGCCCTCGCCTAGCTCGTCGAACGCGTCCAGCGCGATCCGGTTGAGGGGCGCGTAGGCCGCCATGGCCCGCTTCCACCGCCGATTCGTGCAGTGGCGCGCGAAGCCCACCAGGAACCGCCACAGCTGGGGGTCGGCGCGCGGCGGGACGTAGACGGGAGACGACGGCATCAGTGCCGTGCGAAGGCCGTAGCGCAGCACCGCCGGCTCGGGGAGCGGCGTGGCGATGGCCGGGGTGAGCCAGCCTGCATTGCCCCACGAGGCGCCGGCGGCGACCCGGTCGCGGTCGTAGACGGTGACCGAGACGCCACGTTGCTGCAGGAACCAGGCGGTGGCGAGGCCGACGACGCCGGCTCCCACCACCGCCACCTCGCGTGGCCGGTTCATGCCCGTGGAGCGCAGGCGACGCACAGCGTCGTCCACGGTCGCAGGTCGAGCCGCTCGGCCGGGATCGCGGCGGCGCAGCCCTCGCAGCGACCGAACCTGCCGGTCGCCAGGCGTTCCTGCGCCGCACGGATCTCGGAGAGGATCCGGGTGACGCTCTCACGGTGGGCCGCGGCGACGAGGTCACCATGGGTGGGCGGCAGCTCGGCGAGCTGACGCTCCCGGCGCGCGGCGGCGGTCGTGAGCGCGGTGTCGAACTGGTCCCTCAGCTCGGCGGAGAGCTCCGGGACGTCGCGGGATACAGATGCGTGGATGGTCATGTCAGGGTCCTGTCCTCAGATGTGCTTCGTGCGCGCAGGCGCACGCCGCGGCCGTGCCGCGGCGGGTGTTGGGGGAGGTCAGGCCCAGCCGGGCGGAGCGCGGTCGACGCTGCGACGCAGCACGTCGAGTCCGCGGATCCCTCGGGCGACTTCGCTGAGCTGCAACGCCAGCAGCGCCGCGCCCGAGGGCAGGTGGGACGGCTCGGCGGAGTCCGCCCGTGTCGTCCGATACCCGATCATGTGTCGACCATAGGTCACCGGGAACCGCAAATCGAGTCGACGGACGTGGTCTCGCCTGTCGAGAGCGGCCCCACGTCGTCAGGGGCGACGGAACGGCGGACGACCCTCGGGCTGCGACACCTTCTCCACCGACGGCGGCGGAGGAACGGGAAGCGTCACCGGCACGCCGGCCTCGAACCGCACCGGTCGCCCGTGGTGAGACGTCTCGAACGGGTCGCCGCTGAGCAGCCGGTACGTCGCGGCCGCGGTCGTCGTCTCCCCGGGGTCGCCGGTGTCGTCGACGCGGTGGACGTCCACCTCCAGCGTCCTGTCCCGGACCATCATCCGGAAGCGCAGCCGGGACAGTCTCGGCGGCAGCCGGGGGGCGAACGTGATCCGGCCGGAGTGGTCGCGCATCCCACCGAAGCCGGAGACCGCCACCGCCCAGGTGCTCGCCGCCGCGGCGATGTGCATGCCGTCGTCCACGTTCTCGTGGAGGTTGAGGATGTCGGTGAAGGCGACCTCGGCCCAGTAGTCGTGGGCCAGGTCGAGGTGGCCCACCTCGGCGGCCATGATGGCCTGCGGCGCGGCGCTCAGCGACGAGTCGCGGACCGTGCGGGCCTCGTAGTACGCGAAGTTCCGTTCCTTCTCCTCCGGTGTGAACGCGTCTCCGCGGAGGTGCATCGCCAGGACGAGGTCCGCCTGCTTGATGACCTGCTTGCGGTACAGCTGGAAGTACGGGTAGTGCAGCAGCAGCGGGTAGTCCTCCGGCGCGGTCCCGGCGAAGTCCCACTCACCGTGCTGCGTGAAGTCCTCGGACTGGGGATGGACACCGAGCAGCTCGTCGTACGGCAGGCGCACGGCATCGGCGGCGGCTCGCCAGGTGCGCACCTCGTCCTCGCTGACGTCGAGTCTCTCGGCGGTGTCGGGCCACCGCTCGCACGCATCGGCCGCGGCCCGCAGGTTCTGCTGGGCCATCAGGTTGGTGTAGACGTTGTCGTCGACCACGGCGGTGTACTCGTCCGGCCCCGTGACACCGTCGATCCGGAAGCACGTCTCGGACGTGAACTGGCCGAGCGACGCCCACAGCCGGGCGGTGTACACGAGCAGGTCGGCCCCGAGCGTGCTCGCGAACTCCTCGTCGCCGGTGGCCGCGGCGTAGCGCGCCGTCGCGTCGGCGATGTCGGCGTTGACGTGGAAGGCGGCGGTACCTGCGGGCCAGTACCCGGAGCACTCCTCGCCGTGGATGGTGCGCCACGGGAACGCCGCACCTTCCAACCCGAGCTCGGACGCGCGGGCGGTGGCGATCGGCAACGTCTCGTGCCGCCAGGTGAGCGCGCCCTTGGCGGCCTCCGGCGCGGTGTAGGTCAGCATGGGCAGCACGAACGTCTCGGTGTCCCAGAAGGCGTGTCCGTCGTACCCCGGCCCGGTCAGGCCCTTGGCGGGAATCGCCTGCGACTCCGTCCGAGCGCCCGCCTGCAGGACGTGGAACATCGAGACGCGCACGGCTTGCTGCAACGCAGGATCGCCCTCGACCTCCACGTCGCTGCGCTCCCAGAACCGGTCGAGGTACTCCCGCTGCTGCGCCGCCAGCTCGTCCCAGCCCGCGAGCTTCGCGACCGCGAGCGCCGCGTCGACCTGGTCCCGAAGGGCGGCCGGCGAGCGCCGGCTCGACCAGCTGTAGGCGAGCAGCTTGACCACGCGCAGTCGTTGTCCCGGCTGGAGCTTGCAGGTCGCCGTGAGCCGGGCGAGGTCCTTGTCCGCCTCCATCGTGGTGACCGCGCCGTCGGGGAGCTCGAGGAGATGGTCCATGCCGGCCGCGACCCGCAGCCGGCTGCGTGCGGTCCGGTGCACCAGGACCGCCCGGAGGTCCCGGCTGTCGTGGAGCTCACCCTTCAGCGGCTTGTCCAGCGGTGCGGAGTCGCGCGGGTCGCGGGAGACTCGCGCGGCGCCGTCGTTCGCCAACAGGTCGGACTGGACAGCGGCGTAGAACCCCTCGTCCAGCGCTTCGACCTCGTAGAAGATCGCCGCGAGCACCCGCTCGGCGAAGGAGACCAGCCGACGCGAGGTGACCCGGACGCTCGTGCCGTTGGGCGCGGTCCACTCGGTCCGTCGTTCGAGCACGCCCGCCCGCAGATCCAGGGCGCGTTCGTGCGACCAGACGCGCCCGTACCGCAGGTCGAACGGCGAGTCACCGACGTGCAGCCGGATCAGCTTGCCGTCGGTCACGTTGACGATCGTCTGGCCGGACTGCGGGAAGCCGTACGCCGACTCGGCGTGCGGCAACGGACGTTCCTCGTAGTAGCCGCTGATGTCGGTGCCCGGCACGACGTTCGGTTCGCCCTCCTCGAGTGAGCCGCGCAAGCCGATGTGCCCGTTCGACAGGGCGAACAGCGACTCCGTCGCCCGCAGGTCCGACGGGTCGAGCCGAGAGGTGCGCAGGTGCCACGGCTCGACCAGGAACGGGCCCACCCACTCCTCGTCGTCGCTGATCACGACGCGTCCAACAGGCCCGACAGGTCGTCCACGACGACGTCCGCACCGTTGTCGCGCAGACCGTCGGCCTGGTCGCCGCTGTTGACGCCCACCACGAACCCGAAGCCGCCGGCACGCCCGGCCGCGACTCCCGCGAGCGCGTCCTCGAAGACCGCCGCGGCCGCAGGCTCGGTTCCGAGCAGGCGGGCGGCCGCCAGGAAGGTGTCGGGTGCAGGCTTGCCGGGCAGGCCCTCGCGCTCGGCGACCAGTCCGTCCACCCGCTCCTCCACGAGGTCCTCGAAGCCGGCGGCGCGGATCACCTGGGCCCCGTTGGCCGAGGAGGTGACGACCGCGGTACGCAGGCCCGCCTCACGGACCGCCGTCAAGTAGGCGGTCGTGCCCGGCAGGACCGTTACTCCTTCCCGGTCGAGCCGTTCGAGCAGCAGCACGTTCTTCCGGTTGCCGATCCCGGCGACGGTGTCGGCCTCGGGTGGGTCCTCGGGTGACCCCTCCGGTGGAGTGATGCCGCGCGACGCCAGGAAGTCGCGTACCCCGTCGGCTCGGCGCTTCCCGTCGACGTACTGCAGGTAGTCCTGGTCGGTGAACGGTGGTTGACCGCGGGCGGCCAGCACGTCGTCGAACACCTCGCGCCACGCCGCTCGGTGAACCGCGGCGGTGTCGGTGAGCACGCCGTCCAGGTCGAAGAGGCAGGCACGGATGCCCTCGGGCAGTCCCAGGTGGGTCATGCCGGCCAACG
Source organism: Nocardioides sp. (assembly GCF_036374615.1). Lineage (GTDB taxonomy): Bacteria > Actinomycetota > Actinomycetes > Propionibacteriales > Nocardioidaceae > Nocardioides. The sequence goes on from NZ_DASUTK010000025.1 coordinate 47,277, forward strand.
TACCCAGAATCGGCGTCATGCCTGCCCCTCATCGACGATCGCGACCGCGCAGTCGGCGCCGTGGATCACCGCATGGCTGACCGAGCCGAGGAACATTCCTTCGAACGCTCCTCGGCCGCGGGTGCCGACCACGACCAGGCCGGCGTCACTCGCGGCGCCGAGGAGGGCGAGCTCTGCGGGACAGTCCTCGACGCGCGTCGTGACGTGGAGCCCCGGATGGCTCCCGCGCAGCTGGTCGGCCGCTGACTCGGCGATCTGGGCCGCACTCGCCCGGAGCTCGCGCTCATCGACGTTGTCGACCAGGTGGCCGCCGGTGCACGTCAGGATCTCCAGCGTCGCCACGGCAGCGGCAGCGCGGTCGGCGGCGAAGCGCACCGCCGCTCCGGCCGGTGCGGAGCCGTCGGTGCCGACGACGACCCGGTGCTCAGGCCCGGCCGGGCGCGCGGCAGTTCCGTCCTTGACGACGATCACCGGACACGCGGCGCGCGCGGCGACCGCGAACCCGACCGAGTTGAGGAGAGCGCCGGCGACGCGCCCGTAGCCACGGCTCCCGAGGACGACGAGCGTGGCCTCCTTGCTCGCCGCCGTCATGGCCTGCGCCGCGCTGGTCACCTCGGTCGCGCCGGCCACCCACAGCCCCGGATAGGCAGCCATGACCTCGGCGACGCCGCGACCGGTCACGTCGTACGCCGCGTCCAGCGCGCCCGGGTCGCGCTCGAACAGCCCCGGTCCGGGATCGACGTTCATCCCCGGATAGTTCGCGGCGAACACCACGAGCAGTGGCGCCCCTTGCTGGACCGCTTCCTGCGCCCCCCACATCAGGGCCTCGCGACTGTGGTCCCGACCGTTGTAGCCGACCACCACCGATCCCGGTGGCGGGTCGGCCTCCGACCATGCCCCCACCTCGCGATACATCAGCCCGCTCCCTTCCCGTCGGCGTCCGACAGCACCTCCGTGAGCTCGTCGACGACCAGCAGGTCCCGTCGTACCTGACCCGCGCGGAACGACGCGCGGCCGACCATGTGGCTCGCGATCGGCGAGGTCAGGAGCTGGAACACCGCCACCATCAGGAGCAGCCCGACCGTGGCGGGCTCCCGCAGCCGGAGGCCGAGGCCGAGCACGATCACCAGCAGGCCGAGCACCTGGGGCTTGGTCGCCGAGTGCATCCGAGTCAGGACGTCGGGGAACCGGAGGATCCCGATCGCCGCGACCAGCGTGAGCAGGGCGCCCAGCACCAGGCAGGCCGCCGCGGCAGCGTCGGCGATGCTCGACCAGCTCATGGTCGCTCCTCCTCCACGTCATCGCTGCCGGGCGAGAACCTCGCGACGCTCACTGCCCCGACGAATCCCAGCAACGAGAGCACCACGAGTATCGGCAGCGTAGTCGTGTGCTGGTGCACGGCGGCCTCCAGAGCGAGCCCGCAGATCACGACGGCGACGAGCGCGTCCAGACCGACGATCCGGTCCAGCATCGTAGGCCCGAGCGAGATGCGCACAACGAGCAGCAGCGCGGAGCAGGCCAGGATCGCGCCACAGACGATCAGGATCACGTTCATGGCGACGCCTCCTGGCCCGGCCGCAGTCCCACTTCGAGCGCGCGCGCGACGCGGCGCTCGAGCGCGTCCACCTCGCGGCGCATCTTCTCTACCCCCGCTTCGTCACGCGCGTCGAGCACGTGGAGGAAGAGGGTGTGGGTCGACCGGCGCGCCTCGACCACGAGGCTGCCGGGCACCAGCGACACCATCTCGCCGACCACGGTCAGGATCAGGTCCGACTCGGTCCGCAGGTCGACCTCGATCACCGCGTTGCGTGGGGTACGACGGAGCTGCAGCGTCGTCCACGAGACCTGGGCGCTCGCAACGACAACGTCTGCCAGGAAGCGGAGCACCAGCCAGCACAGGTGCACGGGGTGGACGCGGAGCCCCATCGGCAGTCGCGGCAGCGGGAACACCAGACACACGCTCACGGCGACGAGTGCACCGCTGACGACCACGAACAGCGACAGCTGACCCCACAGCGCGACCCACACCGCGGTCAACCAGGCGAGGGCGGGGAGCTGGAGTCCGCGGAGCCGCTGGGACCGACGCGCCGTGCCTGCCTCACTCGCCCGTGTCTGGCTCATCGTGAGTCCTCGGGCAGGACCGCGTCGATGTAGACGTCGCGATCGAGCAGGTCGTCCGCGGCCTGCTGGGTGAAGCCGAACAGCGGCCCGGCCACGACGGTGAGGGAGAGACTCACGGCCACCAGGCCGCCGGTGGCACCGACCATGGTGCGGGGGAGGCGGGTCGGGAGCAGGCCCTGCCGGCTGAGCTGGTGGAGGTCCTGGTTGCTGCCGTCGTCCTCGTCCAGGATGCTGCGCGCCTCGTCCGTGTCACGGCTCCCGAACGTCCCCGACCCGATGTGCACGTGGTCTCGGTGCTCGATCACCTCGAGCGCCCCGGGGAGCTGACGGTCCGACAGCGTTCGCGCCATCTCGTGAGCCTGCTCCGGCGTGCGCCAGAAGGCGAGGTTCCAGGCCTTGGCGACGGCGTACAGCGTCAGCAGGCTGGTCAGCATGCCGGCCGCGACCACGCCGTACGCCAGCGGGCTGCCGACGTCGATCCCGGCCTGGGCGAGGGAGACCTTCCCGAGGAAGCCGGACATCGGAGGGATGCCGGCCAGGTTCATGGCGGGCACGAAGAACAGCACGGCGATGACGGGCGAGAGCCGGGCGAGGCCACCCAGTCTGATCAGGCTGGTGCTGCCGCCGCGGCGCTCGACGAGCCCGAGCACCAGGAAGAGCGTGGTCTGGATGGTGATGTGGTGCGCGACGTAGAAGACGGCGCCCGCGTAGCCGGTCGCGGTGCCGAGAGCGATACCGAAGAGCATGTAGCCGATGTGACTCACGAGGGTGAACGAGAGCATCCGCTTGATGTCGGTCTGTGCGACCGCCCCGAGGATGCCGATGACCAGGGTGAGGAGGGAGGCCCACAGCAGCAGGTCGGTGAGCGGACTCTCGGGGAACAGCAGGGTCTGGGACCGGATGATCGCGTAGACACCGACCTTGGTGAGCAGGCCGGCGAACACTGCGGTGACCGGCGCCGGGGCCGTGGGGTAGCTGTCCGGAAGCCAGAAGGACAACGGGAAGACCGCGGCCTTGATCGAGAACGTCGTGAGGAGCAGCAGCTGCAGCACGAGGCTCAGCTCGGACGGCAGGCTGTCGATCCGGACGGCGAGCTGTGCGAGGTTGAGGCTGCCGGTGGCGGAGTACACGGCTGCGATGGAGATGAGGAACAGCATCGAGGAGACGACGTTGACGATCACGTAGATCGTGCCGGCCCGGATCCGCGCGCCGGTGCCGCCGAGCGTGAGCAGGACGTAGCTCGCGAACAGCAGCATCTCGAAGCTGACGAACAGGTTGAACAGGTCGCCGGCCAGGAACGCGTTCGAGACCCCCGCGGCGAGGACCAGGAAGGTGGGGTGGTAGATCGTCAGCGGGGTGTCGCGCTCGTTGCCGGTCATGCCCTGGCCGATGGAGTACACGAGCACGGCGAGGGTGACCACCGTCGACACCAGCAGCATCAGGGCAGACAGCCGGTCGGCCACCAGCGAGATGCCCAGCGGCTCCCTCCAGGCGCCGATCCACAACACCTGGGGTCCGTTCCGGTCGGTCTCGTACACCAGGGTCGCGGCGACGACGACTCCGGCGCTCAGCACGGTCGTGCTCACGGCCCGTTGGAGTCGCGGCCGTCGCCCGAGCATGAGCGTGAGTCCAGCGCCCAGCAGGGGGAGGATCACGGGAAGCGGCACCAGCCAGGTCATGCCGGACTCCCCTCCTCCTCGGGCATCTCGAGCTCGCCCTCTCCTTCCCCGCTGGAGAGGTCGTAGCTGTCGGACGCGGCATCGGCAGCGGCGAGCCGACGGATCGCCCGGTCCTCGACGTCGTCCTGCACGTCGTCGTGACCGGTGAGCTGCCAGCTCCGGTAGGCCATCGCGAGGACGAACGCGGCCGTGGCCAGGCTGATGACGATCGCCGTCAGCACGAGCGCCTGGGGGAGCGGGTCGCTCATGGCCGACGCGTCGCTCTCGTCCACGATCGGCGCTCGCCCCGGAGGTCCACCGGAGATCAGGAACAGGACGTTGACGCCGTTGCCGAGCATGACGACCCCGACGAGGACCCGCGTGAGGCTGCGTTCCAGGACCAGGTAGATGCCACAGCCGATCATCGCGGAGGCCGCGAGGATCAGGGAGAGACTCGCCGTCACGTCGCCTCCTCCAGCTCTGCAGCGTCGGTCTGCAGCTCGCCCACGATCTGCCGGTCGATCCCGGCACCCAGGCTGCGCAACAGGTCGAGCACCAGGCCCACCACGAGCACGTACACCCCCACGTCGAAGAACACCGAGGTCACCAGGTGGATGTCGCCGACGACGGGCAGGTGCAGGTCGATCAGGGCGCTCTGCAGGACCGCGCCACCGAAAGCGAGCGGCGCGAGTCCCGACAGTGCGGCGATGAACAACCCTGTTCCCATCAGTGCGCCGGCGTCGACGGGTGCCGCCTCGTCGAGCTCGTACCGGCCTCCGGCGAGGTACCTCACCACCAGAGCCAGACCGGTCACGAGGCCGGCGGCGAACCCGCCGCCGGGACTGTTGTGCCCCGAGAAGAGCAGGAAGAGGGAGAACACCACGATCGTGTGGAAGACCAGGCGGGTGACGACCTCGAAGATGATGGAGCGTCGATCGGGTGCGAGGGTCCGACTGGCGGGCAACCAGATCCGTCGCGGGGGATGGGTGGGGGTCTGGTCGGCAGCGGCCGACAGGGCGTTGGGGTCCACGCGGTGCACCCCCGCGCGGCGGGTGCGGAGGAACACCAGGCTGGCGACCCCGGTGGCGGCCGCGACCAGGACCGAGATCTCGCCCAGCGTGTCCCAGGCGCGGATGTCCACCAGCGTCACGTTGACGATGTTCTTGCCTCCGCCGAAGGCCACTGCCTCGCGGGGGAACGCAGCCGACACGGGGGTCTCGGTGCGTGCGCCGGTGGTGAGGATCATGATCCCCGCCACCACCGCCGCCACGGCCGAGCCGATCGCCGCCCGCCAGTAGCGGCGCCGGGTCAGCGGTGTGTCGTTGAAGTACTCGGGCAACCTGCGGAGCACCAGGACGAACGCCACCAGCGTGACGGTCTCGACGAGCACCTGCGTGAGCGCCAGGTCGGGGGCTCCGTGCAGCAGGAACAGCAACGCGGTTCCGTAGCCGGTGACGCCCACCAGCACGACCGCCTTCAGGCGGCGTCGCGACCGGGTCGTCTGCACCGCGGCGACCACGATGATCGCCGCGACCGCCACCTGGCCCGCGTTGTCCCAGCCGATCACGGAGTAGCTGCCACCGGCGGACGCTGCCAGCAAGGCGGTCCCCGGCAGCAGCACCACGACCATCAGGATCACGCCGACGTACGTCGTCACCGAGCCCCGCTGCGTGAGGCTCGTGACCTCGACGGCCGTGCGGTCCAGGATCCGTACCAGGGTGAGGTAGCCGCGCTCGGCACTCCAGGCCTGCTTGACGGCGGACTGCAGCGACGCGAACGACGCACGCCTCCAGAACAGCAGCAGCCCCACCCCGAGCGAGACCGTCGACAGCGCCAGGGCGAGCCCCGGTCCGTGCCACAGCGCCAGCGACTCGAGGTGATCACCAGCGGGGAACCGGTCGGCCTGCGGCGCCAGCAGCGCGGTCTCCGGCGCGCCGAGGAATCCCAGCACCAGTGATGCGACGGCGAGCAGCAGTGGTGCTGCGAGCATCCCGGTCGGGGTCCGACCGGCCGGGAGGCGGTCAGCGTCCGGCTTGGTGGCGAAGGTGCCCCACACGAACCGCGCCGTGTAGGCGACCGTTAGCGCGGAGCCGAGCACGACGCCAGCCAGCACGATCCAGCCCGCGGCGGTTCCCAGACCGGTGCCTTCTCCATGGCGGGCGATGTCGATCAGGGCGCCGTAGATGCTCTCCTTGGCGACGAAGCCGGCCAGCGGCGGGACTCCGGCCATCGAGGCACCGGCGAGGACCGTGACGCCCAGCAGGAGGGGCGCGGACCGGCCGAGCCCTGAGAGCTGACGGATGTCTCGGGTACCCGTCCGACGGTCGACGATGCCGACCACCAGGAAGAGCGTCGCCTTGAAGAGGGCGTGCGCGATCAGCATGGCCAGCCCCGCCAGCGCGGCTGCCCGGGTGCCGATGCTGACCACGACCAGCAGGAACCCGAGCTGGCTGACCGTGCCGTAGGCGAGCAGCAGCTTGATGTCGTACTGGCGCAGCGCTCGCCAGCCACCCAGCAGCATCGTGTAGACGCCCAAGGACAGCAGGACGCCTCGCCACCCGGGCACGTCGGCGAACGCGGGTGCCAGCAGCCCGACGAGGTAGACACCGGCCTTCACCATGGCGGCCGCGTGCAGGTAGGCGCTGACCGGCGTCGGCGCCGCCATTGCGGCGGGCAGCCAGAAGTGGAAGGGGAACAGTGCGGACTTGCTGATCGCGCCGAGCAGGATCAGCAGGACGGCGACGGTGACGGCGGTCCCGGACGGCGGGTCCGCCAGCAGCTCACTGATCCGGAACGTGCCTGCCCGGGTGCCGAGGACGAGGACGCCGACCAGCATCGCGAGGCCGCCGAATGTGGTCACGACCAACGCCTGCAACCCCGCCGCGCGGCCCGCGCGCTTCGCGGGGTCGTGCCCGATCAGGAGGTAGGAGAAGACCGTGGTCAGCTCCCAGAACACGTACAGGAGCAACAGATCGTCGGCGAGGACCAGGCCCAGCATGGAGCCGGCGAAGGCGACGAAGTGGCCGGCGAAAGCACCGAGTCCGGCCTCGTCGGCGTCGAAGTACCAGGTGCAGTAGAGCAGCACGAGCGCGCCGATGCCGGCGACGACCAGCACCATCACCCACTGGAGCGATCCCATGGCGAACGCGAGGTCCAGGTCGAGCGCCGGCACCCAGTCGACCACCTCGGTCGTGACCACTCCGTCGGCCATCCGGCTCGTCCAGGTCAGCGCCCATCCCGCGGCCGCAGCCGGTACCAGCGCGAGGAGCAGGAAGGCGCGCGGCCCCAGGATCCTGACCAGAGCCGGTGCGCAGGCCGCCGCCAGGAAGTGCGCGAGCACCAGGGCTAGCAACAGACCTTCCTCCAGCCGTCCGCGGGGGCGCGTGTCATGTGCGACGTCAGCCTAGGGCCCGGCCCCAGGGGCGGCTCAGTCGCTCGATCGCGCGAGGGCCGCCCACATCAGGTCCAGGCAGCGGTCCATCCACTGGCTGTCGACCCGTCCGCGGCGGACCAGCTCGCCCAGGTAGGCACCGACCAGGAGGCTGACGACGGCCTCGGCGTCGACGTCCGCGCGGAGCAGCCCCGCCTGTGAGTCCTCCCGGATCCGGGCTGCGAGGGCGTCGTCGTACGGCCGCAGCGTCGCGCGGAACAGGTCCGTGAACTCGGGATCGGCGTCCATCACGATCGCGGCGAGGCCACCCGGGCCGAGGATGTCTGCCATCTGGCTCCAGGTCCGGTCGAGGGCGAACCGGAGCTTGTCGCGGACGGTGCCGTCGGGCACCGGCTCCGGCGTGCCGACGGCGTCACGCAGGGCTGCACGGAGCAGCTCCGCGCGGTTCGCGTGGCGGCGGTAGATCGTCGTCTTGGCGACCCCCGACGCAGCGGCGACCGCTTCCACGGTGACTGCAGCGGGGCCGCCGGATCGCAGCAGGGAGAGGACGGCGGAGCCCAGCCGGGCGTCCACGTCCGGCTGCCGCGGGCGACCGGGGTGCTTCGTCGTGGAACTCATGCGCGGGGGATGGAATACAATACGCTATGCGTAGCGTTCTTGAAGTACACGGAAGGAGTGTACTGCGATGAGCGGATACCTGATCTGGATCGTCGGTACGGCGATCATGACCGTCACCATCCTCACCGTCGGCACCCTGGCGGCGGCCGGGACGCTGACGCGGGAGAAGGGGCGACCCGACCTGAGCCGGCACCGCACTCCCGCCGCCCGCGCGATCCGTAGGGACCGGCTCCTGACCCGCGCCGCCCCGGCGCCGATCCCGGACATCGTCGAGGAGTGGGGTCTGCAGTCGTTCCCGGCCAGCGACGCGCCCGCCAACTGGTAGCGCCCACGGGCGACCACAACCGAACCACAACCGCGCCCGGCCGACCTCACAACCGTCGCGCGCTCTGCTCCTCCCAGTGCCGGGAGACGCCCGGCGGACAGAGGAGTCACCATGCAGAAGTCATTCACCGCTCGCACCGTCGTCACCCTGATCGCGATGGCAGTGCTGGGTGCCCCGCTCGTGGGGTGTGGAGAGGTCCCCGCCGAGGGGGCCACCGACCACGTCAAGTCCCAGAAGCAGCTCCAGATGGAGGCCGAGGTCCTGGCCCGCAAGGGGCAGGCCTACGAGGGCGACCCGTGGGAGAAGCGTTTCCGCGAGCAGTTCTGGGCCACGCAGCACATCCACGACTCGTGGAATCGCTGCCACCTCGGAGAGAACGTGCCCCGCGCGCTTCAGCAGGGCCCGGGTTGCTAACCGAGGTCGCACACCCGCCGGTACGGCGTGCCGGGCAGGTACCTGTTCCACTCGGCATGGGTCAGGTCCCGCCCGGCCACGTCGCACGCCAGGGCCAGCCAGCGAGCCGGGTCGAGCGGGTAGACGTGCCCGGGGCCGCCTTCGTTGAAGACGGCCACCTCGCTGTCGGGGAACGGCAGCAGGAAGGTGAAGCCGTCACCCGGCCGCGTGGACGCGGGCAACCTGCTGCCGCCCACGAAGTCCTGCTCCACGTCGTACAGCGAGACCACCTCGTCCCGGGCGCTGGTCAGGACCGAGGTGCTGTCGGGCAGCCACTCGACGTCGGTGATGGGCTCGGCGTGCAACCCGACGGACTCGCGCAGCGGCTTCCACGTCCGGGTGTCCAGCACGGTGAGCACCCCGCCGGTTCGACCCGCGGCCAGGTAGCGGCCGTCGGGTGAGAAGGACAGGTCGAAGACGTCCCCTCCCGGACCGAGCTCGATGGTGCGCTCTCCGCCCAGCTCTCGGTCCAGCACGGCCACGGACGCCGTGAAGTTCAGTCCCACCGCCAGTGTCTGTCCGTCCGGGCTCCATTCCAGGACCTGTGGTGTTCCGACCGTCAGAGGCACCATCCTCTCGATCTCCCACGTGTCGGGGTCGACCACCGCGAGCCGCCCGAGGGCGGCGCCGCTGAGGAAGGTCTCGCTGGCAAGGATCAGCCGTGAGCCGTCGGGGCTCCAGGTCGAGTCGCTCAGACCGGACCGGGGAACCTCCACCCGACCGAGCACCTCCCGCGTCTTCGCGTCCAGGACCGTGGCTCCGAGGATTGTGGTCACCGAGACCTTCTGACGGTCAGGGCTGACGGACACCGACGAGCCGAAGACGGATTCGACGGTGTCCCCGACGTCCACCTCCTCCAGCACCTGCCCGCTCCCGGGGTCGAAGAAGACGGCTGCCACGTCGAGCGTGTCCGGCCCGGGTGTCTCCGTGAACCCGCGTGCGAAGTGCGAGAGCGGGCGGGTCGGGGCGACTGCCAGACGACCCGGCTCGATCACCTCGATCCGGTTCGAGACGTACCGCCCTTCGAGGCCGGGGTAGCTCGACCCCAGAAGGCCCGCATCGGGGGTCAGGTCCCACTGCACGACCTGACCATCGGCGGCGGCCGTGAGCAGCGAGCGAGCGTCCGACGACACCTCCGCCTGCACCACGGGTCCCGCGTGTCCCTCGAGCGACTCGCCGAACAACCAGCGATCTCTCGGTCGGTCGATGTCCCAGAGCACCACCTGCCCGTCGTCCCCTGTGGTCACCGCGGTGGCACCGCCGGGAAGCACGCGGACGTCGCGGACGGCGGCCCGATGGACATCGAGGTCCTGGAGGACGCGTCCGCGCGCGCCGAACCGGGTGATGGCCCCGTCGGACCATAGCTGGGCGACTCCGTCGGGCAGGGCGACGAACCGGAGGCTGGCCGCGTCGCGTTCACGCAGGGCCAGTCGGGTCGTGCGACCCGTCGACAGGTCGTGGTACCACGCCACGGGCACATCGAGACCGCTCACGACCAGCCCGGTTCCGTCGGCACTGAACGAGGCTGCGATGTCCTGATCTGTCGTCCGGGTGTGGCCGACCCACCCTCGCTGGGTCACGACTCCGGTCGTGGGGTCGACTTCGGTCAGGGAGCCGTGGATGCCCGCCCAGCCTCGTCGAGCACCAGAGAGCACCAACAGCTCCCCGGAGGGGGTGAAAGTCACAGCGAGCGGCCACCCACCGAGCTTCGCGACACCGATGTGCCGCAGGGGGTCGCCCTGACCCGTGTAGGTGAAGAGCCCGTTCTGCCCGTCGTTGTCGCCACCCGACGCGACGAGGATCGATCCGTCAGCGGAGACTGCGATGTTCGTCGGCCAGAAGTTGTCCACGGCCATCGGGGGTGTGGGCTCCCCTGGGTGCCAGAGCAGCACCTGTGGTGAGCCACCAGGCACCACGACCATCAAGGTGCGACCGTCCTCACTCAGCGCCGTCTCCTGGATACCCTCCAGCGCGAGCTGGTGCACCTCCGTGGCCCGCCGGTGCTCGACCAAGGCGTTGAGGAGTCCGTCGCGGGTCGCTGGTGTGTCGGCGGTGCGGACCGCAGCCGCCGCGAGCAGCAGCGAGAGGTCGAGCGACCGCGCAGAGGACGAGAGAGCGGCCAGGCGATTGGCGTCGGCCACCGTCCCCGCGGCTCGGGCCTGGTTCGCGCGCTCGGCGGCGGTCCGTTGGTACCCGACGGCCACCGCGGCGGAGGCCAGAGCCAGTGCCAGGGCAGCCGCCAGCACGACGGCGAGCCGCCGGATCCGGCGCCGGCCCGCCGCCTCGACGTTGGCGCGGAACTGGGCGAGCGCCAGCTCGGCCTGTGCTCGGGCGACACTCGCCTCGACGAAGGCGCGTTCGACCTCGGTGGGACCGGAGTCGGGATCGGCCGCCCATTCGGCGGCTGCCTCGAGTCGGGTCCCGCGGTAGAGCTCGTCGTCGGGTCGGCCGTTGGCGTCCCACTCGATCGCGGCGGGGGCGAGGTGGCGGCGTACGGACCTGCCGACTGCGTCGTCGGCGAGCCATGCCGTGAGCCGCGGCCAGGCGGCCAGCAGCGCCTCGTGGGTCACCTCGAGGCGGTCGTCGTGGCGCGCGAGCAGCCGACGGGCGGTCAGCGTCTCGATGACCTCCTCGGTCACCGTCGGGGCGGCGCCGACCAGTGCGAGCTCGGCTGCCGGGAGCCGTCGTGCGCGCAGGGTTCCGTGCTCGTCCTGCTCGGCCAGCCGGACCAGGATCCGGCGGGCGAGCTCCTGTCCTGGTGCGGACAACGAGGCGTACGCGGCCTCGGCGGAGCGGGCCACGGCACCGGTCACGCCGCCACTGGCCAGGTAGCCGGCCAACGTCAGGACCCCGTCGCGTCGTCGTTCCCAGGTCTCGGCCAGTGCCGTGGAGAGCAACGGCAGCGCGCCGGATCGTCCGAGCACGTCCCTGACCGCGACGTCGGTCAGGTCCGGCTCGACCGAGAGTCCGGCAGCCCGGGCGGGCTCCTCGACAACCTGTCGGAGCTCGGTCTCGGTCATCGGGGGCACCATCACCAACGCGCCGTGCAGCAGCTGCGCCACGTCGGGGTGCTCCGCGAGCCGACCGACATGGTCGCCGCGGACGACCAGCAGGCACCGGGCGGCGACGTCGTCGGACAGCAGACCGAGCACGGTGTCGAGGAAGGCCACCCGCTCGCCCTCCGAGACCTCGGCCGACCACAGCTGCTCGAGCTGGTCGCAGACCAGCACCACCGGGGTCTCGGGCGGGTCCTCACCAGTCAGCGGAGCGAGCGCGTCGACCGGACGGCGGCCGGGTACGACGACCACGGGCTGCCACTGGTCGCTGCCAGGCAGCTCGCCGGTGCCGAGCGCGGGCAGGAGTCCGGCGCGCACTACCGATGACTTGCCGGCCCCGCTGGACCCGGACACCACCAGCAACGAGTGATCCACCAGCGCGGTCACCAGGCTGCGGATCAACCGGTCGCGGCCACGGAAGACCGGGGCGTCGTCCAGCTGGTAGGGGGCCAGCCCCTTGTAGGGGCAGCCGGTGACGGCGCCGACTGCGGGTGCGGGCGGCGGCTCCGGCGTCGGCGCTGGTGCCGGCGCGAGGTCGAGCGCAGGGTCCTGGTCGAGGATCGCCTGTTCGAGCTCGCGCAACCGGACGCCGGGTTCGACCCCGAGCTGGTCGTCGAGCACCTTCCGTGCGTTGCGCAGGGTCTCCAGTGCGTCGCCCTGCCGACCGCTGCGGTAGAGGGCCAGCGCATGCAGGGCCCACCAGCCTTCCTGCAGCGGTTCGTCGCGGGTGAGCCGCCCGAGCTCCGGTATCGCTTCGGCGTGCCGACCCAGGGCGAGCTCCGCTTCCCAGAAGGCCTCCAGGACGTGGGCCCGGATGGCCCCGAGCCGCTCCCGCTCCGGGTCGAGGTCGACCGCGTCCGGCCAGTCGCCGTACGGCTGGCCACGCCACAGCGCGAGAGCCTCGCGGAGAAGGTCGTCCGCGGCGC
>NZ_DASUTK010000026.1:0-5309 GCF_036374615.1 Nocardioides sp.
GGCCGGCCTCGGCGACGTACAGGGTGCTACCGCGGAACGACAGCTGGCGGGGGTTGTCGAGGCCGGAGGCGACGACGTCCCACTCTGCGGCCGAGGCGGGTGGTGTGAGGAACGTGGTTGCGATCGCCACCGCGGTTGCGGTGGCTGCGAGTGTTCCGAGACGGCGAGCAGATGATGTGCTGGGTCTCATGGGTCCTCCCGGGCCGCTGAGTGATGGACATGTGAGCGGGGGGAAGGGGGACTGTCGCCGACTATGCTCCGGCTCCGCCGGGGCGTCAACCGGGCTAGACCGGTGCTGCGCGAGGGATCGCCGGTGCGACGGTACGGTCGGACGGATGAGTGCGATCAGGGTGTCGGGACCCGTCCTGCCCGACGGTGAGCCGCGCGACCTGTACGTCGTCGACGGGCGAGTCACCTACGAGCGGCAGTCCGGCGCCGAGACGGTCGCCGAGGGATGGGTCGTCCCCGGACTGGTCGACGCACACTGCCACCTCGGGCTCGACGACTTCGGCGCCACCACCGACGAGGAGACCGAGCAGCAGGCGGTCGAGGACCGGGACGGTGGCGCACTGCTGATCCGCGACGCCGGCAGCGCCGCGGACACCCGCTGGGTGCAGTCGAGGGACGACCTGCCGCGGTTGATCCGCTGCGGCCGCCACATCGGGCGGACCAAGCGATACATCCGCAACTACGCGCACGAGGTCGAGCCGCCCGAGCTGCCGGTGTACGCCGCCCAGGAGGCTCGCAACGGCGACGGGTGGATCAAGCTGGTGGGGGACTGGATCGACCGCGACGTGAGTGACCTCGCGCCAAGCTTCCCGGCGGATGCGTTCGCCGCCGCGATCGAGGCGGCGCACGCCGAGGGTGCGAAGGTCACGGCGCACTGCTTCGGGCCGGACGTGTTGCCCGGCCTGATCCGCGCCGGCATCGACTGCATCGAGCACGGCACCGGCCTCTCCGAGGACCTGGTCGACGAGATGGTGGCGCGGGGCACGGCGCTCGTCCCGACGATCATGCAGCTGGACAAGTTCCCCGAGCACGCCGCGGCGGGCGCGGCGCGCTTCCCCGACTACGCAGCGACCATGAACCGTCTCTACGAGCGGATGCCGACGACGATCATGGCGGCGTACGAGGCGGGCGTGCCCATCTACGCCGGCTCCGACGGCGGCGGCATCAGTCGCCACGGGAACATCGCGGGCGAGGTGGCAGCGCTTCACCGGATCGGGATCCCGGCCCGCGAGGCGCTGGCGGCAGCGAGCTGGCGGGCGCGGGAGTGGCTCGGCCATCCCGGGCTGGATGAGGGTGACCCGGCCGACCTGGTCGTCTACCCCCGTGACCCGGTTGCCGACCTCAGCGTGCTGCGGCAGCCCAGTCGGATCCTGCTTCGGGGCCGCGTCGTCGCCTGAGGCGCTTGCGATTCAGTCGCGCGCTCGGCGCTGCGACGGCAGCCGCCGGCGCACCGACCCTGGAAGGTCACCACCGGGTAGATCGTCGCCGCGCCGCGACCGGTGGTGCTCCCGCGCGCGCCCGCCCTGCTGATCGGTCCACAGCTGCTGGATGACCACTCCGACGTACCGCATCGTGATTCGCCTCCTGCGGGTCGCGCTCTGCGACACCAATCAACACGTTACGCCGGTGTCGGCGTGGATGCAACCACTAAACGGGCTATGCTGGTGTCGTAGACCAGAGGAGTGACATGGAGCCAGCTGTCCCCGACGTGCCCCGCCCGATCGCTGTGGTGCGCGACTTCGTCAACACCACCGATCGGGAGACCGGCACCGACGAGCTCTCCTCACCGACCGAGCTCACCCGCTACCTCGTCGACCAGGGTCTGATGTCGCGCGCCCGCCGCGCCACCGCCGAGGATCTGCAGGCGGCGACCCGGCTGCGCACCGGGCTGCGACGGGCGCTCGAGCTCAACCACGACGGCGATGATGCTGCGCTGCCCGAGCTGGCGGACGCGCTCGCGGACCTCCCGGTGGTGCTCACATGGGCCGCCCAGGGCACCGAGCTGACGACCACCGATCCGGGGGTGCGAGGCGGGCTGGCCCGGATCGCGATCGCCGCCCACCAGGCGGTGGCCGAAGGCGTCTGGTGGCGCCTGAAGATCTGTGCATGGGACGAGTGCGAGTGGGCCTACTACGACCACTCCAAGAACCGGTCGCGGAACTGGTGCGAGTACGGCTGCGGCAACAAGGTGAAGACCCGGGCGTACCGGGCTCGCAAGGCGGCGGCGACCGCGGGCTGAGCCCACCAGCCTGGATTCGGCTCCGCCCAGGGCCCTCTGGCACAATGGCGCGCTGAGTCGTGCGTGGTCCTGGACCCTCTCATCCGGAGCCCGCCCGCCCATCGAGGAACTCGGCCTGGTCCCCACCCGGCGTACGGGCCTCACCACCACACAACGTTCGAGGAGACACCACAGACGTGGCCGTCAAGATTCGTTTGAAGCGCCTGGGCAAGGTCCGGGTGCCGCAGTACCGCATCGTCGTCGTCGACTCGCGCAAGAAGCGCGACGGTCGCGTGCTCGAGGAGATCGGCAAGTACCACCCCAAGGAGGACCCGTCGTACATCGACGTCGTCTCCGAGCGGGCGCAGTACTGGCTCGGCGTGGGCGCCCAGCCCACCGAGGCGGTCGAGACCATCCTCAAGATCACCGGCGACTGGCAGAAGCACAAGGGCCTGTCGGGCACGGAGGGTCGGCTCAAGGTGGCCGAGCCGAAGCGCGACAAGACCGAGATCTTCAACGAGGCCCTCAAGGACGCCGCGAAGGAGCCCAAGGGCGCCGCGGTGACCAAGAAGGCGTCCAAGAAGGCCGCTGCGCCTGCCGAGGACAAGGCCGAGGAGCCGAAGGCCGAGGAGCCGAAGGCCGAGGAGCCGAAGGTCGAGGAGCCGAAGGTCGAGGAGCCGAAGCCCGCTGAGCCCCCGGCCGAGGAGACCCCGGCCGAGGTGCCCGCGTCCGAGACTCCGGAGGGTGCCGCCGAGCAGGCGGAGGCCGCCGAGGAGATCACGGCCGAGGACGCCGGCAAGAGCGAGGCCTGACCAGCGTGCTGCCCGAAGCCCTGGAGCACCTCGTCCGCGGGGTCGTCGACCACCCGGACGACGTGACCGTCCGCGACAAGCAGCTGCGACGCGGCTCGCTCCTCGAGGTCCGGGTCCACCCCGACGATCTCGGCAAGGTGATCGGACGCGGCGGTCGCACGGCCACCGCGTTCCGCACCGTGATGTCGGCGCTCGCCGGACGCGGCGGCGCGCGGATCGACTTCGTCGACGTCGACCGCGGCCGCTGAGGCCCGGTCGCGACCAGCAGCTGCACACCGACGACGGGTGCCCTCCCTCGGGGAGCGGCACCCGTCGTCGTCGGTGTGAGTCCACCCGTAGCCTGAGCCCGTGGACAGCATCGAGGTCGTCGTGGGCCGGATCGGCCGACCACACGGGCTCCGGGGGGAGGTCACCGTCGACGTCCGCACCGACGAGCCCGAACGTCGGTATGCCGTGGGAGCGACGCTCCGAGCCGAGTCGCCGTCCGGTTCGGCGAACCGGCTGACCTCGCTCACGGTCCAACGGACCCGCTGGCACCAGGGCCGACTGCTCGTCACGTTCGACGAGATCGCGGACCGCGGCGCGGCCGAGGCGGCCCGCGGCCTGGTCCTCCACACCACGGTCGACGCCGCCGAGCGGCCGGCCGACCCCGACGAGTTCTACGACCACCAGCTGGTCGGGCTCACCGCGTACGACGAGCACGGGGTCCGCCTCGGGGAGGTGGCCGCCCTGGTCCACGGCGGTGCCCAGGACCTGCTCACGGTGCGCACGGACGACGGTCGTGAGGCCCTCGTCCCGTTCGTCAAGGCGCTCGTTCCCGAGGTCGACCTGGCGGCCCGGCGGGTCGTGGTTGCCGACCGGCCGGGCCTCGTGGCGCCACTCCCGGAGGATGTGTGACACGAGCTCCGGGCGGGCTCCTTTACCACAGGTCTGAGTGGCTCGGGAAATCGCCACGCGTGCTCCCGGCACGGCCCGCAGACCGGTCGCTAACGGGACGGTGGACAGGTGGATACAGTCCGATAACGATGGCCTCCCGGGTGCTTGCCCTCCTTTGTGACAGGGGACATGGTTGGCGGCGCTAAGCGTTTCATGCGCACTTTTCCTCAAGGAGGACCTATGAAGGTCAGGACGCCTTTGCGCGCGACCGCCGTTGCCGCGGCGCTCGTGCTGGGGCTCGCCGCCTGTGGCGGCGGAAGCGACGACCCGGAATCGGAGGACCCGGCAGCGGAGCCCACCGGTGCGGCCGGCGGTGAGTACATCGCTGAGGTCACCGAGCCGACGTTCCTCGCGCCCGCCTCGAACTGCTACGAGTCCGAGTGCTCCGCGATTCTCGACATGGTCAACGACCCCCTCGTCACCACGGACAACGAGAGCGGCGAGCTGGTCTTCGACGGTCTCGCCGAGAGCATCGAGCCGAACGAAGAGCAGACCGTCTGGACCGTGACCCTCAAGGAGGGCCGCACCTTCCAGAACGGCGAGCCCGTCGACTCCGAGTCGTTCGCCCGGGCGTGGAACTACTCGCAGAACCCCAAGAACGCGCAGGCGACCGCCGGCTTCATGGCCCGCATCCAGGGCGCCGGCGAGGGCAAGGAGATGGCCGGCTTCAAGGTCGTCGACGAGCGCACCTTCGAGGTCACCCTCAACGGCCCGTTCTCGCAGTTCGGTCAGCAGATGTCCTACGCCCCGGCCTTCGCGCCCATGGCGCAGGAGTGCCTCGACGACCTGAAGGCCTGCAACGAGCAGCCGATCGGCACCGGTCCGTACATGATGGACGGCCCGTGGCAGCACGACGAGGCGATCACGGTCACCCGCTGGGAGGACTACGCCGGTGAGCAGGTGGGCCAGGCCGACAAGGTCACCTTCCAGATGTTCACCGACCCGACCGCCGCGTTCCGTGACTTCCAGAACGGTGGTCTCGACGTGATCAGCCTGGCTCCCGAGGTCTACCTCGAGGCCAAGGGCCAGTTCGGCGACGCCATCCTCGAGGAGCCGACCGCGTCCCTGACGTACCTGGGCTTCCCGGTCAACGAGGCGCCGTACGACAACAAGGAGCTCCGCCAGGCGATCTCGATGTCGATCGACCGGCAGCTGATCGTGGACCAGGTCCTCAACGGTCTGGCCTACCCGTCCACCGACATCGTCACCCCGCCGATCCCCGGCTCGCGTGACGACGCCTGTGGCTACTGCGTCTACGACCCGGAGCAGGCGAAGCAGCTGCTGGAGGAGTCGGGCGTCGACCCGAACCAGACCCTGCAGTACTACTTCAACGC
>NZ_DASUTK010000027.1:0-21376 GCF_036374615.1 Nocardioides sp.
CGTGTGCCTGACGACGCGTTGACGCGCGTTCTCGGGCACACGACCCGTATCTCGTTTGAGGAGAGCAATGCCGAAGATCCTGGAGTTCGACGAGAACGCCCGCCGCGCACTCGAGCGCGGCGTCGACGCCCTCGCCAACACCGTCAAGGTCACCCTCGGCCCCAAGGGCCGCTACGTCGTGCTCGACAAGAAGTGGGGCGCGCCGACCATCACCAACGACGGCGTGACCGTCGCCCGTGAGATCGAGCTCGACGACCCGTTCGAGAACCTCGGGGCACAGCTGACCAAGGAAGTCGCCACCAAGACCAACGACGTCGCCGGTGACGGCACCACGACCGCGACCGTGCTGGCCCAGGCGATGGTCCACGAGGGCCTGCGCGCGGTCGCGGCCGGTGCGAACCCGATGGGTCTCAAGCGCGGCATGGACGCCGCCGCCGAGGCCGTCGGCGACGCGCTGAAGGAGGCCGCCCGTGAGGTCGAGACCAAGGAGGACATGGCCTCGGTCGCCACGATCTCCAGCCGCGACGCCCACATCGGCGACCTGCTCGCCCAGGCCTTCGACAAGGTCGGCAAGGACGGCGTGATCACCGTCGAGGAGTCCAACACCATGGGCACCGAGCTGGAGTTCACCGAGGGCATGCAGTTCGACAAGGGCTACATCTCGGCGTACTTCGTGAGCGACCCCGAGCGGATGGAGGCGGTCCTCGAGGACCCGTACATCCTGCTCCACCAGGGAAAGATCTCGGCCGTCGCCGACCTGCTCCCGCTGCTCGAGAAGGTCATCGGCGCAGGCAAGCCGCTCTTCATCCTCGCCGAGGACGTCGAGGGCGAGGCGCTCTCGACCCTGGTCGTGAACAAGATCCGCGGCACGTTCAACGCCGTGGCCGTCAAGAGCCCGGCGTTCGGCGACCGGCGCAAGGCGATGATGCAGGACATCGCGACCCTGACCGGTGGCCAGGTCGTGGCCCCCGAGGTCGGGCTGAAGCTCGACCAGGTCGGGCTCGAGGTGCTCGGCCAGGCCCGTCGGGTCGTCGTGACCAAGGACAACACGACGATCGTCGAGGGCGCGGGTGACTCCGCCGAGGTCGAGGGCCGCGTCAACCAGATCAAGGCCGAGATCGAGAACACCGACTCCGACTGGGACCGCGAGAAGCTCCAGGAGCGGCTCGCGAAGCTGGCCGGCGGCGTGTGCGTCGTCAAGGTCGGCGCCGCCACGGAGGTCGAGCTGAAGGAGAAGAAGCACCGGATCGAGGACGCCGTCTCGGCAACCCGGGCCGCCATCGAGGAGGGCATCGTGCCCGGCGGCGGCTCGTCCCTCGTCCACGCCGTCTCGGTGCTCGACGACGACCTCGGCCTCACCGGCGACGAGGCGGTGGGTGTCCGGATCGTGCGGCGTGCCGCCGACCAGCCGCTGCGCTGGATCGCCGAGAACGGCGGGGTCAACGGCTTCGTCGTGGTCGCCAAGGTCCGCGAGAACGGTGTCGGCACCGGCTACAACGCCGCCACCGAGGAGTACGGCGACCTGGTCGGCCAGGGCGTGCTCGACCCGGTGAAGGTGACCCGCTCCGCGCTCGTCAACGCCACCTCCATCGCGGGCATGCTGCTCACGACCGAGACCCTGATCGTGGACAAGCCCGAGGACGACGAGAACAACGGCACCGGCCACGGCCACGGGCACGGTCACGGCCACTGACAGACCCGAGGCGACCCGCTCGGCTGCTCCCCACACGGGGACGCCGGGCGGGTCGTTCGTGTTCCTGGTCCCGCTCATCCTGGCCGGACTCTCGATGCTGGGCCCGTTCAGCATCGACACCCCGTTCCCGGCGTTCCCGGCCATGGCGGAGGACTTCGACGTCACCAGTGCCGAGATGCAGCTGGTGGTCTCGGCGTACCTGATCGCGTTCGGGTTGATGAGCCCGTTCCACGGCCCGCTGTCCGACGCGCTGGGGCGCAAGCCGGTCATCATCGGCGGCGTGCTGCTGTACGCCGCCGCGTCGATCGGCTGCGCGCTGTCACCGAGCCTGGAGATGCTGCTGGTGTTCCGGGTCCTGCAGGGGCTCAGCGCCGGTGGCGGGGTCATCGTCAGTCGCACGATCATCCGCGACGTCTTCGAGGGCGCACAGGCGCAACGGCTGATGAGCCGGGTGATGCTGATCTTCGCGATCGCACCCGCGATCGCGCCCGTCATCGGCGGGGCACTGCTGCAGCTCGGCGCCTGGCCGATCGCCTTCTGGTTCATGGCGGTCGTGGCGCTGCTGCTGATCACCGTGGTCGCGTTCGCGCTGCCGGAGACCCACCCGGTCGAGCGGCGGATCCCACTGCGGTTCGGGGCGCTCGCCCGCAGCCTCGCGACGGTCGCCCGGTCGGCTTCGTTCCACCGGGTGGCGTGGGCCGCGGCGCTGAGCTTCGCGGGCCAGTTCATCTACATCAGCAGCGCGTCGATCATCGTGGTGGACCTGCTCGGGCTCGGCGAGCTCGACTTCTGGATCCTGTTCGCGCCGCTGGTCGCCGCCGTGATGGTGGGCTCGCAGATCAGCAGCTCCGCCGCGGGCCGGATCTCCGGCAACCTCCTGGTCACCGGCTCGCTGATCTTCTGTGTGGCGGCCGCGCTGGGCAACATCGGCATCGCTGCCGTCGCGGGGCCGACGCTGCCGTGGGTCGTGCTGGGCCCGGCGCTGCTCGGACTCGGCACCGTCACGGCGTACCCGACCATGCAGCTGATCCTGCTCGACATGTTCCCGGCCGGCCGTGGGTCGTCGGTGTCGCTGTTCACGTTCTTCACGCTGTTGCTGAACGGCCTGATCGCGGGCCTGCTCGCACCCCTGGTCACCGGCTCGGTACTGGAGCTCGCGGTGGCGTCGACACTGCTCGTCACGGCCGGGCTGGGCTGCTGGCTCTGGCACCTGGCGCTCGCCCGGCACGCCGCCCGCACGCCGGCCGCGTCACTGCCGCCCGCCGAGCGGGTGTGATCAGGTCTCGTCGCAGTCCGGCGTGAGCGGTGGCCGCTCGGCGTCCGCCCGCAGGTACGCGTACCGCCCGTTGCACACCTCGCCGTGCACGTCGTACCTCTCGTCGAGGGCGGGGCGGATGACGTCCGCGAGCCCGTCCCAGGACCCGCCGGGGGCCGCCATCACCACCCAGGTCGGGGCGTCCGGACCGGACAGCAGGGTCTGTAGCTGCTCGAGGTCGGGGTCGAGGGTCCGCATCGGCAGGCTCCAGAGGTAGGGGTAGGGCGTCGGCAGACCGCTCGCGAGGACCAGGTCGGCCCGCCCGCCGTAGACGAGGATCGAGTCGCCGGGCTGGGCTGCCTCGGCGATCGCCTCACCGCTCCTCACCTCGACCGCCGTGCCGACGCCCGACTCGTAGAGGAGCAGCCACACCGCCGACGACAGCACCGAGGTGATGCCCGCGAGGACGATCAGGAGCCGGGCGCGTCGGGCGACATGGTCACGCGCTGCCAGGAGCAGGGTCGTGCACAGCACCATGCCGGGGACGAGCGCGAAGAGGTACGGACGCCAGAAGCTGCCGCCGAGCAGCAGTCCCCCGACGTCTACGACCAGCACCAGCGTCGTCGCCGCCAGCAGGGCAGGGTCGATCCGCGCGATCCGGTTCCGGTGGATGACGACCCCGGCCACGACGAACCCCATGCCGGTGGCGAGCACGATGCCCAGGATCTGCAGCGCCCGGTCCAGCGGCGCGTCCGAGCTCCCGGCGGCGATCACAGCGAGCGCGTCGGACCGGAAGCCGAAGACCGTGTACCAGAGCTCCTCCAGCCGAACGTCCGCGGCAGTCGCCCACGACACGGTCGCCAGCACCGGCAGCAAGGCGCCGATCAGGGCCGCGGATCCCAGCCGCCACAGGTCCCGAGAGGCGATCCTCCGGGTGAGGCGTGCGCCCACAAGCAGCACGACTCCGAACACCAGGCCCGCGACCAGGTTCTGCTTCATCCCCAGGGCGAACGATGCCGCGAAGCCGGCCCCGCAGGCCTGCACGTACGCCGTTCGACCGTCCGGCCGCTCCAGCGTCCGGATGACCAGCCAGAAGCTGCCGACCACCCACGGGATGCCGAGGACCTCGCCCTTGACCATCACCGGGTCGATCAGCGCGCTGGACGTGAAGGCGGCGGTCAGGACCGCGGTCCACGCGCCGGTGCGCGCCTGGAACCGCTGGTCGCCGACGCCCGCGTAGCGCAACGCCGCACGGGCGGTCGCGGCCGCGAGCAGCACCAGCACGGCACAGCTGAGGGCCCCGACCACGCGGACGAGGCCCGGGCCGGCGAGTGCGTCGCTGAGACCGAACAGGCCGATCAGCGCCGGCGGGCGGTCGACGAAGTAGTCGCCGTACACGCTGGCGGGCGAGGGGTCCCAGTTCCTGGCGACGATGGTGTACCCGCTCTCGTCGGGGCCGAGCGGGTAGAGAGCGCCGGGGAACCGCAGCACCGCGGCGGCCGCGGCCGCGAGGGACACCACCACCCGCGGGTCCACGTGCTCCAGCCGCGCCCCCATGGAGCACAGCCTGACAGGCGCATCACCGCAGCTCGTGCAACCGGAGGCCCCTCGTACACTGGCGGCGTGGAGGTACCTGACAAGTTCGCCGCCCTCGGACTCACCTACGACGACGTCCTGCTCCTGCCCGGCTACTCCGACCTGGCGCCCAGCGACATCGACACCACGAGTCGGCTCACCCGCGAGATCTCGCTGAGGGTGCCGCTGATCAGCGCGGCGATGGACACCGTCACCGAGTCGCGGATGGCGATCGCGATGGCCAGGCAGGGCGGCCTCGGCGTGCTCCACCGCAACCTGTCGCTAGCGGACCAGGCCTACCAGGTCGACCTCGTCAAGCGGACCCAGACCGGGATCATCTCGAACCCGATCACGATCGGCCCGGATGCGACGCTGGAGGACCTCGACCGGATCTGCGGTGAGTACCGCGTCTCCGGTCTGCCCGTGGTCGACGTCGACAACCGGCTGCTGGGCATCATCACCAACCGCGACCTGCGGTTCACCCCGGTCGCCGAGTGGTCGACGACGAAGGTCGACGAGGTGATGACGCGGATGCCGCTGATCACCGGCCCGGTCGGCATCTCCCGCGAGGAGGCGACCGCCCTGCTGCGCAAGCACAAGCGCGAGCGGTTGCCGCTGGTCGACGCCGAGGGCCGGCTCGGCGGACTGATCACCGTCAAGGACTTCGTGAAGTCCGAGCAGTTCCCGAAGGCGTCCAAGGACGGTCACGGGCGCCTGATGGTGGGCGCCGCGATCGGCTACTTCGGTGATGCGTGGGAGCGGGCCACGACCCTGATCGAGGCCGGCGTCGACGTACTCGTGGCGGACACGGCGCACGGCAACGTCCGGCTGCTGCTCGACATGGTGAAGCGGCTCAAGACCGACCCGGCGACCCGCCATGTGCAGGTGATCGGGGGCAATGTCGCGACCCGCGAGGGCGCTCAGTCGTTCGTCGACGCCGGCGCCGACGCGGTGAAGGTCGGGTTCGGCCCCGGCTCGATCTGTACGACGCGCGTGGTGACCGGCTGCGGCGTACCGCAGATCACCGCGGTCTACGAGGCGTCGCTGGCCACGAAGCCGGCGGGCGTACCCCTGATCGCGGACGGCGGCATGAAGCACTCAGGCGAGATCGCCAAGGCGATCGTCGCGGGCGCCGACACTGTGATGGTCGGCTCGATGCTGGCCGGCTGCGAGGAGTCCCCCGGCGAGGTGGTCTTCGTGAACGGCAAGCAGTTCAAGACCTACCGCGGCATGGGATCGCTGGGCGCCATGAGCAGCCGCGGCAAGAAGTCCTACTCGAAGGACCGCTACTTCCAGGCCGAGGTCAGCAGCGACGACGAGATCGTGCCGGAGGGCATCGAGGGCCAGGTCGCCTACCGCGGACCGCTGTCGGCCGTCGCCCACCAGCTGATCGGCGGCCTGACCCAGTCGATGTTCTACATCGGCGCCCGCACCGTCCCCGAGCTGCGGCACAAGGGACGGTTCGTGCGGATCACCTCGGCCTCGCTCACCGAGAGCCACCCGCACGGCGTACAGATGACGGTCGAGGCGCCCAACTACTCCGGCCGCTGACCCGTCACTTGTGCAGGTTTGCTACCCCTTGACCCGTCACTTCTGCAGCCCTCCAACCTGCGCAAGTGACGGCTCGCGCGGTTCTGAACCTGCACAAGTGACGGCTCGCGAGGGTGTGAACCTGCACAAGTGACGGGTCACGCTTCGTCGAGGTAGAGGCAGAAGGGGTGGCCGGCGGGGTCGAGCATCACCCGGACGTCGTCCTGGGGCTGGAAGTCGGCCAGCGTCGCGCCCAGCGCCTCGGCGTCGGCGACCGCGGCGGCCACGTCGGTGACCCCCACGTCGAGGTGCACCTGCATCTGCTGCTCGCCCGGACCGGGGGTCGGCCAGACCGGCGGGACGTGGTTCTCCTCGAGCTGGCAGGCGAGGTACGTCGTGCCCGCCAGCTTCACGGTCACGAAGTCTCCGTCGCGCAGGTCGAGCTCGCCGCCGAGGAGCCCGGCGTAGAACCGGCCGAGCCCCGGCGGGTCGGGTGTCCCCAGGACCGGACCGACCCACCCGGTGAATCCGCGTACTGGTGCCATGCCGTCCATCTTTGCCGATGTCGTGACCGATAGCCTGCAGCGGTGACCGAGATCGAGATCGGCCGCGCGAAGCGTGGCCGCCGGGCCTACTCCTTCGACGACATCGCGATCGTCCCCTCGCGGCGCACCCGCGACCCCGAGGAGGTCAGCGTCGCCTGGCAGATCGACGCCTATCGGTTCGAGCTCCCGGTCCTCGCCGCGCCGATGGACTCCGTGATGTCACCCTCGACCGCCATCGCGCTCGGTCAGATGGGTGGGCTCGGGGTGCTCAACCTCGAAGGCCTCTGGACCCGGTACGACGACCCGACGGACCTGCTCGAGGAGGTCGCCAGCCTCCAGGGTGCCGACGCGACCCGGCGGATGCAGGAGATCTACGGCGAACCGGTCAAGCCCGAGCTGATCACCGCCCGGCTGCAGCAGGTGCGCGCCGCGGGGGTCACGGTCGCGGGCTCGCTGTCCCCACAGCGGACCAAGGAGTACGCCAAGACCGTGGTCGACGCCGGGGTCGACATGTTCGTGATCCGGGGCACGACTGTGAGCGCGGAGCACGTGTCCAGCCAGGCGGAGCCGCTCAACCTCAAGGAGTTCATCTACGAGCTCGACGTGCCCGTCATCGTCGGCGGGTGCGCCACCTACCAGGCCGCGCTGCACCTGATGCGCACCGGCGCCGCCGGCGTGCTGGTCGGGTTCGGCGGGGGAGCGGCCCACACGACGCGCACCGTGCTCGGCGTCGCCGTGCCGATGGCGAGCGCGGTGGCCGACGTCGCCGCCGCCCGGCGCGACTACCTCGACGAGTCCGGTGGCCGCTACGTGCACGTGATCGCCGACGGCTCGATCGGCCGTTCCGGCGACATCGCCAAGGCGGTGGCCTGCGGCGCCGACGCCGTGATGGTCGGCTCGCCGTTCGCCCGCGCGACCGACGCCCCCGGCCGCGGGTTCCACTGGGGCGGCGAGGCGCACCACCGGCACCTGCCGCGCGGGGAGCGGGTCGAGTTCTCCCCGGTCGGCACGCTGGAGGAGATCCTGCTTGGCCCGTCACGGGTGGCGGACGGGACCATGAACCTGATCGGCGCCCTGCGCCGGTCGCTCGCGACGACCGGCTACACCGAGCTCAAGGAGTTCCAGCGGGTCGAAGTCGTCGTCGTCGAGTGATGGCGAGCTTCTCGCGCACGCGTCGTGACACCGCCGACGTCCCCCACCCGGTCGAGGCCGTGTGGGAAGTGCTGGTCGACCCTGACGCGATCGCGCGGCTCACGCCGCTGGTGTCGTCCATCGACGTCGACGACGACGGCCGCTGGATCTGGTGCCTGCAAGGTGTCCCGGCGCCGGGTCGGCGGTTCGACCTGACGATGACCGAGGAGATGACATTCCAGCCGCGGACCCGGATCGAGTTCACGCACGCGCCGCTCGAGCGGGGCGTGGCCGCCGGCGCCGACGGTCGCTACACCCTCGATCCCGTCGACGACGGCACCCGGCTGTCGATCGAGCTCACGGTGACCGCCCGGCTGCCGCTGCCGGGCCTGGCAGCGCCCGCCGTACACACCGTCATGCAGCAGGTGCTGGACCGGATGGGCACCCGGTTCGCCGCGAACCTGCTCGAGGAGCTCGACCGCCGCGACTGAGAGACTAGGTGCATGACCGGTGCCCTCAGTCCCGCCGCGCGCGACGAGGCGCTGGACGCGCTGGCGGCCACCACGTCCGCGCAGCCGCTCGACGTGCTCGTCGTCGGCGGCGGCATCACGGGCGTCGGGATCGCGAACGACGCGGCCACCCGCGGCCTCTCGACCGGCGTCCTCGAGCAGCGTGACCTCGCGTCGGGCACCAGCAGCCGCAGCTCGAAGCTGATCCACGGCGGGCTGCGCTACCTGGCGATGCTCGACTTCGGGCTAGTCCGGGAGGCCCTGCAGGAGCGGGGGCTGCAGGTCACGCGGCTCGCCCCCCACCTGGTCCGCCCCGTGCCGTTCCTCTACCCCCTGCAGCGCACGATCGAGCGGCCCTACGTCGGCGCCGGTCTCGCGCTGTACGACGCGATGGCGATGCTCGGCAAGTACGACATGGGCGTCCCCAAGCACCGCCATCTCTTCCGCAGGCAGGTCGCGCGGATCGCGCCCGACCTGCGCACGGAGGACCTCACCGGCGCGATCCGCTACTACGACTGCCAGGTCGACGACGCCCGGCTGGTCGTCGCGGTCACGCGCACCGCTGCGTCGTACGGCGCGCAGGTGGCCACCCGCACCCGCGTCACCGGGTTCCTCCGCGACGGAGACCGGGTCGTCGGCGTGCGCGCCACGGACCTCGAGACCGGCCGCGAGCTCGAGGTGCGCGCCCGGGTCGTGATCAACGCGGCAGGCGTGTGGACCGACGAGATCCAGCAGCTCGCCCGGGC
Source organism: Nocardioides sp. (assembly GCF_036374615.1). Taxonomy (GTDB): domain Bacteria; phylum Actinomycetota; class Actinomycetes; order Propionibacteriales; family Nocardioidaceae; genus Nocardioides. Next base: position 8,985 of record NZ_DASUTK010000027.1, read on the forward strand.
CGGCCAGCTCCACGTGCGGGCGTCGAAGGGCATCCACCTGGTCGTCCCGCGTGACCGGATCCGCTCCGAGTGCGGCATCATCACCCGGACCGAGAAGTCGGTGCTGTTCGTCATCCCGTGGGGCGACCACTGGATCATCGGGACCACCGACACCCCGTGGGACCTCGACCGCGCCCACCCCGCCGCCAGCCGCGCCGACATCGACTACCTCCTCGAGCGCGTCAACCGGATCGTGCGCGAGCCGCTCGACCACGACGACGTGCAGGGCGTGTACGCCGGGCTGCGACCGCTGCTGTCGGGTGAGACCGAGCCGACGTCGCGGATCTCCCGCGAGCACACGGTGAGCGTGCCGGTTCCCGGGCTGGTGCTGGTCGCCGGTGGGAAGCTCACGACCTGGCGGGTGATGGCCAAGGACGCGATCGACGCCGTGGTCGACCTGCTCGAGGACACGCAGGCGCCGGTCCGCACCTGCATCACCGACCGGGTCCCGCTCTCGGGGGCGGCCGGCTTCGAGGCCCGGCAGAACCAGCGGGTGATGCTCGCGCGGAGGTCAGGGCTGTCGCTGGCCCAGGTCGACCACCTGCTGGGGCGGCAGGGCGGTCTGATCGACGAGGTGCTCACGCTCGTGGCTCGCCGGCCCGAGCTCGCGGAGCCGCTGCCGGGTGCGGAGGGCTACCTGTCGGCCGAGGTCGTCTACGCCGTCACCCACGAGGGCGCCCGGCACCTCGACGACGTGCTCGCCCGGCGGACCCGGATCTCGATCGAGACGTTCGACCGCGGCACGCTCGCCGCCCGGCCGGCCGCCGAGCTGATGGCCGCCGAGCTCGGCTGGGACGCCGCCAGGGTCGAGGACGAGGTCGACCACTACCTGCGGCGGGTGGAGGCCGAGCGGCAGTCGCAGCGGATGGCGACCGACCAGGAGGCCGACGAGGCGCGGGTCAGCGCGCCCGACATCGTCTGAGGGCGGAGCCGGTGGCTCACGTGGCGCGAGCGAGGTCGTGCACGAGCTGGTCCTGAATGTCGGCGACCTGCCGGAAGGTCGCGGCCAGCGCGGCGCCGTCCTCGCGAACCGCCGCGAGCTGGGCCTGCCCCAGGGCGCGGGCCTGGCCGTCGAGATTGGCGGCGACCTCGGGCCACGCGGCCAGCTCTGTCGCAGCGTCCACCCGTCGGCGGGCTCCAAGACGGAGCGCGAAGCTCTGGAGCACCGGCAGGGTGGGAACCCCGAGACCGGTGTCGGCCCGGTCTGCGAGCTCGCGCAGGCCGGCCGCGTTGCCCGCGCCGGGTGCATGGTCGCCGCGAGCCCACTCGTGCGCCAGCGGGAGCAGCTCCCTGACGGCTTCCTCGTGCGTCCGCTCTGTCGCACGCCGGAAGCTGGTGCGCAACGGGAACCTCCCGCTGCCGTACGCGATCGTGTCGCTGCCCCAGGCGCTCATGAACTCTTCACGCGGCAACCACGCGTACGGGTGACCCTGTGGGTCGTGCATGGTGACGCCCCCCGGGCCTGCCTCGAGCACGGCAACGAAGTGGTCCGCGCCGATCGGGCGATCCGCCCCCGGCTGGTGGAGCAACAACCCCATCTCCAACGGGCCGACGAACACCGGCCCGTCCTCGGCCAGCCTCGCGAGGCGCTCGAACGCCTTGTCGTCGCTGTCGAAGACCTCGCGCTCGCACGCCCAGCCCAGCAGGGCGAGGGCCTGGTCGAGGCCGAGGTCGGGATCCCACCCGACAGGATCGAAGAGCGGCAACGGCCCGACCATCTGGAAGCCGAACGGCGAGCCGGTCAGCGTCTCGACCAAACCCGGTCGCCACCCCTGACCGATCACCATGCTCAGGCTGTCGGCGTAGCAGTAGGGGCCGGAGCCGACGTAGGAGGTCACGGGGTCACCCTGGCACGGCCCACCGACAGCCACACCAGCCCGATGGTGTGGACGAAGTGGGCGCGATGAGCGACCCTGGGAGGGCCAACCCGACGACGCCAGGCGGTGACACCATGACGAACCTCTCGGATGCGAAGATGCCCACGCTCGCGGAGGACGACCGGCCGGGACTCGCCGAGCTGGTCCGTGAGATCCGCCGGTGCACCGAGGCATCGTCCGACCCGCAGACGATCGCCACCGCGGTCGCCGACGTGCTGGTCGAGGCGCAGCCGACCACCGCTCTGCTCACCGAGGAGGAGCAGGCGGGCAGCCCCGACGGCTACATCCGGTACACGCTGCACGCCGAGCAGGACTTCTCGGTCGTCGGCGTCGTCTGGCGTCCCGGCCAGGTCACCGAGGTCCACGACCACATCGTGTGGTGCACGTTCATGATCCTGCAGGGCATCGAGTCCGAGACCCTCTACCGGTTCGAGGACGACCAGCTGACCGAGGTCGGGCGTCGGCAGCGGCCGGTCGGGTCGGTCAGCGGCACCGCGCCGCCGGACGACATCCACCGCGTGGCCAACACCGGCGAGGAGATCGCGATCACGCTGCACGTCTACGGCGCGGACCTCACGGAGGGGACCAGCGTCCGTCGCACCTACGACCTGCCCGCGTAGCCGAGCGGGCGCACGGGGACGCGTCGCTTGACATCAAGAGGTCATGTGTCAAGTCCCACACCGGGCCACCGAGGGGTGGAAGGGGCGACCGCGGGCACCTACTCTCCGTAGGTATGAGCGCCCAGACCCCCTCCGGCGGTCCTCTCCTCGACGGACCCGCCGACCCTGAGCACGACCCACGCGCCTCCTACGCCCTCGAGCCCGGCTATGTCCGGGCGCTGACCGACCGGCTGGTCGCGACGACCGGGGACACATCCCCCGTCGAGTCGCCGCTCAACGGCCAGCCGTTGGCGCACGTGCCGCAGTCCTCCACGGCCGACGTCGAGGAGGCGCTGTCCCGCGCTCGCCGAGCCCATGAGAAGTGGGCGGCCTCACCGCTGGAGCAGCGGACCGAGGCGCTGCTCCGGCTCCACGACCTGGTGCTCGACCGGCAGGCCGAGATCTGCGACCTGATCGGTCTCGAAGGGGGCAAGGCGCGCAAGGACGCCTTCATGGAGCTTGCCCACGTCGCGCTCACTGCCCGCTACTACGCTCGCACGGCGCGCGACCACCTCCAGACCCGCCGGGTGCCGGGGCTCTTCCCCGGCCTGACCCACGTCCAGGTGAACCGGGTGCCGAAGGGAGTCGTCGGCATCATCTCGCCCTGGAACTACCCGTTCACACTGGCCCTGTCCGACGGTCTGCCGGCGCTGCTCGCCGGGAACGCCGTGGTCATCAAGCCCGACGCCCAGACGATGCTGACGGCGCTGCTGGGGGCCGAGCTCCTCGAAGAGGCCGGCTTTCCTCGCGACCTGTGGCAGGTGGTTGCCGGCCCCGGCCGCGAGATCGGCCCACCGCTGATCGCCGGGGCCGACTTCCTGTGCTTCACCGGCTCCACCGCAACCGGGAAGGTCATCGCCTCCCAGTGCGCCGAGCGACTGATCGGGTGCTCCCTCGAGCTGGGGGGCAAGAACCCGCTCCTGGTGCTGCGCGACGCCGACATCGAGACGGCCACCGAGGGTGCGGCACGGGCGTCGTTCTCGAACGCCGGCCAGCTGTGCGTGTCGTCCGAGCGACTCTTCGTGGCCGACCAGGTCTACGACCGGTTCGTCGATCGGTTCGTCGCGCGTACTGAGGCGATGACCCTCGGCAGCAGCCTGGACTGGTCGGTCGACATGGGGCCGCTGATCTCGCAGGACCAGCTCGACACCGTCACCGCCCACGTCGAGGACGCGCTCGCGAAGGGTGCCCGCGTCCTGACTGGTGGGCGGGCACGGCCCGACCTCGGTCCCTACTTCTTCGAGCCCACCGTCCTCGAGGGGGTGAGTCCTGACATGACCTGCTTCGGCGAAGAGACCTTCGGACCGGTCGTGTCGCTCTACCGGTTCCACGACGAGGCCGACGCGGTCGCCCGTGCCAACGCGGGCCAGTACGGTCTCAACGCCGCCATCTACAGCGAGGACGGTCGCCGGGCACGTGAGATCGCGCGCCAGATCCGCTGCGGGACCGTCAACGTGAACGAGGGCTTCGGGGCCACCTTCGGGTCGCTCGCCGCCCCGATGGGCGGGATGCGCCAGTCCGGAATGGGGCGGCGGCAGGGCGCCGAGGGCCTCCTGCGATACACCGACACCCAGTCTGTCGCCACTCAGCGCGGTCTCCGGATCGGACCCTCGTTCGGACTCTCCCAGGAGCAGTACGCGAAGCTGATGACGACGAGCCTGCGCGTGCTGAACAAGATCGGGCGGGCGTGACCCACTACGACGTCCTGGTCGTCGGGTCGGGGTTCGGCGGGTCGGTCGCGGCGCTGCGGCTGACCGAGAAGGGCTATCGGGTGGGCGTCCTCGAGGCCGGCGCCCGGTTCGAGGACGGTGACTTCTCGAAGGGCACCTTCGACCTCACCCGCTACCTCTGGGCGCCGGCCATCGGCTGCTACGGCATCCAGCGGATCGACGCGGTCCGCGACACGGTGATCGTGGCGGGCGCCGGCGTCGGGGGTGGCTCGCTGGTGTACGCGAACACGCTCTACGAGCCGCTCGAGCCGTTCTACCGCGATCCCTCCTGGGCCCACATCACCGACTGGAAGTCCGAGCTCGCGCCGTACTACGACCAGGCGAAGCGGATGCTCGGGGTGACCGAGTACCCGTATCGGACGCCGGCCGACGACGTCATGGAGAAGGTCGCCACCGAGATGGGCGTCGGCGGCACGTTCCACCCGACCCCGGTCGGCGTCTTCTTCGGCGGCCCGGGGCAGCGGCGCGGACAGGAGGTCCCTGACCCGTACTTCGGCGGCGCGGGTCCGTCGCGTCGTACCTGCCTCAACTGCGGCGAGTGCATGTCGGGCTGCCGCCACAACGCCAAGAACAGCCTGGTCAAGAACTACCTCTACCTCGCCGAGCGGCTCGGTGCCCGGGTGATGCCGCTGAGCACGGTGACCCGGATCCGGCCGCGCGAGGGAGGCGGGTACGACGTGACCATCCGGTTCACCAAGGCCAGGCGGGCCACGCCGCGGACGACCCGGACCCTCACCGCCGACCACGTGGTGCTCGCGGCGGCCTCGCTCGGCACGCAGAAGCTGCTGCACCGGATGAAGGACGAGGGGCACCTCCCGCACCTGTCGGACCGGCTCGGCTACCTCTCGCGCACCAACTCCGAGTCGATCCTCGGTGCGATCGCGCCGAAGTCGGACCCCACCGACTACTCCGAGGGCGTGGCGATCACCTCCAGCTTCCATCCCGACGACGACACCCACATCGAGCCGGTGCGCTACGGCCGCGGCCACAACACGATGGCGATGCTGCAGACGGTGCTGACCGACGGGGACGGTCCGGCTCCGCGGTGGCGGACCTGGCTGCGGGAGCTGTGGCGGCAGCGGGGCAACGTGGGCTACCTGTTCGACTTCCGGCACTGGTCGGAGCGAACCGTCATCGCCCTGGTGATGCAGAGCCTCGACAACTCCATCACGACGTACGGCAAGCGCAGCAAGCTCACCGGCCGCTGGCGGATGACGTCCCGCCAGGGTCACGGGCAGCCGAACCCGACCTGGATCCCGGTGGGCAACGAGGTGGTGCGCCGGATCGCCGCCCACCTCGGCGGGGTCCCGGGCGGCACGATCGGCGAGCCGTTCAATAAGCCGATGACCGCGCATTTCATCGGTGGGTGCACGATCGGCGACTCGGCGGACTCCGGAGTCGTCGACCCTTACCAGCGGGTCTACGGGCATCCCGGGCTGCACGTCGCCGACGGCGCCGCGATCTCGGCGAACCTCGGGGTGAACCCGTCGCTCACGATCACCGCGCAGGCCGAGCGGGCGATGGCCTTCTGGTCCAACAAGGGCGAGCCTGACCCGCGGCCTCCGCTGGGCTCGGCGTACGAGCGGATCAAGCCGGTCGCGCCGCGCTCTCCCGCGGTGCCCGCCGATGCGCCGGGAGCGCTCCGACTGCCGATCGTCGCTGTCTCCTGAATCCGTTCGGTCGAGCCCGTAACCACCCCCGGCCGACGTCGTTGGCAGGGAGAGGCCCGGCTCACGTGCTCCCTCCCGATGCCGGGCCCGCACCAAGTTCAGGGCCCGGCCACTCTCCCTCCCCGGCCGGGCCCTGAACATGGCTCGTCGGCTCCGGGCCCCCGAGGTCGCATAGGGTCTGACCATGACCCAAGGCCCCGACCACGACCTGGTCCTCGTCGTCGACTTCGGCGCCCAGTACGCCCAGCTGATCGCCCGCCGCGTGCGCGAGGCGAAGGTCTACTCGGAGATCGTCTCCCACTTGATGCCGGTCGAGGAGATGCTCGCCCGGCAGCCGAAGGCGATCATCCTCTCCGGCGGTCCCTCGAGCGTGTACGCCGAGGGGGCGCCCGGCATCGACGCGAGCATCTTCACGTCCGGGGTCCCGGTGTTCGGGATGTGCTACGGCTTCCAGCTGATGGCCCGCGGGCTCGGCGGCGAGGTCGCGCACACCGGTGCCCGGGAGTACGGCCGGACCCGGGTGAGCGTGACCGCACCCGGGACGCTGCTCGGCGACCTCCCGGCCGAGCACACGGTGTGGATGTCCCACGGAGACTCGGTCACCGCGGCGCCGGAGGGCTTCGACGTGCTGGCGGCGACGGCCGTCACCCCGGTCGCGGCGTTCGAGGACGTCGGGCGCGGCCTGGCGGGCGTGCAGTGGCACCCCGAGGTGCTCCACACCGAGCACGGCCAGCGGGTGCTCGAGCACTTCCTGCACCACATCGCCGGCTGTCGGCCGACCTGGACGATGGTCAACATCGTCGAGGAGCAGGTCGAGCGGATCCGGGAGCAGGTCGGGCCTGAGGGCCGCGCGATCTGTGGCCTCTCCGGAGGCGTCGACTCCGCCGTCGCGGCGGCGCTGGTCCAGCGCGCGATCGGCGATCGGCTCACGTGTGTCTTCGTCGACCACGGGCTTCTCCGCAAGGGTGAGGCCGAGCAGGTCGAGCGGGACTTCGTGGCCGCGACCGGGGTGGATCTCCACGTGGTGGACGCGGAGAAGCGGTTCCTCGACGCCCTCGCCGGCGTCTCCGACCCGGAGCAGAAGCGCAAGATCATCGGCCGCGAGTTCATCCGTGTCTTCGAGTCCGCCGAGGCCGACGTGCTCCACAGGTACGCCGTCGAGGAGGGCGCGTCGGTCGCGTTCCTGGTGCAGGGCACGCTCTACCCGGACGTGGTCGAGTCCGGTGGCGGTGCGGGCACCTCGAACATCAAGTCTCACCACAACGTCGGGGGACTGCCCGACGACCTGGAGTTCGAGCTGGTCGAACCGCTCCGGACCCTGTTCAAGGACGAGGTGCGGCTGGTCGGTGAGCAGCTCGGGCTGCCGGCCGAGATCGTGTGGCGACACCCCTTCCCCGGGCCGGGCCTCGGGATCCGGATCATCGGGGAGGTCACCCGCGAGCGGCTCGACATCCTGCGCGAGGCGGACGCGATCGCGCGCGAGGAGCTCACCCGCGCCGGTCTCGACCGCGACATCTGGCAGTTCCCCGTCGTGCTGCTCGCCGACGTGCGGTCCGTCGGCGTCCAAGGGGACCACCGGACCTACGGCCACCCGGTCGTGCTCCGACCGGTCACGTCGGAGGACGCGATGACCGCCGACTGGGCCCGGGTGCCGTACGACGTGCTCGAGACGATCTCGACCCGGATCACCAACGAGGTGGCCGAGGTGAACCGGGTCACCGTCGACATCACGTCCAAGCCGCCCGGCACCATCGAGTGGGAGTAGCCGGCAACCGGACGCGCATCGTCCGCAACCTCTCCTAGGCTGCCAGCATGCCCATCGCACGCTACCCGTCCCTCGTCCTCGACTGTCCCGACGCGCACGCCCTCGCCAGCTTCTACTCCGCGATGCTCGACTGGAAGCTGGAGTCCCGGTCGGGCTGGGCCGACATCCGCGCCGACTACGGGCAGTGCATCTCGTTCCAGCAGGTCGCCGACTACACCCCGCCCGACTGGCCCGGCCAGCAGGTTCCGCAGCAGATGCACCTCGACGTGGTGGTCGACGACCTCGACCTGGCCGAGAAGGCCGTGATCGAGCTCGGGGCCACCAAGCACGACCACCAGCCGGGCGAGACGTTCCGAGTCTTCCTCGACCCGGCCGGCCACCCCTTCTGTCTCTGCCTCAGCTGAGCCGGTCTTGTTCTCGGCCGCGCCGGACGTGCAGCAGCACCGACGCGCTGCAAGCGAGCAGGCCCAGGGCTAGGGAGAGCATCCACAGGCTCAGCGGCGTGCCGGTTGCGGGCGGCGCCGTCCCGGCGGCGACGACCGTCGGCACTGTGGCTGGCCCGTCCTGACCCGCGCCCGGAGCTTGGCCTGCGCCGGGCCCGGTCCCGGGTGCCTCGCGGCAGTCCACGTGGATGGTGCGGCTGCCGAGGAGCTCGCCGTTCGCGCGCAGGGCGATCGTGATCGTCTGGTCCTCGTAGGGCCGCAGGTCGCCGACGATCGTGGTGGTGTCACCGCCGAAGAGTGGCGCGCTCTCCTGGTACACCTCCCCATTGACCAGGATCGTGAACACCACCGTGGACTCGGGGTCGCCGGCGTTGGACAGCGTCGCGGTCGCGGTCGGGCACTGCAGGCTGCCGATCGCCACGCGCGGCACCGGCGCGTTCTCGCAGTCCGGGGTCGGGAGGTAGGTGGCGACCACGACGTCGTCGACCAGGACTTCGACCGTGATGGTCTGGTCCTCGAACTGACTGAAGTCGGCCGTTCCTGTCTCCGTGGCGCCCGACCCGACCACGAGCTGGTCCGCGAAGTCGGCGCCGTTCACCCTCACGCTCACCGTGACCGGGTCGGGGCCGTTGTTCGTCACCTCGAGGCTGCCGACCGCACCGTCCGGGCCGCAGTCCAGCTGGGCCACGAGGTGGACACCGGGTGGCGGCGGGGCGCAGTCGATCGTGACGACGCTGCTGGCGACGACGCTCCCGCCAGACCGGACGGTGATGGTGACGGTCTCGTCCTCCAGGGAACCGAGGTCATCCGCGGTCAGGGTCACCGTCTGGCTTCCGCCCGGCGCCACCGGGCCGGCCGTCTGCACGGCAGTGTTGTTCACCAGGATGGTGAACGACGCCGGAGCCGTGGCCTTGGAGTCATTGGAGACCCGGACCTCGATGCTGGGGTCGATGCCGGTGCACACCAGCTGTCCGATCGTGGCCGACGGCAGTGGACCAGGGTGCGGCTCGACCTCGCAGCCGTTGGCCAGGATCGATTCGCCGGCTGGCCAGTTCTTCCCGTTGGGCACCGCCGGGTTCGGGGGGATGATGTCACCCCAGGGACGCGGACCGCCTGGCGTGAAGATCGGGCCGGTGTGGTTGAGCGCGTGGCCCTCGACCTGAGGGAAGGACGGAGACTGCTGGTTGTAAGGGTTGGTCGGGTCGTTCGTCCGGTGGCAGATCAGCACCTTGTCGGCGAACACGAAGTCGTCTGCGGCCAACAGCTGCTGGGTGGCCGCGAGGACAGCCTGATCCTGCGCGGGTTGTGGCTCATCGACGGGCGTGGACTCGTCGGTCGGGCTCGGCTCCTCGGTCCGCGTTGGCGCCTCCGACAACGGATCCTCGGACGACGGCTCCTCGGCCGGCTCAGTCGGCTCGGCGTCCACCGGCTCGGTCGGCTCGGTGACCGGCTCCTCGAGCGGGACGTCGGGTGGCGACTCGGGCGCGGTGTCAGAGGGGGGTGGCAGTGCCGGCTGATCGCTCTCCGCCGCGACGGCCGAGGCTGGCACCACCAGCGTCAGGCCGAGCAGCGCCGCCGCCAGTGCGATCACGACATCTCGAGCCCGCACTCTCGCCATGATGTCCTCCCACATCCTGGAAACCTGACGATCATGACATCGAACCGACGAGCCGGATAGGTCAGCGCGTCTCTCGCCAACGCACGGAGTCGCCTAGGCTCCCCGCATGGACCTGGCAGCGCTGACCTCGGAGGTGGACGAGCTGCTCGTCGACGCCGACGCGGCCCTGGCGCGCGACTATCCGGGCGAGCGGCCCGGCCGCCAACCGGTCCACACGCTCTACCTGCCGGCCGACCGGTTCCACGCCGCGTCGGTGCACGAGCTGGGCCGGGAGGCCCAGCGGGTGCTGCTGGAGCACGGGGAGGAGTTCCAGACGCTGGTCGGAGGCGACGACGACCTGCTGATCCGGGTGCTGGCCAAGCTCGACTCCGAACCCGTGGAGGACCTGCGGATCGACTTCGAGGACGGCTACGGGGTCCACGCCGGCGACGAGGAGGACGCCGCCGCGGAGGCGGCGGGCCGGGCGCTCGCGAGCGCCCTCGAGGCCGGTGGCGCCTCGCCGTTCACCGGGATCAGGATCCGGAGCTTCGAGCGCGCCACCCGCGACCGCGCGCTGCGCACCCTGGTGCGCTTCCTGGAGGCGCTCGGCCACGTCCCCGACGACTTCGTGGTCACACTGCCCAAGGTCACGTCCGTGGAGCAGGTGGCCGCGATGGTGCTGGCGTGCAAGCGGATCGACGAGGGGCTGGCAGGCCGGTTGCGGTTCGAGGTCCAGGTCGAGACCCCGCAGTCGGTGGTCGGTCCGGACGGCCGGGTGCTGCTGGCGCCAATGGCGCGGGCCGGCGGCGACCGGCTCACCGCGTTCCACTACGGCACGTACGACTACAGCGCGGCCTGCGGGATCTCGGCCGGCGAGCAGTCGCTGGAGCACCCGGCGGCCGACCATGCCAAGGCGCTGATGCAGGTGGCCGCCGCCGGTACCGGCGTTCGTCTCTCCGACGGTTCGACCAACCGGCTACCCCTCGGCGACCAGCTGGTCCCGGGCTGGCAGGAGCACCTGCGGCTGGTCCGGCGGTCGCTCGAGCGGGGCTTCTACCAGGGGTGGGACCTGCATCCTGCGCAGCTGCCGACCAGGTTCGCTGCGACGTACGCGTTCTTCCGCGAGGGGTTCCCGGCCGCGGCCGAGCGGCTGCAGACCTACGTCGCCCACGCCGACTCCACGGTCCTCGACGAGCCAGCGACGGCTCGGGCCCTGTCCGACTTCGTGGTCCGCGGGCTCGACTGTGGTGCCCTCGACCAGACCGAGGTCACCGAGGCCACCGGCCTCGACCGACCCGCCCTGCTACGCATGGCCGACCGGCCCGAGGAGGCGTGAGACGTGGGGATCAGGCTGGGCGCCAACCGCTACGGCAAGGCGGAGAGCCGCGTGGTCCGGATCGTGCGCGACACCCCGCGCCACGAGATCCGCGACCTCAACGTCACCACCCTGCTGCGCGGCGACTTCGAGGCCGCTCACGTCGACGGCGACCAGGCCGCGGTGCTGCCCACCGACACCCAGAAGAACACCGCGTTCGCCTACGCCAAGCAGCGTGGCGTCGACTCCGCCGAGGACTACGCCCTCGCGCTCGGCCAGCGGCTGGTCGCCGCAACCCCTGCCGCCACCGGCTGCTGGGTCCGGGTCGAGCAGTACGCGTGGGACCGGATCCCGGTCGGAGGTGCGGGCCACGACCACGCGTTCGTCCGACGCGGCAGCGAGGTCCGGACCGCCGAGGTCGACGTCTCGGAAGCCGGGCCGACCGTGAGGTCGGGGATCACCGACCTCGTGGTGCTCAAGTCGACCGGCTCGGAGTTCAAGGGGTTCCTGCGCGACGAGTACACGACGCTCCCCGATGCCGACGATCGGATCCTCGCGACGTCCCTCACGGCCTCCTGGCGACACGCGGACGGGGACGGCGCCGACTGGAACGCGTCGTACGACGAGGTCCGCGCGCTGCTGCTCGAGACGTTCGCGACCACGTACAGCCGTGCGCTGCAGGAGACGCTGTGGCTGATGGGTCGCGCGGTGCTGGAGCAACGGCCCGATCTCGTGGACATTGCCTTCTCCGCGCCGAACAAGCACCACCACCTGGTCGACCTCTCGGCGTTCGGCGTCGACAACCCCGGCGAGGTGTTCGTCGCCGCCGACCGCCCCTACGGGCTGATCGAGGCCACCGTCACCCGGGACGAGTCATGACGCTCGACGACTTCAACGGCCTCCCCGAGGCCGAGGCACGCGAGCTGCTGACGACCTGCCTCGACGTACCTCGCTGGGTCGACACCGTCGCCGAGGGCCGGCCGTACGGCGACGTCGGCGCGTTCCTCAAGGTCGCTGAGGTCGCCGCCGGCTCGCTGTCCGACGACGAGCTCGAGCGCGCGTTGGCGCGCCACCCGAGGATCGGTGAGCGCGCGGGCGCGGATCACGACGCGACCCACTCGGCGCGTGAGCAGTCCGGGGTCGACTCCGCCGACGCCGAGCTCCAGCGCCGGCTGGCCGAGGGCAATCGGGCGTACGAGGCGCGGTTCGACCGGGTCTTCCTCATCCGAGCGGCGGGCCGCGACGGCCAGGAGATCCTCCACGAGCTGACTCGCCGACTCGAGAACGACGACGAGAC
>NZ_DASUTK010000028.1:0-17799 GCF_036374615.1 Nocardioides sp.
CCGCACCACCCGATCGGCGCGAAGGGGATCGGGGAGTGTGCGACCGTCGGCGGCCCGGCCGCGTTCGTCAACGCCGTGATGGACGCGATCAAGGGAGCCGGAGTGCGCAACGTGGACATGCCGCTGCTGCCCGACCGGGTCCACGAGGCGCTGACCGAGCGGCGTGACGTGTCCGGCGCGCCCCCGATCAGGACCGACCGATGATCGAGCCGGACGAGCTGGCCGACGTCGCCCGGGACCTGGAGAGCCGTGGTGAGGCGTACGCCGTCGCGACCGTGGTGTGGCGGCAGGCGCCGTCGTCGGGGCAGCTGGGTGGGCGGGCGATCGTCACGGCGGACGGTCGGCTGCACGGCTGGATCGGTGGTGCCTGTGCCGAGCCCAGCGTGATCCGCGCGGCGCAGCGACTCATCACGGCGGGCGAGTCGGCACTGCTCTACCTCGGTGCGACCGACGACCTGCTCCTTCCCGAGGGGGTGACGGCGATCCCGATGTCCTGCCAGAGCGAGGGAGCGCTCCAGATCTACGTCGAGCCGGCCAAGCCGGCGGTCCACCTCGTCGTCGTCGGCCACTCGCCGATGGCACGCGTCCTCACCGAGCTGGCCACGGCCGTCGGGTGGCGCGCCGAGCTGATGACGGGGCCGGAGTTCACGGCGGCCGACGTCGACCCCCGATCGGTCGTGATGGTGGCCACCCAGGGGCACGGCGACGAGGACGTGGTCAAGCACGCGGCGTCGGCGATGCCGGCATACCTGGGGCTGGTGGCGTCCCACAAGCGCGGCCGGGCGGTGCTCGGCTACGTCGCCGAGCAGGGGATACCCCAGCACCTGCTGGACCGGGTGAGCACCCCGGTCGGGATCGACCTGGGACCGACGACCCACCGGGAGATCGCGGTCTCGATCCTCGCCGAGCTGGTCAAGGTCCGCGCGGCCGGTGGTTTCGCCGGCGAGCAGCCGCAGCGCACTGAGCTGCCGCTGCTGGAGACCCCTGACGCGGTCGACCCGGTCTGCCACATGACCGTGCCCGCCGATGACGCTCACTTCCCCTACGAGCACGAGGGGACCACCTACCACTTCTGCTGCGTGGGATGTCGGGACGCGTTCGCGGAGGACCCGGCCCGGTTCCTCACGGTCACGGAGGCCTGATCATGCGGATCAGCAACCAGTTCGAGGTGGCGCAGCCGGTCGACAAGGTGTGGGCGTTCTTCGGCGACGTACCGCAGGTGGCCGCGTGCCTTCCCGGCGCCCAGCTCACCGACGAGCTCGGCGACGACACCTACGGCGGCGGGGTCGGCGTCCGGATGGGACCGGTCAAGCTCGAGTTCGACGGCCGCGCACGGATCGTGGAGCGCGACGACGCCACGAAGCGGATGGTGATCGACGCGTCGGGTGCGGACCGCAAGGGTCGCGGCCAGGCCGCGATGACCGTCACGGCAGTGCTCGCACCGGCGGGCACCGGAACCCGGGTGCAGCTCGATCAAGACCTGCAGCTCTCCGGTGCCGCGGCGCAGTACGGCCGCGGCATGATCGCGGACGTCACGACCGTCCTCATGGGGCAGTTCGCCGACAACGCCCAGGCCCGGATCGCCGCCATCGAGCGGGGCGAGTCGCCGGAGGCGGTCGCCGCGTCCAGGCCCGCCAGCGGGTTCTCTCTCGGCCTGCAAGCCGCGCGGCTGGCGCTGACCCGCGTCTTCCGACGCTTCTTCCTGCCCTACCGCCCGAGCAACATCGCGAGCTGAGGAGGCCGTCATCGTGCTGTGGTGGATCGCCAACATCGTCCTGCTGGTCGTCGTCGTACCTGTGCTGGTGGCGCTGCTCAACCGTGTGCTCGCCGCGCTCGAACGGATCCGCGCCGCGTCCGACGCGATCCTCACCGGCGGCGGGGCACTGGCAGCAGAGCTGGAGGAGGTGCCCGAGACGCTGGCCACGACCGGCGCAACGGTCGACGCCGTCTCGCAGGGCGCTGTCAGGTACGCCGGTTCCGTCGCGAAGCTGCTGGGGTGAGCTGATGCCTGTCGTCGCCTGGGTGACCGTCGTCATCGCCGCACTCATCATCGCCGCCGCCGCGCTCGGCCTGATCCGGGTGATCGGGCACCTCCGAGCGGTGGTCCGGACCCTGGACGGCGTGATCGCCGGGGTCGGGCTGGTCGCCGACCGGACGGCGACGGTCCCGGCGTCCGTGGCGGCCGTCAACAGCAGTCTCGAGCCGGTGCGCGACTTCTGCGAGGGGGTGTGAGCCATGACGGTGATGGCGGAGACCGGGTGGATGATCGGGTACGTCGTGGGGATCGTGGTGGTCCTGGTGGTCGTCGCCCTCGTGGTGCCGATCCTGCTGCTGGCGCACCGGATCGGCAAGCAGGCTGCGGCGATCGACGACTCGTTGCAGCAGTCGGTGACGAACACCGCCGGGCTGGCCGGGCTGCGCACCACGATCGAGAGCGCCGAGACGATCGTCGCGGGCCTGAACCGCGGACGCACCAGGTTGGGAGGTTGACATGTCACTGACCGTGATGCTGACCGACACCGAGGAGTCGCTGTGGTGGGGTGCGGTGATCGGCGGCTTCGTCGTCGTCCTCGCCGTGGCGGCGCTGCTGACGATCCTGGTGCTCGAGGTGCGGACCATCGACCGACGCGTGGAGAAGGTGAAGGCGACGCTGCGCGACGCGGAGCGCAACACCGATGACACCTCGTTGATCGCCACCACCGCTGCCGGGGTCGACGCGGTGCTCGCCGAGGGTCTCGAGCACCACCTGTTCCTCGGCCGGGTCCTGGGAAAGGTGCGGCTGTGACCACTCTCGTCGTGTTGACCGTCGTCGACATCGTGTTGCTGATCGCCGGCCTCGCCGGCTACCTGTACGTCGTCGGCACCCAGCTCACCCGGATCGCCGAGAACCTGGAGGAGTGCAGCGAGATCGTCGACCGGATCGTCGTCAACGCCGAGCCGATCTTGCCCGGCCTGCAGCACATCAACCGCACCGGCGGGGTGGTGGCCGGGGCGCTGCCGCTGCTGTACGGCATGGCCGAGGGGATCGTCCAGGGCGCGACGTACGAGCCCCCGACCGCTGACCGGCCACCGGCCCGCCCCGCCTCCGGCACCCGCCGCTCCCGGCTGCACGAGGCGGTCGGCTACGAGTCCGTCGGTTCCTGATCCGGCCCGGGTCTCGGTGCCCGCTCGCCGGGTGATCGCCGGGTTGTGAGCGGTCCGGTCGTCGGCGCCTGGTAGGAGCCGATCCAGTGGTCCTGCCAGGCGGACTCCAGCTGCTGCTGGTTGCACTGCGGCCGGTACACCGCGATCAGCTCGTCGGCGATCTGCTCCCGGTGGCCGGGGCCACCCCCGGGGATCCGGTACGTCGCGACGTGCACGGCGTGCCGGTGTCCGGCCCGCTCGACCCAGCAGGGTGCTGCCGGGTGCCGGAAGGGAAACCCCTCGCGAGACAGGTCGTCGGTGTGACCGACGTAGATCACGGCGTACCGGGCTCGCGCCGGGTCCGGCCGGTAGAGCACGACGTACACCGCCGGCTCGGCCGGGGGCGTCCATCCCGCCAGCAGCCGTGGCCCGTCGAACGGATAGCCCGCCAGCGATCCGAGCCGGATCATCCGAGCGCTGCCAGGGTCCGGGCGAACTCCTCCAGACCGGCGAGGTCGCGAGCCGACCGCTCGGCATCGATGTAGGGGGCCGCGACCGCCATCGCCCAGGACGGGGCGAGGCCGGTGCCGGCGTGCGGGTTGAGCCACACGATCCGATGGCTGAGTCGCGCCAACCGGGCCAGCGCGGACTCCAGCAGGGCAGGGTCGCCCCGGTCCAGCCCGTCGGAGCAGATCACGACGAGTCCGCCTCGCCCGATCCCGTGACGGCCGTGCTCGCGGACGAACGTGTCGAGGCTGGCGCCGATCCGGGTACCCCCCTCCCAGTCGACGACCGTCCGGGCGGCCCGGTCCAGCGCGTCGTCGGGGCGCCGGTGGCGGAGCTCGTGGGTGATCCGGGTCAACCGGGTCCCGAAGCAGAAAACCTCCACCCGCTGCGTGGCCCGGGTGGTCACGTGGGCGAACTGGAGCAGCGCCCGGGAGTAGTCGGCCATCGAGCCGGAGACGTCGAGGATCAGCACCAGCGGCCGGGGCCGCAGCCGGCGCTCGCGCCAGAGCAGCACCGCCGGGTCGCCGTGGGTGCGCAGCGCCTCACGCACGGTCCGACGCAGGTCGGGTCGGCGGCCCGACCGGGTGGGCACAGTACGCCGTGACCGCCGACGGGGGGGCGTCAGCCGGACCGTCCGCATGATCCGACGCAGCGCGGCCAGCTCCTCCGTCGAGCAGGCAGCGAACGCCTTGTGCTTCAGCGTGCCCACGTCGGAGGCGACCAGTCCCAGCGGGGCCCGCTCCTCCTCGCGCTCGCGTCCCAGCCGTTCGGTCTCGGGCAGCTGCAGCGCGCTGCGCGCCTCGCGAAGCTGCGGGGGAGTGAACGGCCGCGCGGGGTCGGGGGCGTCGCCGGGCGCGTCGAGGAAGTAGCGCAGGAACACGTCGTGGTAGACGGGGATCTGGTCATGCCGGGAGACCAGCGTGGCGCGACCGCCCCAGTAGAGGTCGAGCAGGTCAGTGGGGTCGAGCGGGTCCATCGCGGCACACAGCGTCATCACCTCGCCGGTGCCCACGGGAAGCCCTGCGGACCGGAGCTCCCGACCGAACCCGACCAGGGTCTCGGTGAGGCCCGCGGCCGGCTGCTCAGCCACTGCGGGGGACATAGGGTGCACCGCCAGCGGCCAGCTCGTGCACCCGCTCGCGGACGACGGCGAGGTCGTCGTGGTCCTTGACCACGGCGCCGATCGTGTCCTCGATGGTGGCGGCGTCGAAGCCCTCCGGGCCGGTCGCGCCGACCGCAGCCAGCGTCGCGACCCAGTCGAGCGTCTCCGCGACGCCGGGCGCCTTGACCAGGTCGAGGTCGCGCAGTCGCTGCACCGCAGCCACCACCTTGCGTGCGAGCCGCTCGTCGACCCCCGGGATCCGCGCACGCACGATCGCCAGCTCTCGCTCCGTGTCGGGGTAGCCCACCCAGGAGTAGAGGCAGCGGCGCTTAAGGGCGTCGTGGAGCTCGCGGGTCCGGTTGGACGTCAGCACGACCAGAGGTGGCCGCTCGGCAGCGACGGTGCCGATCTCGGGGATCGTGATCGCGAAGTCCGACAACAGCTCGAGCAGGAAGGCCTCGAACTCGTCGTCCGCGCGGTCGACCTCGTCCACGAGCAGCACAGCGGAGTCACCTGCGCGGACCGCGTCGAGGAGCGGCCGCTCGAGCAGGAAGGCGGGCCCGAACAGTGCGTCGACGGCTGAGTCGTCGGCCAGGTCGCGCTCGGAGAGCGCGCGGATCTGGAGCAGCTGTCGCGCGTAGTCCCACTCGTAGAGCGCCTGGTGGGTGTCGATGCCCTCGTAGCACTGCAGCCGGATCAGTCGCCGGCCGAGCACGCGCGCCAGAGCCTTCGCGATCTCGGTCTTGCCGACCCCGACCTCGCCCTCCAGCAGCAGCGGGCGGTCCAACGAGAGCGCGACGTACGCCGCGGTGGCCAGGCCTCGGTCGGCGAGGTACCCGTCGCCGCGCAGCGCCTCGGTGAGCCCGGCGACGCTGTCGGGGCGGGGGTTCATCCCTCCTCGCGGCCCAGCACGAGGTCGCGGATGGTCTCCCCGGAGCCGTGGAGCTTGCCCTCGCGCGCCAGCAGGTCGCGCCAGGCCTGCCGCAGGTCGGTGCCCGGCTCGGCCATCCCGTCGAAGGTGACCCCGCGCATCCGCTTGCAGACCTTGGCCGGGGTGGCCTCGTCGAGCTCGCGGGCCGCATCGGTGGCCGCGTCGGCCTCCCAGAGGGCACGCAGCACCGGCTCTCCGCTCGTGGCCATGGCTGCCTCCTTCCCGCTCGCCTGCTCCCACTGTAGGTCGGCGACGAGGCGGCTGCGAGGGTCGGCTAAGCGAATCCTGAGGTGGGACGTGGAACGAGTCATGCCCCGACCCTGCGAACCTCCGGCCCGCTCGGCGTAGCGCCCCTGTGCGAGCCGCTGCTTAGGGTGGAGGCATGCGTGCGATCGTGGTCAACGAGCTCGGCGGACCGGAGGTCCTGACGCTGGAGGAGCGACCCGACCCCGAGCCGGGACCGGGCGACCTCGTGGTCGCCGTGGCTGCCGGCGGCGTGAACTTCGTCGACATCTACCAGCGCACGGGTGCCTACCCGAAGCAGCTGCCCTACGTCGTGGGGTCGGAAGGAGCCGGCACGGTCACGGCCGTCGGGCCCGACGTCGAGGACTTCGCGGAGGGCGACCGGGTCACGTGGGCGATGGTCGACGGGACCGGCTACGCCGAGACGGCGGCCGTGCCCGCGGACAAGGCGGTGCTGGTCCCGGACCAGGTCGACCTCGAGCTGGCCGCCGCCGTGATGCTGCAGGGGATGACGGCCCACTACCTGGTCGAGTCGACGTTCCCAGCCGCCCGCGATCACACCGCCCTCGTCCACGCCGCGGCCGGCGGGGTGGGGCTGTTGCTGTGCCAGATGCTGAAGGCCAGGGGGGTGCGAGTCATCGGCACGACCTCGACCGAGGCGAAGGCCGACCTCGCGCGGGCCGCGGGCGCGGACGAGATCGTCTTCTACCGCGACACCGACGTTGTCGAGGCGGTCGACCGGATCACCGGCGGCGAGGGCGTCCACGTCGTGTACGACGGGGTCGGCCGGACCACGTTCGACGCAGGACTCGACGTGCTGCGGCCGCGCGGCACCATGGTTCTCTTCGGCGCAGCCAGCGGTCCGGTGCCGCCTCTCGATCCCCAGGTCCTCAACCGCAAGGGGTCGCTCTTCTTGACGCGGCCGATGCTGACGCACCACCTGCTCGACCGCGCGGAGCTGCTGTGGCGTGCGTCGGACGTGCTCGGTGCGGTGGCGTCCGGCGCACTGGCGGTCAGGATCGGCGGCCGGTACCCGCTCGCGGAAGCCGCACAGGCGCATCGTGACCTCGAGGCCGGTGGCACGACCGGCAAGCTGCTGATCTCCCCCTGACCGGGGTCCGTGCTCAGCGGATGACCAGCAGCCCGACGAGGATCGGGATCGCCCCCAGCGCGAGCCAGGGGGAGAGCATCGAGCGTCGGTGGATCGCCAGCCCGACCGCGATCGCCAGCGCACCGAAGGCTCCCGCGATGACCACGAGCCCGATCTGCCCGACCCGCTCGTCGGCACCCATGACGGCCGCGGCGACGATCAGGCCCCCTGACAGGTGCAGGATCGTGGTGACCGCCAGCGTCGACAGCACCCACTGCTGCACGCGCTGGAGACGACGCTCGGCCTCCGGGTCACGCGGCTTGCGAGGTGCGTTCGGGTCCATCAGGTGACGGCGACGACGCACGGTGGACTGGTCCTGGGTCACGGTCGCCTCCTCTCGCACACGCGCTGGCGCAGTGCTCTCGACACTAGTGAATCGGACGCGGTGCGTGCTCCCGAAATCGGCGGCGCTCCTGAGCACGACGTCTCCGCCTCGTCGTACGCTCCCGCCATGCATCGCAGCCGGATCGGCGTGTTCCTGATCGACCAACCCGAGGAGTCGTACGAGGCGACCGCGACCTTCTGGGCCGCCGCGACCGGGTCGGATCGGTCGCGCGCCGACGCCCCACCGGGCGAGGACCCGTACGAGTCGCTCACACCGCTGGCCGGCGGTGAGCTCTTGGAGCTGCAGCGCACGGGGGCCGGAACGCCGCCGCGCATCCACCTCGACATCGAGACCGACGACGTGGCGGCGGAGGTGGCCAGGGTCGTCGGCATCGGCGCCGCCGTGCTCGAGGAGCGCGACGGCTACACGATCCTCACCGATCCCGCCGGCATGGTCTTCTGCGTCGTCCCCGTCCAGAGCGGCGACCACTTCGCGCGTCACGCCACGACCTGGCGGTGACCGTGGAGGCCGGAGCTGTCGTGCTGCTGCTCGCCACGATCGTGAACGGGTTGCTGGCGGGGTTCTTCTACGCGTTCTCGCACACCGCGATGCCAGGCCTGGCCCGCCGCGACGACCGCACCTACGTGGGGGCGTTCCAGGGGGTCGACCAGGCGGTCTACAACCCCTGGTTCATGACGACGTTCATGGGCGGGCCGCTGCTCGTGGCGGTGGCACTGGTGCTGAACCTCGATCAGGACGGTACGACGGTCACGCTGCTCGTGGCCGCGCTGGTGCTGGCCGTCGCCACGGTCGCGATCACAGCCGCCGTCCACCTGCCGCTCAACAAGGAGATCCAGCAGGTGGACCTCGAGGGCGGCGGGGACCCGGGGCCCGCCAGGTCGCGGTTCGAGGAGCGCTGGGTCCGCTTCAACCTGCTTCGCACGCTGACCTCGGTCGGCGCGTTCGTCATCGTGGCGGTCGTCCTGGCACTGGTGGACTGACGAGTCAGCCGGTGGGCTCGGCGTACGCCACCGGCTCGACTGATCGGGCGGCCAGGCTGCGACAGCGCTCGGCATCTGTCAGGTGCCCGGCCGTGTCGAAGAGGACGGCCGCCTGCTCGGCCAGCCCTACGGCTCGAGACTCGTCGCCGTCGGCACGTGCGAGGTGGGCCTCGGCCTCGGTCACTGCGGCCTGCCACGCCGTACCCTCCCATCGCGCGGCCGACTTCCGCGCGATCGACAGGTATCGCTGGGCGT
Organism: Nocardioides sp.; assembly: GCF_036374615.1. Classification (GTDB taxonomy): domain Bacteria; phylum Actinomycetota; class Actinomycetes; order Propionibacteriales; family Nocardioidaceae; genus Nocardioides. The sequence continues at coordinate 8,638 of NZ_DASUTK010000028.1, forward strand.
CCTCGAGGTCACCGACGTCGGCGCACGCGATCGCGGCCGGCACTGCCAGCATCACGTCGCAGAACGAGCACGCGTCTCTCTGGCCCATCGTTGCCTCGGCCCGGTCCACGACCGCGCGGGCTGCTGCCGGGTCCGGCGCGGCGGCGATCATCGTGCCGTAGATCCGCTGCAGCAGGTGCATGCTGATCACCGCCCATCGTGCCAACGGCAAGGCGCGCTGCAGGAGCTGTCCGGCAGCGCCTCGGTCACCTTGCGCGAGGCGGACCTCCGCCAGCCGCTGCAGGCTGTGCGCCTCTCCGGCTGGTGCGTCGATGTCGCGGTGCAGCTCCACCGACTCCTCCAGCTCACGCTCCGCACGCTCGAGGTCTCCCATCAGCAACGCCGCCTCACCGATCAGGGCGGTGGCGAAGGCCACACCACGCAACGCACCCGCCTGGTTGGCACGGGTCCGCAGCTCCTCGGTGTCCCTGATCACCTCGTCGTAGGGCACGGGACCGTAGAGCAGGTACTCCGCCACGCACAGGTGGGCGTCGAAGAGGGCTACAGCGAGTCGCTCCTGGCCGCGAGTGCGCCGCAGCTCCATGCGGAACCGGTCGAACCACTCGCCGCGCTGGTGCGCGATCAGGCCCTGGAGGGAGATCAGGTCCATCAGGTGCCACTCGTCGACCGCGAGCGGCAGCAGTGCTCGCGCCTGCGCGGCGATGTCCCAGGCGGCGTCGACGTCGCCGGTGAAGTAGGCGAGGTTGCCACGGGCGATGAGCAGCGGCCCGTCGGCGGCGTCACCCTCTAGGTCGAGGCCGTCGAGCGCGGCCGCGGCGGTGTCGACGTCGCCGGTGAGGCCGCTCGCGCGTGCCAGCCGTGCCCGGACCAGCCGGTGCTCGGTCCCTGAGGTGACCGGCAGCGCCTCGCCGTAGGCCTCCGCCGCTCCGGGGTCACCGAGCGCCAGGAGCAGGTCACCGCGGCGCGCCAGCAGCCGCGGCAGCTCCGGTGAGCCGGCTGCGTGGTCACGTACGGCGTCGAGCAGCCCGAGCGCGTCACGGTAGGCGCCCAGGGCGCCGTCGACCTCGATCGCCCGTGCGACGTACGGGAGCGCCCGCCGGGGCAGGCCGGCGGCCAGGAACTGGTGGGCGACGCGACTGGCCGGCGCTCCGAGCCGGGCCAGTGCCTCCGCCACCTCACGACGAGCAGTGACGGCCGCCGACGGCGCCAGCTGCTCGATCAGCGCCTCACGCACCAGCGGATGGCGGAACCGGTGGCCGTTCTCCCCGGGCTCGACCAGCAGCGACGACAAGGCGACGTCCAGGTGCTGGTAGGCCACGTCCTCCTCGACGTCTGCGACGGCCACGAGCTCGTCGAGCGTGAACGTCATGCCCAGCAGCGCCACGCGTGAGAACGTCTGGACGACCGCGGGAGGGACGGCGGGGATGACGCCCGTGCCTCGGGTCGTGCCGCCCGACGCCCGCCGGCCCAGCTCCAGGGCGGTGAAGGGGAGGCCGCCGCTGGCCTGCACGACCCGAGCGACGTCGTCGGACGAGAGGTCGGGGTGCCGCTCCACGAGCAGCCGTCTGAGAGCCGGCTCGGGCAGCGGCGTGACGTCGATCTGCGCATCGAGGTCGCGGGCGACCAGACTGGTCAGGACGTCCGCGACGGGGGTGGGAGGGTCGGGCCGGTGGGCCACGGCGACCAGCACGGGCTCGGTGGCTGCGCACCGGACCAGGTAGTGGATCAGCCGCATCGAGGCCTCGTCGGCATCCTGCACGTCGTCCACCACCAGCAGCAGACCGTGATCCGCCGCCGCGAGGCGCACCAGCTCGGCGGCGGCGACGAACAGCCGTTGGTGGCCGGACTCGCCGGTCCAGACTGTCTCGCGGCCCGCCAACGCGTGATCGATCTCGTCGCGGTAGACGTCGCCCAGCCCGTCGAGGAGCGCGGGATGCTGACGGCAGAGGTCCCCCAGCGCCTCCAGCACCGGGGCGTAGGGCCAGGGTCCCTCGACCGCGGTTGCCAGACCCCGCCCGGTGCGCCAGCCGCGACGTCGCGCCAGCGACACGGTCAGGTCCAGCAGCGCCGTCTTGCCCACGCCCGGTGGTCCCGCCAGCACCACCGCGCCGCCCTTCGAGGCCCCGGCCCGTTCCAGCCTGGCGCGGATCCGGTCTCCCGCCTCGCGACGGCCGACCAGGCGCGTGCTCTGCGTGGCGGGGGCGGCCACCTGGGTCGCCGCCTGCAGCCGTTCCTGGAGCTGGCGAGCAGCGGGCCCCGGGGCGGTACCGAGCTCGCGACGAAGGGCGTTGTCGAGGCGCTCCAGCTGACGCAGCGCTGCGCGGCTCTCTCCGCGTTGGGCCAGCTCGGTCGCGAGCGCCAGGTGGGCCTCCTCGTCCGCGGGCTCCAGCTCCAGGAGCTGCTTCCAGCGTCGAGCGAGGCGCAGCAGGTCGACGCGCACGTGCCGCACGTCGTCTCGGGCGCCGGTGGTCCAGGGCTCGTAGAGGTCCTCCGGCAGCAGCTCACCGCCGTACAGCTCGAGCGCCTGCTGTGCGCCGTCGGGCGACTTCTCGTCGACGGCGTGCCGACCGTGCTCCAGGAACTCGGCCACGTCGACGACCACATCGTCCTCGGGGAGCAGCGTCACCATGTCCTGCCGCAGCACCATGGCGTTCGTCCGGTCGCCCAGGGCGCGGCGGGCGTAGTGGGCTGCCTTGTGCAGACGGGGACCGGCGGTCTCCACGGGCTGTCCGGGCCAGAGGGCTTCGATGACCTGCTCCCGGTGCAACCGGCGGCGCTCGGACAGAGCAAGCAGCTTCACCAGGCTCGCGGCCGAGCGACGCGCCCACGCGTCCGGGGGCACGCGGACACCGTCCACGTCCACCGTGAAGCTCCCGAGCAGCCCGATCGTCACCGCCACAGGGCCGACTCCTCCTCGGGCGGCAAGATTATCGGGGCGAGGCGACGATGTCAGGGACCACGGACCGCGCACTGGCCGCGGAGACCCGTGCTCGGACCGGGAGGGACTGGAGGTGGTCCACCTCGTCACTCATCGCCGAGCTCACGCGGCGCAGCAGGGTCTGCACCCGATCCGGGCCCCAGTCGTACGCCGCGACCTGCTCGGTCACCTCGAACAGGCGCCTCGACAATCGGTCCCGGGTCTCCTGGTAGCCGCGCAGGGCGACGGCGTCCGGGGTTCCGCCGAGCACCGCCAGCAGCGCGTCGGTCAACAGCTCGGCGTCGCGCAGCGCGTCGGTCATGCCGTGAGTGGTGATCGGGTCCTTGAAGTAGCCCGCGTCACCCACCAGCGCCCAGCCCGCTCCCCAGGACCGACGCACGTATCCGGGCAGGCCCGCCCAGCCGCGGATCCGGCCGCTCGGCCGGGCCGCCCGGACTCGCTCCGCGAACCCGCCGGCGGCGAGGCCGAGCAACGCGTCGAAGGCGGGCTCGGCGCCCTCGCGGCGCAGCCGCCGGAGACGGTCGGGGGTTGCCGCGACGAACACACAGCTCTCGCCGGCATTGGTGGGGATGACACCCGCTGCCGCACCGGCGGCGTACGCCCACTCGTAGCCCGCTGGCTCCAGGCCGCCCAGGTAGCGGTACAGGACCGCGCTGGCCGAGTCGCCCTGTGCCACCAACGGCGCGGCGACCTCACGCGCCACCAGGGAGCCGATCCCGTCGGCTCCGACGGTCATCCGGGCGCACAACCTCACCCTGCCGCGGCGGGGCGGAGCCGCAACCACCCCGGAGACGCGACCCGCGTCGTCGCGCAGCAGGCCCGTCACTGGCGTCTGATGCCACACCTCCGCGCCCGCCTCCGCTGCGGCGTCGACGAGGATCCGGTCCAGGACGTGGCGCCTCGGGGCGTACAGCGCATCCACACCTGCGTTCGGCCGGATCGTCACGCGCACCTGTGGCCGGTCCTCGACGTGGAAGGTCGTGCGACGCACGGGCGGCGTGCCCGCGGCGATCACCTGGTCGAGGAGCCCCCAGCGGGTGAGCTGCAGCACGCCGGCCCGCATCAGCGCGTGCGTCGACAGGGTGTCGCTGCCGTGACGCAGCCGGTCCAGCAGGGCGACGCGTGCCCCGGCACGGGCGAGCAGGAGGGCGGTCGAGGCGCCGGCGACCCGACCCCCCACCACGACCACGTCGTAGGTCTTCATACCGCACGACCTGTCTCGGCCGAGCCGCGCCGATCGCCGGGGCGCTCGGCGCGCGCCAGTGGCGGATGCGAGCCGGTCAGCAGGTGGGTCGTCACGGCGCGGGCGTCGTGGCGGGCGCCGTCGATGAAGCCGGAGTCACGGCGGTGCTGGAACCGCTGACCCACCACGTAGACGCCGGGAGCAGCCGTGACCCCCCGGTACTGCCGGATCGCGCCACCGGGTTCGAGAACCGGGAGGTGGAGCCAGGAGTGGTCGGGCCGGAAGCCGGTGGCCAGCAGCACGGTCCGGATCCCTTCGGCTCCGAGGTCCAGGGACCGTGGGGTCGGCGTGAGATCGACCCGTCGGGGCCGAGCCGGCGGCCACACCTCGGCCGTGAGGCCGACCCGGTCGATGTGGTCGTCCACGACGTCGAGGAACCGGTGCATCTGCCGGTCGGCCGCCGCCACCACCTGCGGCAGGTCGTCGGAGAACGTCGCGGTGCCGCCGGTCAACGACTCCAGGCGACCGGCCAGTCGGACCCCGCGTGCCTGCAGGACAGCGAGGTCCAGGTCGTCAGCGGCGGTCCCGGCTCCGGTGCGCCCCACGAGCTGCAGCGACGGCTCGGCCCGGGCGGCAGCGGCATCGCGCACCTCGTCGATCGTGCGTGCGGTGCGACCGGTCTGCTCCATCCACCAGAACGCGTCCATGCCGCGGTAGCGCCGGGGCATCCTCGTGTGACGCCCCACTGCCAGCACCACGTCGCGACCGGCTCGGGACAGCTCGTTCGCGATCTGTACGCCGGATGAGGAGGCCCCGACCACCAGGACGCCGCCCGCGGCCAGCTGGTCGGGGTTGCGGTACTGGTTGCTGGTCCGGACCTCGACATCCCCGCCCCGCAGTGCGTCCGGGACGTTCGGCGTGCCGTGCGGCCCGGTGGCGACGACGACGTGGCGGGTCCGGAAGCTGCCACAGTCCGTCGCCACGTCGTACTGCTGGAGTCCTGCCTGTCGCACCGACCGCACCGCGGCGCCCTCCACGACCGGTGCGGCGAAGGACGCGGCGTACTTCTCGAGGGTGCCGACGAGCTCGGACGCGGAGCGGAACCCGTCGGGGTCCGGCCCGGCGTAGGGCCACCCCGGGAGGCGGGTCATCCAGTTCGGGGTGAGCAGGTGCAGCGAGTCCCAGCGCTCGGTGCGCCACCGCTCACCGATCCGGCCCCGATCCAGGACGACGTGGTCCCGCCCGGCGTCGGTCAGCAGCCGGCTCATCGCGAGACCGGCATGACCGGCACCGATGACGACGGTGTCGACGTGTCCGTGCTCGCTCACGGCAGGACTCGTCGCTCTGGTCGGTAGGTGGCGCTGGTCTGGGGTGTGGTCATGGGACGAGGGTCCGGGTCGGACCTTCCCCGGACCTTCCGCCCGGATCGTCGTGGCCGGAAGGTGCCCGAGCCACCGGCGGTGAGTCCGGGCGGGCTTCGAGGATCGGTGGGGACTACACGCTGCTCACAGCGCCCGCGGCGACCGCCGGGTCGCGCCAGACCACAGCGGTGCCGTCGAGCACGGTGACCCCGTCCTGGTTCGTGATCACGGTGGCCAGCCGCGTGACCGGTTTGTCGGCGCGTGCCTCGAGGACGGTTGCCTCGGCGGTGATCTCGTCACCTGGCCGCACCGGCGCCAGGAAGCGCCACGACACCTCCAGGAAGACGCTGCCCGGTCCCGGGAGCTGTTCTGCGACGAGCGCGTTGAGCAGTCCCGACGTGACGCCCCCTTGCACGACCAGGCCGCCGAACCGGCTGGCCCGGGCGAGCTCCTCGTCGTAGTGGATCGGGTTCCTGTCGCCGGTCAGCTCGGTGAAGAGCGCGATGTCGCGCGTGGTGATGCTGCGACTGCGGCGGGCGGAGTCGCCGATCTGCGGTGTGGTCATGGGAGAAGTCTGCCGCCGCCGACGCCGTGCTGGACTCCGAGACAACGGCCTCAGAAGTTGATCAGCCAGACGGCAGCGTTGAGGGTGGCGGCGAAGCCACCGAGCAGGACCCCGGTCCAGGCGAGGCCGCGTCGCTGCCCCGGGCGGCGCAAGCCCTCGGCGCCCAGCGTCACTGCGAGTCCACCGAGGACGATCCCCGCGCTGATCCAGAAGAACACCAGTCCCAGCACCGCCGCGACGCCCACCGCGAGGCTCGCCGCGGCGATCGAACGGGCTCGCCACAGCCGGCGGCCGAGGAGTGCGAAGACTGCCAGCGAGACGACCACGACGAGTGGCGCGAGGACGGCCGCCTCCGGGTCGAGCTCCCAGATCGACTGGTTCTGGTGGAGGACGGCATTGAGGCGGGGGAGGAGTACAGCCGCCACCGCGGTCACGGCGGCCGCGCGCCACAGGAGGCCCGTGTCGTAGCCAGTGCCGGTGGTGCTGTGGGTCTTGTCGATGGTGGTCATGCCAGCTCCTCGTGTGGTGTGAACGGTGTCGACTAGCATCGAGTGGCGGACTCCCCGACACATCGGTCTCGAGAGTGGACTGGCTTCGTCCGAAAGAGCGGGCCTGCGATCACTCGAAAGAGCGATGTACGACGGCGTCGTTGGGGTTACCTTGAGCGGCGTGACCGCCCGCGGAGTCCGCGCTTTCGTGTCGGCTCACGGCGACCAGCTGCTCGCCGCGGGCACGGCGGCCCTGTTCGTGGCCGAGGTGCTCTCCAGCAACGAGCTCACCGGCTACCGGGGTTGGGCCCTGCTCGTGGCGGTGCTGATGCCCGCCTCGCTAGCGTTGCGCCGCAGCATGCCGGTGCTTCCCCTCCTTGCAGCCGTGGTGGTGATCCAGCTGAGCCACTCGGTGCTGCCGGGGCTGGCCGACACCGGCGCGTTCCTCTTCGCGATCCTGGTCGCGATCTACTCGGCCGGTGCCCATGCCCAGCGGGCCACGCTGGTCCTGACCGCCGCGCTCGTGGTCGCGATCATCCCGCTGGCCGCCCTGGACCCCCAACAGGAGCCCGACCTGGGCGACTGGATCTTCTTCATGGTGTTCCTCGGCGCGCCGTTCGTGGCCGGGCTCGCGTTCCGGCGCAGGAGGCTCCGGGACCTCGAGCTGGCCGAGCGGGCGCTGGCCGCCGAGCAGGAGAGCGTCGCCCTGGCGGAGGCCGCAGTGGAGGCCGAGCGGCTCCGGATCGCGCGCGAGCTCCACGACGTCGTGGCCCACGCCATCAGCCTGATCGTGGTCCAGTCCCGCGGCGGTCGGCGCAGCCTCGAACCTCGCGACGACTCCGCGCGCCGCGCGTTCGACACCATCGAGCACGCGGGCGAGCAGGCGCTGGTGGAGATGCGTCGGATGCTGCAGGTGCTTCGCACCGAGGAGGCGGTCGGCGCCGAGACCCTGGCTCCGCGTCCCACGCTGGGGCGGCTCGACGACCTGGTCGCCGACGTCGCGCGCGCCGGCCTACTGGTCGACGTCGTCGTCGAGGGCACGCCCGTCGAGCTGCCACCCGGGGTCGACCTCTCGGCGTACCGCATCGTCCAGGAAGGGCTCACCAACGTGATGAAGCACGCAGGTCGGGCCAGGGCGCAGGTGCTGCTGCGCTACCGGCCGGAGGACCTGGAGATCGAGGTCAGCGACGACGGGGACGGGGGCGGGACCCGCGGTGGGTCCGGGCACGGGCTCGCCGGCGTCCGGGAGCGGGTGTCCGTCCACGGTGGCACGCTGCACGCGGGTCCGAGACCTGGCGGCGGCTTCGAGATCCGGGCGAGCCTCCCCACCGGGGTGGTCGCGTGATCCGCGTCCTGCTGGCCGACGACCAGGCGCTGGTGCGGGCCGGCTTCCGCCTGATCCTGGACGTCGAGCCCGACCTCCAGGTCGTCGGTGAGGCGAGCAACGGTCTGGAGGCCGTCGAGCTGGCCAGACTCGTGAGCCCGGACGTCGTGCTGATGGACATCCGGATGCCGGAGATGGACGGCGTCGAGGCGACCCGCTTGATCACCGGACAGCAGGACGGACCCCGGGTCGTCGTGCTCACGACCTTCGACCTCGACGAGTACGTCTACGCCTCGCTCCGCGCAGGAGCCAGTGCGTTCCTGCTCAAGGACGCCAAGGAGGACCAGCTCCTCGCCGCCATCCGGGTCACCGCGCAGGGAGGGTCGCTGTTCGCTCCCGTCGTGACCGCTCGACTCATCGAACGCTTCTGCGCGCACGAGGGGAGTGCCGGGCCACCCGCGGCGGGCATCGTCCACGGGGCCGGCCTGGAGACCCTCACCCCGCGTGAGCACGAGGTCCTGGCGCTCGTCGCCCGCGGCCTCACCAACGCCGAGATCGCTGGTCAGATGGTGGTCAGCGAGCACACGACCAAGACCCACGTGGCCAGCCTGCTGCAGAAGCTGGGCCTGCGCAGCCGGGTCCAGGCGGTCGTGCTCGCCTACGAGAGCGGCCTGATCCGGCCGCACATCAAGCATCTGCACTAATGGGTCTGGCTCTTGTCGTGACGACGCCACTGGTCATGGTGAGGGGCATTTTCGCTCCCACCTGCGGCACCTGGCGCGCCGCCGGGCTCAGTCACTTGTGCTCGCGGCATGAGAACCCTGGACCCGGCCCTCGAACCTCGACCCAGACACGGGCCGAGTCGCGGCCGCACGAGCGACTGCCGCATCGCCGGCTAGATAGCTCCATACGACTACGGAGAACTAAGCCGGCCGCACGCACCCTTGCCGACGTTCGCCGCGTCCTGACAGCACAGACAGGTCAGGGCCCAACAGGGGCACACCCAGTGAGGAACGGGTGCGTTCGTGGCCCGCTTGTCGTGCACAAGGTGGCTTCGGGCCTGCTTGTCCACAGGTGGTGTTCAGCGCGGTCGGAAATGTCGGTCGGATGCGGGTGAATGGACGCATGGCGATCACTCCGCTCCCGCACCCGGACCCGGCGCCCGCTGACGCGGCGGGTGTCGTGGCGACCGCGTGTGCGGGGATCGACGGGGTCGCCGACGTGCTCGGGTCCGCCCGCCCCGACGGCGAGCTGGTGGCCGGGGTGGAGGAGCTGCAACGGCTCAAGGCGAAGACCGCCGCGC
>NZ_DASUTK010000029.1:0-60434 GCF_036374615.1 Nocardioides sp.
AGCGGCGGTGCGGCGAAGGCCAGCCGCTCGGCACCGTGGTCGCCAGAGCGACGGAGCGTCACCAGCCCGGCACCACACTCCTGCACGATCCGGTCGTCGGCCGCCGGCGCTCCTCCGGCCTCGAGCCAGGCGTGCGCCGAGCCGATGGTGGGATGACCCGCGAACGGCAGCTCGGAGGACGGGGTGAAGATCCGGAGCCGGTAGTCGGTGTCCGGGTCGGTGGGGGTGAGCAGGAACGTCGTCTCGCTCAGGTTGGTCCACCGGGCGAAGGTCTGCATCTGCTCGTCGGACACGCCGTCCGCCCCGTGCACCACCGCGACCGGGTTGCCGCCGAGACCGGCGTCGGAGAACACGTCCACCTGGCGGAAGTCCGGCACGGTCACACGCTAGCGCTCACCGTGCCAGGACCGGTGCGTCGGGCGACTCGCGGGGCACTCGGTGCACCTCGACACAGACGTCGTCGCGCCCGGGCACGCACTCGTACACGCGGTAGTCGCCCTGGTCGGGCATCTGCAGGGTGTCCTGGTACCGCTTGTCCTGGAGCTTGTGGAGCACGGTCACGAGGAACGTGTCGTCTCCGACATAGGTCCACGAGCGCCCTTCGTCGCTGGGCGAGTGCATCCGCGGCACCTCCTCCCCGGTGGCGACGTCGAAGACTGCGAGGTCCTCGTCGACGTCGGCCATCACGTAGCGGCCGTCAGGCGTCAACCGGGCGTCGGTGCCGACGATCAGCCGACCGGTGTCGAACGGCTGCGCCTGCACGATGAGGGCCGCGGGGTCCGGCGCGCGGCTGATCCGGGCACCAGCGGCGATGTCGACGAGCTCACCGGAGAGCGCGAACGCCTCGCCGGTCAGGGGTGCCCACGCGAAGTCGGTGTCGCGGGTCCGGAAGTAGACCCGTTCCCCGTCGATCGCGACCGCGTGGCTGTCCCCCACCGGCTGGCCGCCGCCGGATGCTGGGTCCGCGAGCGACCGGCGTCCGACCTCGTCACCCACCCGGGTGTCGTAGACGACCAGCTCGGGGTCACCGTCGCCGGGATCGGCCCAGGCGACCCACCCGTTGTCCGGCTCAACGACCAGCGAGGTGCCGGTGACGGTGTCGCCGATCTGCTGCTGGTCGCCGTCGTGCTCGATGAACAACACCTGCGCCCGGTCGTTCGTGAGCACGACGCCGTCCGGTACCCCGACCAGCTCGAGCACCGGCCGCACGCCGACCGTGACCTCGGAGAGGTGGAGCGTCCCCTCCGCGTACCAGGCCACGGGGAGCGGGTTGTCGGCCGCCTGGACGTCGCCGACCGTGTCGAGCCGGTCGGCGACCCAGGTCGCGGCGAGGGCGACGAGCACCAGGCCGAGGAGCACGCCCCCGGTCCGCGTCCAGAGGCGTCGCCGGCGCACCCGGGCGGCGTCGGCCACGTCGCCCGCATGAAGGGGGTCGACGGGGATCGCCTCGAGTGCGAGGCGGACGTCGGGTGCGGCGAGCCGCGGTGGAGCTCCCATGGGTCGCTCGAGCACGTCGGCGACCTGGTCGTCGGAGAGCTCGGCGACGTGCTGGAGCACGACGACCTCGCGCTCTTGCGGCGTCATCGTGTCGAGTGCCGCGCGCAGCTGCTCGAGCCGCTCCTGGGGATCGCCCATCCATTCCGGTACGTCGGAGGGCGGTGCGGCTTCGGGCTGGTCAGCTCCCCCGGCGTCCTCGCTGGTCTCCTGGTGTCTGGCGTGCCGGTCGCGGGCGTCGAACAGCTCGCGATAGACAGCGACGTCGAGGTCCTCCTCGCGACTCAGCCGCGAGAAGTCGGGATACACGCGGGACAGGGCGTCCTCGGCGACGCCGTGGGCGACGCGCTCGGGAACGCCGAGCAGCACCAACGTCCGCACCAGGAGCGGCCAGCGGGCGGCCAGGAAGGCGGCGAACTCGTTGTCGTCCCGACTCATGGTGACGGCTCGGACCCGCGGTGGACTCGGGACTAGGCGTGCAGCGACATCGGGCCGTACACGACCCGGTCGTGCTCGAGCAGCGTCACCTGGTCGACCCCCGCGTCGGCCAGCTCGGCCCAGATCTCGCCCACCCACGACTCGGCGTCTGCCTGGCTGGCGAACCGTTGGCCGGCGTACTCCTCACCGGCCGGCACCTCGTGGCCGTCGCCGTCCTCGAGTCGCCACCACCACGGTCGCTCTGCGGCACTGGGTGATCGGAAGGTCGAGGGCTGGTCGGGCAGGTTCACGTCAGGACTCCCGCACGCTGGTGTCGACGAACGGCGGCTTCACCAGCTGGAAGATCTCGCGCCGACCGCGGACGTCGACACCCACCTCGGCATCCGGCGCCACCATCGTCGGCACCAGCGCCAGCCCGATGCCCTTCCGCAGGGTCGGGCTGAACGTGCCGGACGTGACCTCGCACAGCGGGACGTCGGCCACCAGGCTGACCGTCATGCCGGGCCGCGGGATGCCGCGGCCGGTCGCCAGCAACCCCCGCAGCAGCCGCTTCGGTCCTTCTTCCTTCTCGGCCAGGAGCTTCTCGCGACCCCAGAACCGCTCCTTCTTCCAGCCGACCGCCCATCCGATCCGGGCCTGGTTGGGGGTGACGTCGAGGGAGATGTCCTGCCCGTGCAGGGGGTACCCCATCTCGGTGCGCAGGGTGTCGCGGGCTCCGAGACCGCACGGCTGCACGTCGTACTGCTGGCCTGCCTCGAGCAGCCGGTCCCACACGTCGACAGCGGCCTCGTTGCCGACGATCAGCTCGTAGCCGCGCTCACCGGTGTAGCCCGTCCGGCACACCACGATCCCGGTGCCGTCGTAGTCCGCCTCCTCGAACGACATGTAGTCGTGGCCGACCGGCAGGCCGAGCGCGGCCAGCACCTCGTCGGAGCGGGTGCCCTGGACGGCCAGCACGGCGTACTCCTCGTGGTGGTCCAGCACCTGGACGCCGTCGGACGCCTGCTCGCGCAGCCGTCGCACGACCTCGCCGGTGTTGGCGGCGTTCGGCACCAGCAGCACGTGCTCGTCGTCGTGGTAGTAGGCGATCAGGTCGTCGACGATCCCGCCGGACTCGTCACAGCAGAGCGTGTACTGCGCCTTGCCCGGCCGGATCTTGCCCAGGTCGTTGCTCAGCGTCTCGTTGACGTACGCCGCGGCGCCGGGCCCGGTCACCAGCGCCTTGCCGAGGTGGCTGACGTCGAAGATGCCGACCGAGGACCGGACCGCCGTGTGCTCGGCGACCGTCCCGGCGGGGTACTCCAGCGGCATCGACCAGCCCCCGAACTCGGCGAACTTCGCACCGAGGGCGACGTGCCGTTCGTGCAGCGGCGACTGCCGGGTCGCGTCGAGGGCGCCGTCGCTGTCGCTCATGGCGCCGAACCTACCGCAGCACCCGGCCCCGGAACGGCCGCCGACCCGCCCGCCGTCGGAACCGGTCAGTCGCCGTATCCTGCCCCGGTGACGACATACCAGCTGCGCGCTGCCAACCCTGCGAAGACCCGTGCCGACGCCGTGGTGGTGGGTGTCGTCCAGCACGCCAAGGGACCCCAAGCAGCACCCGGTGCGGAGGACGTCGCGAAGGCGTACGGCCGGCGGTTCCGGCCGCTGCTCACCGGCCTCGGCGTCACCGGCAAGGCGGGCGAGGTGCACCCGATCCCGACCAACGGCGCGATCGCGGCACCGGTGCTGGTGCTCGTGGGGCTCGGCAAGAACACCGACCAGGTCGCCGTACGACGGGCCGCCGGTGTGGCCGCCCGCTCGGTCACCAACGCCGCGTCGGTGGCGGTGGCGCTGCCAGCCACCTCACCGGAGCTGGTGCGTGCCGTGACCGAGGGCTACCACCTCGGCGCGTACACGTTCACGACGTACAAGAAGCAGACCGACGACACCGCCCCGGGCACCGTCACCGTGCTCGCACCGGATGCCCGCAAGAAGGAGACGGCTGAGGCGTTCGAGTCGGCGCAGGTCCTCGCCACCGCGGTCGCCACCACGCGCGACTGGGTCAACATGCCGCCCGGCGACCTGCGGCCGGCGGAGTTCGCGGAGGCCGTGGTCGAGGCCGCGGCCGCCGCGGCCAAGGGTCGCGGTCGCACCAAGGTGAAGGCGGTCGTCCACGACGAGGTCAGGCTCGCCGAGCTCGGCTGCGGCGGCATCCTGGGTGTCGGCGCCGGCTCGGACGCTCCGCCGCGGCTGGTCGAGCTGACGTACTCCCCCAGGCGTGCGGTTGCCCACCTCGCGCTCGTGGGCAAGGGCATCACCTTCGACTCCGGCGGGCTCACGATCAAGCCCGCGCAGGGCATGAGCGACATGAAGTCCGACATGGCCGGCGCGGCCGCGGTCGTGCAGGCGACGCTGGCGATCGCCGAGCTGGGGCTGCCCGTCAAGGTCAGCACGTTCGTGCCGATGGCGGAGAACATGGTGTCCGGGTCGGCGACCCGGCCCGGCGACGTGCTCACGATGTACGGCGGCAAGACCGTCGAGGTCCTCAACACCGACGCCGAGGGTCGGCTGATCCTGGCCGACGGACTGGTGCGGGCCACCGAGGCGAAGCCCGACGTCGTGCTCGACGTGGCGACTCTCACCGGGCACATGGTGCTCGCTCTCGGCGACCGGGTCGGCGGCGTCATGGGCAGTGACGACGTGGTCGCCCAGGTGCTCGCTGCCGGCGAGGCCGCGGGCGAGGCGCACTGGGCGATGCCGCTCCCGGAGACGATCGTCGAGCGCGTGAAGGCCAGCAAGATCGCCGACTTGCTGCAGCACGACTGGAACCGCAGCGGCGGCGGCCTCTACGCCGGCGCGTTCCTCCAGGAGTTCACCGGTGGCCTCCCCTGGGGCCACCTCGACATCGCCGGACCGTCGTTCCACAGCGGCTCGGCGTACGGCCACGTCACCAGCGGCGGCACCGGCTTCGCGGTGACGACGGTCGTGGAGTACGCACGCACGCTGTCCCAGCAGAAGCGGTAGGTGACCCCGGCCCGCGAAGGCCGAACGGGTGCAGAATGTTGGCCATGGGAGCAGGGGGGCTCCAGGTCGGCCGGGACTCCGAGCGCGAGCCGCTGGCCGCCCTCCTGGAGAACTCGGCAGTGGGCCGACCGGGCGCGGTGCTGGTGGCGGGCGAGGCCGGGATCGGCAAGACGAGCCTGGTCGCGGAGGTGACGTGCGGACCGGCCGCATCGGACCACATGGTGCTGTGGGGACGCTGCCTCCGGTTCGGGGCCGACTCCTCGCCGTTCCTGCCGATCGGCCAGCTGCTGGCCCAGTGGCACCGCCAAGCGGATGAGGCCGAACGGGCGCGCGTCCTGACCGGGGCCGAGCAGCTGGCGAGCATCGCGCCCGCGCTGGGCGCGGCGTCCGGCCCGGCCGAGGCCGGCAGGGTGGTGCCGCTGGTGGCGGCCGTGCTCGACCGGATCGCGGTGTCCACGCCACTTGCCCTCGTCATCGACGACGCCCAGTGGGCCGACGGTTCGTCCCTGGACCTGCTCGCCTACCTGGTCGCGGGGTTCACCGAGGGGCAGCGGCTCTGCCTGCTGATCACCTACCGCGACACCGACCTGGACGAGGGCCACCGTCTCCACGGCTGGCTCGCCGACGCCGCTCGGCTGCCCGCTGTCTCCCGGATCCGTCTGGAGCGCCTCGGCTTCGCCGACGCCGAGGAGCTCGTCTCCCGGCTGAACGGCGCTGACCAGTCGCGACGGCTCGCCGAAGAGGTCTTCGAGAAGTCTGGCGGCAACCCCTACTACGCCGAGCTGCTGGTGCGTGCTTCTGCCGGCCGGGCCGGCTCCGGGGCGGACGAGGGGTTGCGGCAGGCCCTGCTCAGCTCATGGCACCGCCTCGGCCGGGACGCCCGCGAGCTGCTGCAGCTGCTCGCCCTGGGTGGTCGCCCGGTGGCCGTGGGCGTGCTCGACCTGCTGGTGGCCGCCCGCGGAGGAGCGCCCGAGCGAGTCGCCTCGTCACTGGAACAGGCGACTGCGGCGGGTCTGACGACCGTCGGGTCGGACGGCGAGGCCTGGTTCCACCACCCCCTGGTGGCGGAGGTGGTCGCCACGACCCTGAGCCCCACCGCGAGGGGTCGGATCCACCGCGAGTACGTCGACGCGCTCGAGTCGTCCGCAGACCTCGCCCTGTCCTCGCGAGCCGCGCACCTCGCGCTCCACCACCACGGAGCCGGAAATCCCGACGGCGCCTTCTCGTGGTCGATACGGGCTGCCGACGAGGCGGCAGCGGTGAGCGGCTACGCCGAGGTGTGTGACCACCTGCACCGGGCTTGCCGGCTCTGGGAGCACGTCGGTGAGGACGCGCGCGCCGCCGCTGGACACCCGGCCGACCTGTGGCGTCGCGCCAGCGACGCCGCGTGGAGCGCCGGCGAGCACGTCCTCGCCGTCAGGCTCCGCGAGGAGGCGATCGCGTTCGTCGACGAGCACGAGGATCCGGCCCGGGCCGTGCGGCTGCGGCTGCGGCTGACCTCGTGGCGGCTTGCCTGCGGCTTCGACACCGCGTTGTCGGTGGAGTCCACTGGCTCCGTCCTGGAGCTGGCGGAGTCGCGGTGTCCCGGCACGCCGGAGCACGTGCAGGCGCTCGCTCTCCATGCCCTCGCCGAAGTGAGGGACGAGGAGCACGAGGCTGTGACGCACGCGGCGACGGCAGTGGAGCTGGCGCGGCGGACCGGGTCGCCCGAAGCCCTGGCCTGGGCCTTGTGCACCCGGTCTCACACACCCCCGTGGGAACGTGCGCTCGCGGATGCCACTGAGGCCCTCGCCCTCGCCCACGAGGTCGGCGACCCGGCGCTCGTCGGGTCGGCCGCCGTGGCGAGCGCCAACCGGCTGGGCATCCTCGGTCGCGACCTCGAGGCCGCCGAGCTGCTGCTCACCACCTTCCGACGGCTGGTCGACACTGGCTCGGTCCACGACGCGATGTACGCGAACCCCGCGTTCGGCACCCTGTTCCTGATCGACTTCGGTCGGTGGGAGGAGGCCCGCGAGGTGCTGCGCCTGCTGCTCAGCCACCGTCTCACCACCGGCCTGGGCGCCTTGACCCGAGGAGTCGCCGCCCTGCTCGCCCTCAGGGCGGGAGACATCCCTGCCGGCCGAGCGCATCTGACCAGGGCACGGGAGCTGTGTCCCCGATCGGTCGCTGCCCGCAATCCCCTGGATCCCATCGAGGTCGAGGCGCAATGGGCCATGGGGCAGCCGCGGGAGGCGCTGTCGCTCGCCGTGCAGCTGATGCCCCACGAGGTCTCCCTCGACCCGGGCAGTGCCGACGAGCTCCTGGTCATCTGCGCGCGGGCGGCTGCAGACCTGGCAGATGAGCCGGGAGCCCGGGAGGAAGCGGTGGCGCTGCTGGACAAGGTCGAGCAGCAGCGCGGGCCGGAGCCCGCGTCGTGGTTCGAGCCGACCAGCGCGGGGGACGTGATCCACCCCGCCAGGGGCACCCTCTTCGCCGCCGACCGCGCCCGGTGCCACGGCGCCGACGACACGGCCTCGCTGTGGCGGACGGCCACGGCGGCCTGCGGTGAGGCAGGCCTGGTGTGGCACGAGGCACTCGCGTCGTACCGCCTGGCACGGGCGCTCGTGGTCGAGCGGGGTCCTCGCAGCGAGGCGGCCGAGGCGCTGCGCCACGCAGCGCGGATCGCATCCGACGTCGGGGCCGCCCCGGTCCTTCGTGATGTCGAGGAGCTGGCCCGCCAGGCCCACATGCCGCTCGCGGAACCAGCTGCCGCCGCGCACTCGTCCGGAAGCACCGAGCTGCTGTCCGGACTCACGCCCCGTGAGCACGAGGTGCTCTCACACCTGGTCGCAG
This sequence comes from Nocardioides sp., assembly GCF_036374615.1. Lineage (GTDB taxonomy): Bacteria > Actinomycetota > Actinomycetes > Propionibacteriales > Nocardioidaceae > Nocardioides. The sequence goes on from NZ_DASUTK010000029.1 coordinate 7,771, forward strand.
GTCGCACCTACGCCGAGATCTCTCACGCCCTGTTCATCAGCGAGAAGACCGTGAGCGCGCACGTGTCGAACCTGCTACGCAAGACCGGCACGAGAAGTCGTCTCGAAGTCGCCGAGCTCGCGCGACGGACCGCCGCCACTCCCTGACTGGCGGTGCCGGTGGATGCCACCCGCGGCGGCTCCGGTGAGGGCGATACCGAACAGGGCACCCAGGCCGGCCCGGAAGTACACGAGATCATCGTCGTCGACGAGGCCCTCGCGGGTAACGGTCCGCGGGCCTGTGCCCGGCTCGTGCTCGGCGGCCGCGGGACCGGCGCAGGCGAGCGAGAGGATGCCGGCCGCGGCGGCAGTGGTGAGGATTCGGCGGATGGTGATGCTCATGGTCGGGGTCCTTCCGGCTCGGGGTGACTTACCACCCCACGGTTGCCGGATCGGCACTCCCGGACATCGGGGGACACCCCTCAGATAGCGGCAGGCACCCCTCAGATCTCTCCGGTCTTCTTGCGGCGGTTGTACTCGCGCATCCGGGCAGGCACGCCGACGACAGCGGCGTCGTACGACGGCACCTGGTGCTTGTTGCAGAACTGGTGCGCCCACTGGACCGAGGGCACCCGGCGCCGGGTCCACTCCCCGTCGTGAGCGACCAGGAGGAGCGTCACGTCGCTGACGGCGGTACGGGGTTCGACGAAACCCTCGACGCCGCGTCGAGACGTGACGAACGTCCGCAGGTGTTGCTCGTCCGCACGATCGCTCCCGCGGACGGTGGTCGAGCCCGTGCGGGCGGTGTCACCCGACGGACGGCGCAACCGCGCGCGGCCTCGGAACCGGTCGAACAACCCCATGGGGACAAGTGTGCCGCGTCCGCCCTCGGGGTGGTGTCGACTCGTCCGCATCAGGTGCAAAGATGAAGTGCAAAGATGGGCCCCGGCTCACGAGGGGCTGACGGACGGGAGCGCGCGAGGAGCATGGTGGCCGAGGCCGAATACGACGTACTCATTCTCGGGGCGGGTTCTGGCGGCTATGCCTGTGCGCTCCGCGCGGCCCAGCTCGGGCTCTCCGTGGGCCTGGTCGAGAAGGGCAATCTCGGCGGCACCTGCCTCCACGTCGGCTGCATCCCCACCAAGGCCCTCCTCCACGCGGCCGAGGTCGCCGACAGCGCACGGGAGTCGGAGAAGTTCGGCGTCCAAGCCTCGCTCGAGGGCATCGACATGGCGGGCGTCAACGCCTACAAGGACGGCGTCGTAGGGCGCCTCTTCAAGGGACTGACCGGCCTGATCAAGGGCCGCGGCATCACCGTCATCGAGGGCGACGGTCGGCTCACGGGGCCGCACGAGGTCACCGTCGGCGACGCGACGCACACCGGTCGCCACGTCGTGCTCGCTACCGGGTCCTACAGCCGATCCCTGCCCGGGCTCGACATCGACGGCGAGCGCGTCCTCTCGTCCGAGCACGCACTGCGGCTGGAGCGGGTGCCGGCGTCGGTCATCGTGCTGGGCGGTGGCGTGATCGGCTGTGAGTTCGCCAGCGTCTGGCGCAGCTTCGGCGCCGAGGTCACCATCATCGAGGCGCTGCCGCGGCTGGTGCCCACCGAGGACGAGTCGTCGTCGAAGGCGCTGGAGCGCGCGTTCCGCAAGCGGGGCGTCGTCTTCCGGACCGGCACCCCCTTCCAGAGCGTGAAGACGACCGACACCGGGGTCGCGGTGACGGTGGAAGGAGGCGACGTCATCGAGGCCGAGCTTCTGCTGGTCGCGGTCGGACGCGGGCCGGTGACCGACGGCCTCGGGTACGCCGAGCAGGGGGTCGCGATGGAGCGTGGCTTCGTGACCACCGACGAGCGGTGCCGCACCAACGTCGACGGGGTGTACGCCGTCGGCGACATCGTGCCCGGGCTGCAGCTGGCCCACCGCGGCTTCCAGCAGGGCATCTTCGTCGCGGAGGACATCGCCGGTCTTTCTCCCACGCCGATCGACGAGCTCGGGATCCCGCGGGTCACCTACTCCCACCCCGAGGTCGCCTCGGTCGGGCTGACGGAGACGCAGGCGGCCGAGCAGTTCGGCGCCGAGCAGGTGGAGTCGTTGACCTACGACCTGGGCGGGAACGGCAAGAGCCAGATCCTCGCCACGCAGGGCTTCGTCAAGCTGGTCCGCCGCAGCGACGGACCGGTCGTCGGGGTCCACCTCGTCGGCGACCGGGTCGGTGAGCTGATCGGAGAGGCGCAGCTCATCTACAACTGGGAGGCGCACGTCGAGGACGTCGCCCCGCTCGTCCACGCCCACCCGACCCAGAACGAAGCCCTCGGCGAGGCCCACCTCGCGCTCGCCGGCAAGCCCCTGCACGCGCACTCCTGACCGAGACCACGAACCCGCCCGACCACCGCTAGCGAAGGAAGACCATTGGCCACCGAAGTCACCCTCCCCGCACTCGGCGAGTCCGTCACCGAAGGCACCGTCACTCGCTGGCTCAAGCAGGTCGGCGACCAGGTCGCGGTCGACGAGCCGCTGCTCGAGGTCTCCACCGACAAGGTCGACACCGAGATCCCCTCCCCCGTGGCCGGGACCCTGCTCGAGATCAAGGCCAACGAGGACGACACGGTCGAGGTCGGCGCCGTGCTGGCCATGGTGGGCGACGAGGGCGAGGGCGGCGGCTCCGCCGAGTCGTCCGAGGGCGACGAGTCGGGCGGAGGCGGGGAGTCGGAGAGCGCCGAGTCGTCCGACGACGCCGGCGGCCAGGAGGAGGCCGGCGGCGGTGAGGACGTCGAGCAGGAGCAGGCCGAGCAGCAGGCCGAGGAGCAGGACTCCAGCGGCGAACCTCCCTCGCAGCAGGAGCCGGCCGCCGAGTCGGCGAGCGACTCGGGTGAGTCCAGCGACGAGTCTGGGGAGTCCGGCGAGTCCGGGGGCCAGCCCTCCGGTGGTGGCGGCGGTGGCGGGACGCCCGTGACGCTGCCCGCGCTGGGCGAGTCGGTGACTGAAGGAACGGTCACCCGGTGGCTCAAGCAGGTGGGCGACGACGTGGCGGTCGACGAGCCGCTGCTCGAGGTCTCCACGGACAAGGTCGACACCGAGATCCCCTCCCCGGTGGCCGGGAAGCTCCTGGAGATCAAGGTGCAGGAGGACGAGACCGTCGAGGTGGGCGCTGAGCTCGCGATCGTCGGCGACGAGTCCGCTGCGCCCTCCGGTGGTGACGAGGCCCCCACTCAGGAGCAGCAGGAGGAGCCTGAGCCCGAGCCCGAGCCCGAGCCCGAGCCCGAGCCCGAGCCCGAACCCGAGACCCAGCCCGAACCCGAGCAGGAGGAGGCCCAGCCGGAGCCCGAGCCGGCGGCCGCGCCCGCGGCGAGCCAGTCCGGCGACCGCAGCGACCCGTCGTCGTACGTCACGCCGCTGGTGCGCAAGATGGCCGCCCAGCACGGCGTCGACCTGGCGTCGGTGACCGGCACCGGTGTGGGGGGCAGGATCCGCAAGCAGGACGTGCTCGACGCCGCTGCCCAGGCGAAGGAGGCAGCAGCCCCCGCCGCTGCACCGGCCGCGGAGGCCGCGCCCGCGCAGGCCCCGGCTGCGGCCGCACCGGCTCCCTCGCCACTGCGCGGCAAGACCGAGCCGATGTCTCGGCTGCGCAAGGTGATCGCCAAGCGGATGATGGAGTCGCTGCAGACCTCCGCCCAGCTCACCCAGGTGGTGGAGGTCGACGTCACCAACATCGCCCGGCTGCGTGACGCGGTGAAGGCCGACTTCCTGGCCCGCGAGGGCGTCAAGCTGTCGTACTTCCCGTTCTTCGCCAAGGCGACGATCGACGCGCTGAAGGTCCACCCGGCCCTCAACTCCCAGGTCGACGAGGAGAAGGGCGAGATCACCTACTTCGACGCCGAGCACCTCGCCATCGCGGTCGACACCGAGCGCGGCCTGCTCAGCCCGGTGATCCACAACGCCGGCGACCTCAGCGTCGCGGGCCTCGCCCGCAAGATCGCGGACGTCGCCGAGCGGACCCGCACCAACAAGGTCAAGCCGGACGAGCTGTCGGGCGGCACCTTCACGCTCACCAACACCGGCAGCGTTGGCGCGCTCTTCGACACCCCGATCATCAACCAGCCCCAGGTGGCGATCCTCGGCACCGGCACCGTGGTCAAGAGGCCGGTCGTGATCGACGACCCGAACCTCGGCGAGACGATCGCGGTGCGGCAGATGGCCTACCTGTCGCTGACCTACGACCACCGGATCGTCGACGGCGCGGACGCCGCCCGCTTCCTGCAGGACGTGAAGGGACGCCTCGAAGCCGGGCAGTTCGAGATCTGATTTCCCGGGTACCGCGTCGCATGTTGATCGTGATGGCCGGCTCGTCCGGCTACCTGGGACAGGAGCTGACCCGGCGACTGCGCGCCGCGGGCCACGACGTGGTGCGACTGGTGCGTCGGCCGCCCACCGCTCCCGACGAGCGGCAGTGGGACCCCGCCGTCGGGATGCTCGGCCACGAGGTCGTGGACGAGGCCGACGTGGTGGTGAACCTGTGCGGTTCGCGGCTGCTCGGGATCCCCTACAACCCCGGCTACTACCGGAAGCTCCGCTCCAGCAGGGTCCCCCCGACCCGCGTGCTCGCCGACGCGATCGCCCGGTCGACGAACCCCGCGGCGATGATCGTGGCCTGCGGGTCGTCGGCGTACGGCGACCACGGCGACTCGCCCGTCACCGAGGAGTCCGAGCTGCGCGGCACGGAGCCGCTCGCTCGGCTGGTGCGCGACTGGGAGGCGGCAACGACGCCGGCCCGTGACGCCGGCGCGCGGGTGTGCATCATGCGGACCGCCCCGGTGATCTCTCCCGGGAGCGAGACGACGAACGTGCTGGTGCCGATGTTCCGGCTCGGGCTCGGCGTCCGGCTCAGCTCCGGCCGTCAGTACTTCCCCCTGGTGTCTCAGCGGGATCGCGTGTCGGCGGCGATGTTCCTGATCGAGTCGACGACCGCCTCCGGGGCGTTCAACGTGTGCTGCCCGGAGACACCCACGAACGCCGAGTTCACCGACAAGTTCGCGGCTGCGTTCGGGCGCCGGGCGCGGTTGGCCGTGCCGGCCCCGATCCTGCGGCTGGGTGCCGGGCCGATGGCCGGTGAGCTGTTGCGCTCGATGAACATGCGACCAGCCGCGCTGCTGGCCGAGGGGTTCGAGTTCGAGGACCGCGACGTCGACGCGGTCATGGCTCAGCTCGCCTGATCCCGCACGTCGGCGACCCGCCACCGCTCCCCCGCGCTCACCATCACGACGACCCGGGTCGACCACGCGTCGCGGGGAAGAGCCACCCGCCGGTCACGGGCGACGGCGGTCGCGCCGACCAGCCGGTCGGTGACCCGGACGACCATCCGGTCGCCGGACGCCGTCAGCACGCGGACGTCGGAGCGTTGCATCGTCATCCCCACCACGCGAAAGCCGCGCGAGCGGTACGCCGCGAGCAGCGCCTGGTCGGCGCGACCCGCCGTCGACCCCTCGACGTACAGGTCCCGGAGCCGGGCGGCGTTGCCGCGCCGCCAGGCAGCCGCCCGGGCGGCGTCCCAGTCGCGCAGCACGTCGAGCGGGGTGGTGCCGTCGGGTGCTGCGGCCATCGGCGCTGGCCCTGGCGGTACCGCCAGGGGAGCCGGTCCGGGACGACCCGGCGCGGCGATGCCGGCGGCCACGACGCACCCCAGCCCCGCCAGCAGCAGGACGGTGAGGAGGCGCACCGCGACAGTTCCCGAGGTCACCCGCCCTTCCTACCCGGATCGGCCGGTCCCGGTGGGCGTCATCCACAGGGGTACTCTGCGAACGTGACGTTGGAGTACCGGATCGCGGGTCTCGGGCCCGACGCCGTCGACTACGTCGCCGCCTGGGACCTGCAGCGCGAGGTCCACGAGGCCGTCGCCTCCGGCACTGCCGATGACACCGTCCTACTCCTGGAGCACCCGCCGGTCTTCACGTGCGGCAAACGCACCGAGCCGCACGAGCGGCCGCCCGACCCCGGTGGCGCGCCGGTGATCGACGTCGATCGAGGCGGCAAGATCACCTTCCACGGCCCGGGCCAGCTGGTCGGGTACCCGATCGTCACGCTGCCCGACCACGTCAAGGTCGTCGACTACGTGCGTCGGGTCGAGGAGGCGCTCATCCGCACCTGCGCCGATCTCGGCGTGACCACCGCGCGAGTGCCCGGCCGCAGCGGGGTCTGGCTGCGTGCCGACGACCCGTCGATCGGACACCGCCCGGAGCGCAAGGTCGGTGCGATCGGCATCCGGGTGAGTCGCGGGGTGACGATGCACGGGTTCGCCCTGAACTGCGACGTCGACCTCGGCTGGTACGACCGGTTCGTGCCGTGCGGCATCGCGGACGCCGGCGTCACCTCGCTCAGTCAGGAGCTCGGCCGCGACGTCACCGTCGCCGAGGTGATCCCGATCGTGGAGCGGCACCTCTCCTCGTACCTCTCGTGGCAGCCGTACGACGCCACCCCCGACTACGACCCGCGTCCGACGCCGGGCCACACGCCCACGATCGACCTCGTCACCCCCATCCCGTGACCCGTCACTTGTGCAGGTTCAGACAGCGCCGAGCCGTCAACTGCGCAGCTCTGAGGCCGCACGAGTGACGGCTCGCGCCCTGTCAAAGCCGCACGAGTGACGGCTCGCGCGTGCGCGTGTCGCGCATCGACCTGGTGACGCCGTAGTACATACTCCGTATTTATGAGCGACCTCGTCATCGAGACGACCGGTCTGCGCAAGGAGTTCCGAACACGGCGGGGAGGCCTTCGGGTCGCGGTGCAGTCCCTCGACCTGGCGGTCCCTGCCGGCGGCGTCCACGGCTTCCTCGGTCCCAACGGGTCGGGCAAGACCACCACGATCCGGATGCTGCTCGGGCTGGCTCGTGCCACCAAGGGCTCGATGCGGCTCTTCGGCACCGCGGTGCCGCACGGCCTGCCGGGTGTCATCGACCAGGTCGGCGCAGTGGTGGAGTCACCGAAGTTCTCCCCCAACTTCACCGGACGGCAGAACCTGCAGCTGCTCGCGCGGACCCGCGGCATCGACGCCGGCCGGATCGACCACGCGTTGGCGACCGTCAGCCTCACCGGCCGCGACCGGGACCGCTACAAGTCCTACTCGCTGGGCATGAAGCAACGGCTCGCGATCGCGGCCACCCTCCTCAAGGACCCGGCACTGCTGATCCTCGACGAGCCGACCAACGGCCTCGACCCCGCCGGCATCCGCGAGATCCGTGACACGATCCGCACCCTCGGCGAGGCGGGCGTGACGGTGCTGTTGAGCTCCCACATCCTCGCCGAGGTGCAGCAGATCTGCGACTCGGTGACGATCATCGGCAACGGCCGGATGCTGGCCTCGGGGAGGGTCGACGACCTGCTCGGCGCGAGCAACGTCTACCGGGTCCGGGTCACCGACCACGAGCGTGCCGCACATCTGCTCGAGGAGGCCGGCTTCGCGGTCGAGCCCGACCACGGCGTGATGCGCGTGGAGACCGACCGGCCGCCGGCGGACATCACCCGCGTCCTGGGCGAGTCGCAGCTGTGGCTCGAGGAGCTCACCGCCGTACGACCGGACCTCGAGACGGTCTTCCTCGAGCTCACCTCAGGTGAGGCCCTGGGCCAAGGAGAAGTGAAGTGATCCGCCTGATCGGGGTCGAGCTGACCAGGCTCCGCTGGCGGCGCGCCGTCGTCGTGCTGCTGGTGGCGTGCACGCTCATCACCGGCGTCATCCTCGTCGGCACGGCCTGGTCCTACCGGCCGGTGTCCGAGGCCGATCTCGCGAACGCGCAGGAGCAGGTCGAGTTCGAGCTCCAGCAGCCCTACATGCAGCGGCAGATCAAGCAGTGCGAGAGGCACCCGGACCGGTGGGGCGTCACCGACGCGGACCAGTGTGCCGCGCAGGTCGGCCCCCAGGTCGAGTGGTTCGTCGGCCGTGAGCCACTGCGGGTCAGCACCGCTTTCCGCGAGGCGGGCCTCGGTGTCATCACGATCCTGATGGGCCTGCTGATGCTGGTCGGGACCACGTTCGCGGGTGCCGACTGGAACTCCGGTTCGATGAGCAACCAGCTGCTGTTCGAGCCGCGCCGGCCCCGCGTATGGCTGGCCAAGGCGGCCGGGGTACTCGCAGTCGCCGTCGCCTCCTCGGCGCTCCTGATCACCGCATTCGGGGGCGGGTTGCTGCTGCTCGCGAACGTGTGGGACATCGTGGTACCCGACGGGGTCGTGGGCTGGATGGCCGCCAGCGGCAGCCGCGCCGTGCTGCTGATCGGGGCCGCCGCCGTCGGGGCGTACGCCGTGACCATGCTCGTGCGCAGCACCGTGTTCACCCTCGGCGCGATGTTTGCGGTCGTCGTCGGGGCGACGCTGGTGATGGCGCTGCTCGGGATCAGCGAGGCGTGGTTCCCGAACAAGAACCTGGGTGCCGTCATCTGGGACGGAACGAGGTACTACATCGAGCCGCCCATGGCGTGCTTCGTGGAGGGGCGTCCGCCGCGCGGACTCGACTGCAGCGGCCTGGAGAAGCTGGAGCTGTGGACGGCCGCGCGCAACCTCGCCGTCCTGCTAGCGCTGGCCGCAGCCGCCTCGCTGTGGTCCTTCCGGCGGCGTGACGTGCCCTAGACGACCAAGTCCAAGGGGTGATCCCTTGGACTTAGTCGTCTAGGTACAGTTGCTGGAGTGACGACCGCCCCCGCCCCCGAAGGACGCAAGCTGCTCCGGCTCGAGGTCCGCAATGCCGAGACCCCGATCGAGCGCAAGCCGGAGTGGATCAAGACCCGGGCGAAGATGGGCCCGGCGTACTCCGAGCTCCACAACCTGGTGAAGTCCGAGGGGCTCCACACCGTGTGCCAGGAGGCGGGCTGCCCCAACATCTTCGAGTGCTGGGAGGACCGCGAGGCCACCTTCCTGATCGGCGGCGACCAGTGCACCCGGCGGTGTGACTTCTGCCAGATCGACACCGGCAAGCCGGAGCCGCTGGACCGTGACGAGCCGCGCCGGGTCGCGGAGTCGGTGCAGAAGATGGGGCTGCGCTACGCCACCATCACCGGCGTCGCCCGCGACGACCTGCCCGACGGCGGCGCGTGGCTGTACGCCGAGACGGTGCGGGCCATCCACGACCTGAACCCGGACACCGGCGTCGAGAACCTGATCCCCGACTTCAACGGTCAGCCCGACCTGCTCGCCGAGGTGTTCGAGTCGCGCCCGGAGGTGCTGGCCCACAACGTCGAGACGGTGCCGCGGATCTTCAAGCGGATCCGACCGGCGTTCCGGTACGACCGCTCGCTCGCCGTACTCACCGCGGCGCGTGACTTCGGCCTGGTCACCAAGTCCAACCTGATCCTCGGCATGGGCGAGACCCGCGAGGAGGTCAGCCAGGCCTTGCGCGACCTGCACGACGCGGGGTGCGAGCTGGTGACGATCACCCAGTACCTGCGGCCCTCGGTGCGCCACCACCCCGTCGAGCGGTGGGTCAAGCCGGAGGAGTTCGTCGAGCTCAAGGCCGAGGCCGACGAGATCGGGTTCTCCGGCGTGATGTCCGGGCCGCTGGTCCGTTCGTCGTACCGCGCCGGGCGGCTGTACCGTCAGGCCATGGACGCCCGCGCGTCCGTCCACTGAGCCCACCGCACACCCAGAGAGCACTCGAATGTCGAACGTCGACCCGTCCTCGATGAGCCGCCGTCAGCAGATGTCCGCCACCTACAAGATGGCGAAGCAGACCTATCCGTGGCTGCCGTGGCTGATGCTCGGGACCTTCCTGCTCGTGGGCGGCCTCGGCTTCGCGGTGTTCAACTGGGTGCTGCCCGGCGCGGGTGTCATCGGCCTCGTCATCGCGATCATCGGCGGCCTGATGTTCGGCCTGCTGGCGATGGTGATCGTCTTCGGCCGACGCGCCCAGTCGGCGGCGTACGCCCAGATGGAGGGGCAGCCCGGCGGGGCAGCCCGGGCGTTGTCGATGCTCCGGCGCGGCTGGCGCACCGACCAGGTGGTCGCGTTCAACAAGCAGCAGGACATGGTCCACCGCGTCGTCGGGCCACCGGGCATCGTGCTGGTCGGTGAGGGCAACCCCCACCGGCTGCGGACGCTGCTGGCCAACGAGGAGCGCCGCCACGCCCGGGTCGCCTCGGAGGTCCCGATCCACGTGGTGGTCGTCGGCGACGAGGAGGGTCAGGTCCCGATCCGCAAGCTCGTCCGGCACGTCCAGAAGCTCGGCCGCAACGTCAAGGGCGCCGACCTGACCGACGTGCTGAGCCGGCTCAAGGCGATCGACGCGAACCGCTCGAACCTGCCGATCCCGAAGGGCCCGATGCCCACCAGCATGAAGGGCCTCCGGGGCCAGATGCGCGGCCGCTGACTCAGGTCAGGTGCTCGAGCAGCGTCGTCTGCGTGCCCATGGCCATGTCGTGCAGCCCCCTGCCGTCCGGCTTGAACACCAGCGGCGGGATCACCAGGCAGATCATCACCTGCCGGCCGAGCGACCGCAGCAGGTCCGGCGGCCGCCGGGTGCCGTCGATGCGGATCACCCGGATCTTGGTCGCGATCTGGCCGAACGAGCCACCCACCAGCGCCATCAGCAGGGCGCTCTCCAGGATGAAGACGCCCATCGTGTAGAACCCCGCCGCCCGGTCCTCGCTCCACCCGGCCGGCCCGATGATCAGCATCACCACCAGCGTCGAGGCGATCCAGTCGACGAACAGGGCCACCGTCCGACGTACCCACGACGCGGTCTCCAGCACGCGGGCCACCTTAGAGGGCTGCCGGTCGGCTTCCCGCGGCGCGTCGGACGTCATGCATCCTGGTCGCTATAGCGCGCGATGCGCATGACCTCCCGACCTCCGCAGGTGCCGATGCGGCAACTGTTACACGCGCGAAACAATCGGGATACGGTCGAGAAACTGCCCCTACCTAGGTTCGGGCCAGCCGGTGCAGCGCAGCACCGGGCCACCGTGACGCACAGAACTTGTGGACCGGCCCTACCGGGGCGGTCGAGGAGGATGAATGTTCGCAAACAGCGACGAGCTGCTGAAGTTCGTGAAGGACGAGGGCGTCGAGATGGTCGACGTCCGCTTCTGTGACCTGCCGGGCATCATGCAGCACTTCACGGTGCCGGTGTCCTCCTTCGACCAGGCCGTCTTCGACGACGGGCTCAACTTCGACGGCTCGTCGATCCGCGGCTTCCAGGCGATCAACGAGTCCGACATGGCGCTGTTCCCGGACCCGACCACTGCGTACATCGACCCGTTCCGCGACGCGAAGACCCTCGTCCTGAACTTCTTCATCCACGACCCGATCACCGGTGAGGCCTACTCGCGCGACCCGCGCAACATCGCCCGCAAGGCGATGGCGTACCTCACCTCGACCGGGATCGGCGACACGGCGTACTTCGCACCGGAGGCCGAGTTCTACATCTTCGACTCCGTCCGTTACTCCACCGGCGTCAACGAGGGCTATTACCACATCGACTCCGTCGAAGGCTGGTGGAACTCGGGCAAGGAGGGCGACAACCTCGGCTACAAGACGCGGCTCAAGGGCGGGTACTTCCCGGTGGCGCCGTACGACCACTACACCGACCTGCGGGACCAGATGGTCAAGAACCTGGAGGCGGCCGGGCTCCAGGTCGAGCGTGCCCACCACGAGGTCGGCACGGCCGGCCAGGCCGAGATCAACTACAGGTTCGACGAGCTCCTCAAGGCCGCCGACGACGTCATGAAGTTCAAGTACATCATCAAGAACACGGCCTGGGAGCAGGGCAAGTCCGTGACGTTCATGCCCAAGCCGATCTTCGGCGACAACGGCTCCGGCATGCACGTGCACCAGTCGCTGTGGCAGGACGGCGAGCCGCTGTTCTACGACGAGACCGGGTACGCCGGGCTGTCGGATGTCGCCCGCTACTACATCGGCGGCATCCTCGAGCACGCCCCGTCGGTCCTGGCGTTCACGAACCCGACCGTGAACTCCTACCACCGCCTGGTCCCCGGCTTCGAGGCCCCGATCTCGCTGGTCTACTCCTCGCGCAACCGCTCGGCCTCGGTCCGGATCCCGATCACGGGGGCGAACCCGAAGGCCAAACGGGTCGAGACCCGGTTCCCCGACCCCTCAGCGAACCCCTACCTCGCCTTCTCCGCCCTCATGCTCGCCGGCCTCGACGGCATCAAGAACAAGATCGAGCCGCCGCAGCCGATCGACAAGGACATCTACGAGCTCCCGCCGGACGAGCTGGCCGAGATCGACCAGGTCCCGACCTCCCTCGGCGCCGTCCTCGACGCGCTCGAGGCCGACCACGACTTCCTCACCGAGGGCAACGTGTTCACCCCGGACCTGATCGAGACCTGGATCGACTACAAGCGCACCGCCGAGATCGCTCCCGTGCAGCTGCGCCCGCACCCGCACGAGTTCGAGCTGTACTACGACATCTAAATCGCGCGTTGCTCTGACCTGCGGCGGTGCGTGAACATGTGCTCTGATCTGCGGCTATTCATCTCGTGATGTGTCGTCACGAGTCAGTGTTTCTCGTTGAGCCCGCCGCTGGTGACCCGTAGGGTGCCAAACGAGGGCGATGTGGTCGGGCGTTTGCCTCGGCGTCCCGCGGCCCCTCGGCTTCCCCCGCGCTTCGAGCGATTCTACGGCGCAACACGCTCATAGAGCCCCATGCGGAACGTCGATTTTACGGAGCAGTGCGGAGCCCGTCCGCGGCGTCGAGCAGCCCAGCCGGCAACCACTCCTCCACCACTATCCAGCCGTCCTCGTCTTCACACTGTGAACCCACGCGGGTCGAGTTCGAGCTGTACTGCGACGTTCAGGTCGTGCCTGATCGGGTTACTCGTATTCGATCGACGATGACCCCGGACCCCCTCTGGGCCATCGTCATCGGAGGTGCGGGATCGCCACCGAGCCAGGCCGCCCGAGAGCTGGGCAGTCCCCTGTTGAGCCACACCTCAACACGGTGATCGGCGGGGACGCATCCCGATGCGGAGAGCGCCTTCCCGGGAACCTCGGACGATGGGACGATCAGCCAGGAGGTTCGAGATGCCGCGTCAGATCATCACGACGTCAAACGCACCGCGCTCGCCGCTTTTCAGCCAGGGCGTCAGAGCCGGATCCCAGGTGTTCATCTCGGGAACCACCGGTATCGATCCGAGCACCGGTCGAATGGCCGGTGACAGCATCCAGGCTCAGACCCGCCAGGCACTGGCGAACTGCGAGGCCGTCCTGCGGGGTGCCGGCGCGACGCTCGATGATGTCGTCGAGGTAGGCGTACTTCTCACCGACCCCGGCGACTTCGATGGCATGAACGAGGAGTACGCCCGCTGGTTTCCGTCGGATCCACCGACCCGCTACGCGGCCAAGTTAGGAGCCGAGATCCCAGGACTACTCATCTCGATTCGCATGACGGCATACCTTGCCTGACCGTCAGATGGATTGCTAACCGGTGCTCCACCCGTCATGCGTCGAGGCTGCGTGGCTGCGACGAGGACGTCGACCAGGTTCTCGGAGTCGGCATCGGCCACACTCCGCCCATCAGTCCTGGCGAGCTCGCGTCAGCCACGGGCCATCGCGTCGACGCAGACCGTGATGGCCAGGATGAGGGCGACATCTTCGCCCTCGGCCAGCTGGACGCCGTAGGTGTCGCGGACCCGGAACCACTTCTTGGACACTTTCGCGACGGTGTCACCGTCTCGTTCGATCTCGTACTCGTGGTCGACGATGTTGCCATGTGCCTTGAGGTCCTCGCCGCCGTCGACCTCGATGATGTAGTGGTCTCGGATGCCCAACAGCCGCTTGCGCACCGTCGCCGTGGTGTCCCCGCGCTCGATGGTCATCTTGTCGCGCACGGTCAGCTTCTTCTCCTGGATCTTCGACAGCTCGTTGCCGTTCGCATCCTCGAGGATGAAGGTGTCGCGCAGACGAGCGGCCTTGCCGTTGACCTTGAAGAGTCGGTGACCGTCGTCGTCCTCGATCCAGAAGTCATCCCCGATCGCCATCATCTTCTCGCGCATCTGGAACGTGGGGCCGTCAAGGCCCCGGTCACGGAATCCCATGGTGCTTCTCCTTCGGTCGACGGGTTTGGTCGTACTCACTGGCGGCGGTCCTGGCCGCGAGCGGATGGCTGCCTTGCAGCGAGGGCTCGTGAGATGAGCATCTGCCTTGGGTGGGTGTACGCGGCGAGTTGGTGACGAGGAGCAACTTCCTTCGTGGTCGAGGAGCCGAACCGCCCTCCGAGTCCGGAGCCGCGTTCGTGCCACCCCGATGTTGTCGTGATGTGTCGACGGTGTGCTCACCCTGGTCGGGTGACTCAGGGTTGCGAGGACAGCCATGCCTCGGCGTTGGTGATAGGCCTCCAGGCTGGCTTCGCCGATCACGTCGGTCGCCCAGGGCGATGTCGGCGGATCGCCCGTCAGAAACCCGCTCATCAGCCGAGGTAGAGACCCAGCGCGGCAGCGCCGAAGCTCGGAGGCCGCCGTGCTGACAGAGAGAGTGAACACTGCGGCCATCCGCATCGCGTACACCGTGATGAGCCCTTGCGAGGTGTCGCGGCCGTACCGCCACACGTCCGGGCTGGCGTTAGGTTGTCGAGCATCTCCATGAGGCTCAAAGTCGTGACGGCAGGCACGAACATCAACGCCAGGAAGAGCAGCCCGCTCCCCAGGAACACGGTCGCGAAGAGGCGATCCTCCACGCGCCGAGCTGTTCTCTCACGACTGGGTCGGCGTCAGTCGCTGACCTCATCCCGTCGGGGTGAGGTCAGGCTCAGCACGGTACGCCGCGCGACGAGCTTCATCCTGGGCGGGTGAAGCACACCCGTGGGCGATACGCGCATCGTGTAGTCCGCGGGCAGGTCTGGCCCTGACGCGCTGTCGACCTCGAGATGCGAAGGCGGCACAGTGGACGAGACCACGTTCGCCGTACTGATGCTCCTGGTTCTGGCCTGGGCGGTCACCTCCTACCGACTGGCCAAAGTGAACATCACCGGTGCGCTCGTCTTCACGGTCGCCGGATATCTGCTGGGCAACCCGACCTGGGGCGCGTTGACCGTGGACGTGGAGACGTCGTCGATCCACTTGCTGGCCGAGCTGACGCTTGCCCTCCTGCTGTTCTCGGATGCGGCGCGGGTGAACCTGTCGCAACTGAGACGCGACATCTACGTCCCGGCCCGCCTGCTGGGAATCGGCCTCCCCCTCTCAGTGATCCTCGGGTCGCTCCTTGCCGCGTGGATGTTCGACGACTTCACCTGGGCCCTCGCCGGCTTCGTGGGCGCCACGCTTGCCCCCACGGACGCCGCGCTGAGCGCTCAGGTGATCAATGACGAACGGATACCCCTGCGGTTGCGCCGCGCGCTCAACGTGGAGAGTGGGCTCAACGACGGTATCGCCACACCGATCGTCGTCTTCATGCTCGCTGCCACCGCGAGCCAGCTCGGCATGGAGAGCCACGGCGACTCCGCCGAGGCCCGGGCTCTGGTCGAGCTCGCGCTGGGCGTCGTCGTCGGCGTCGCCGTCGGGCTCGGCAGTAGCGTCGTCATCGCGTTCGGCTCGAGACGGCGCTGGATCATCCACGGCGGCCGGCGCCTGGCGACGCTGGCTGCCGCACTCGCCAGCTTTGCCCTTGCCGTGACGCTGGACGGCAACGGGTTCATCGCGGCGTTCGTCGCGGGGATCGCCTTCGGGGCTGGGCTCCCCGCGGATGTTGCTGAGGTGGAGGACGTTGCAGAACTGCCGGAACTGGTCGGCGAGCTGTTGGCGATCGGCGTCTGGTTCCTCTTCGGTGCGGCGCTCGTGCCGGTCGCGCTCGACTACCTCTCGGTGACGACCGTGGTCTACGCCGCGCTCAGCCTGACCGTGATCCGGATGGTCCCGGTCGCCATCTCGTTGGTGGGCACGGGGCTTGACCGATGGACCGTTCTCTTCGTCGGGTGGTTCGGTCCCAGGGGCCTGGCATCTGTCGTGTTCGCGCTCCTGGCGATCGAGGAACTGCATGAGTCGCCGGTGGTCGGACCGGCTATTGCGGTGGTTGCCCTCACCGTCCTGTCAAGCGTGGTGCTCCACGGAGTCTCAGCCGGTCCCCTCGGCGGCCGCTACATCAGCGAGGAGGCGAAGGCCGACCCGGCCGACGTCCCGCGCTCGCGTCGGTCCGGGGGCAGCCACGGCCCGGAGGCAGAGTGAACCATCAGATTCCGCGCTCAGAACACCGTGGCCCAATCGTTCCTGATGCTCACGATCGTCCAACCCTCGGAGTGGGCGCGGTCCAGGGCCTTCTCGGCGCCGGAGACGTAGTCGAACTCGCGGTC
This sequence comes from Nocardioides sp., assembly GCF_036374615.1. Lineage (GTDB taxonomy): Bacteria > Actinomycetota > Actinomycetes > Propionibacteriales > Nocardioidaceae > Nocardioides. The sequence continues at coordinate 24,030 of NZ_DASUTK010000029.1, forward strand.
GCCGTCATCGTGCAGCACGAGGAGTCTGAGGGACGGCTTGTCCCGGTGCTGGGTGAAGTCGAGCATCTCGATGTCGCCGTTGGAGTTCCCTGCAGCCAAGAGCGGTCGACGCCCGGTCCGGTTCCAAATCCGCACCGGCTTCTCCGGTCCGTCGTCGAGGTAGTCCGCAGCCGCCTGGCGGGTGATCGCACCGCCGTGCTCGTCTGCGGTGTAGGCGAGTGCAACGGCGGAGCCGATCACGCCCTCTCGGGGAATGCCGTACACCTCGTCACTGATCGGTCTCATGAAGTCACGACCACCACCCGAGGCAATGTAGGTCGCGAAGCCGTTGGCCCTCAGGTAGCCGAGGAGGTCGACCATGGGCGCGTAGGCGCATTCGAGGTAGCCGAGGTCCAGCGTGGGATGACGGGTGCTGCGTAGAAAGGCCTCGGCGTCGGCCTCGAACTGATCGACGCTGAGGTTCGCGAAGGCTGCCAGGATCCCCGCGCCCAGCGTGCGAACGTTCGTGTCGTCACCTGCGTAGTGATCGGTCATCGTCTGCGCCAGCCAGCCGTAGTCTCGCTCGTGGGCGGCCCTCCAGGGCTGGCGATCCCGCAGGGCTGGATCGGTCTCGGCCATCTCGGCCAGCCGGCGCAGGATGAAGTCGAGCTGCATCGGCATCGGTTTCTCACACCACAGCGTCCCGTCGTTGTCGAAGACCGCGACGCGGTGCGGGATCGGCACTACCTCGGGTGAGTCCTCGGCGCAGGTCCGGGCGACGAAGTCGAGGATGGCGTGCTTGGCTGCGCCCTCGTTCCACGTCACGAGCTGCTCGGGCATGTGAGGCTCCCTCGATCTCGCCAATCACAGGTCATGCGGGACTAGGACGACTGATGCAACGGAAACCCAGGTGCGACGTCGACGTGTCGACGGCCTGGGGCATGCGTGCCGCCGGTCGATAGCGCCGGCAGTAGTTCGGCGCGCACAGGTGCGACCCGCCCTTCATGACCCTGCGCGGGATGGGCACGTCGGGCATGTCGGGGTCGAAGCTGGCCTCCTGGCGACCGCCCCGCGGGTTCGCGACGGTGCAACAGGCGTGGGACGTCTCGGCATGCGCCTGGTACCAGTCGGTGGTCCACTCCCAGACGTTGCCGATCATGTCGAGGAGTCCGTAGCCGTTGGGCGGGTAGCTTCCGACCGGGGCAGTGCCGCGGTGACCGTCCTCAGCCGTGTTGTGGATCGGGAACTCGCCCTGCCAGGTGTTGGCCATCCAGCGGCCACCCGGGGTGAGGTCCTCTCCCCAGGCATAGGTCGCCCCGTCCAACCCTCCCCTCGCCGCGAACTCCCACTCGGCCTCGGTCGGCAGCTCCTTGCCCACCCACGCGGCGTACGCCGTGACGTCGTCCCACGCGACGTGCACGACCGGGTGGTCCGGCTTCTTCTTCACCGAGCTCCCCTGGCCCTGCGGATGACGCCAGTCCGCACCGGGGAGCCAGGTCCACCAGTTGTAGGGGTTGGCCAGGTCCACGCGCTGGGGCGGCTGGACGAACACGGTGGACGCCGCGACGAGCATCTCCGGCTTGGCGCCCGGGTAGTCGGCCGCATCCGGCGCGCGCTCGGCCACGGTGACGTGCCCGGTTGCGCGCACGAAGTGGGCGAACTCCTGGTTCGTCACCGTGTGCTCGTCGATCCAGAAGCCGTCTACGGAGACGCGGTGGGTCGGTGCTTCCTCCGGGTAGTGCTGGTCGGAACCCATCACGAAGGTTCCTCCTGGCACCCAGACCATGCCGGGACGCACGTGCGCCGGCACGTCAACCGAGCCTCGCTGCGGCGACGAGGCCGAACCCCCACCCACGATGGCGTCCGTCACTCCGCACCTAGTTCCCCTGCCGCTGGGCGGCAGCGCCGATGACCGAGTCCACGATGGCCTGCGGATTGAAGTCGGGCGGGGCCTGGCGAGGGCAGGAACTCGTTGCGGTCACCCAAGTGGTTCTTGCCGATCTGGGCGGTCAGGTAGCCCTGGGGCTTGAGCAGCTCGGCCAGCGTCGGGTCCTCCGGCTGCAGACCCTGCTCGGCCCCCGGCAGCCCGACCGTTGTCAGCCCGGTTCGCATCGGCAGCTGACCGGTGATGAACGCCGCCCGCCCGGCCGTGCAGCTGGCTTGGGCATAGCCATCGGTCATCAGCGCGCCTTCTGCCGCGATCCTGTCGATGTTCGGAGTCCTGGTCCCCATCACCCCGCGGTGGTAGGCACCTACGTCGAACCAGCCGACGTCGTCGGCGAGAATCAGAAGAACGTTCGGCCTGTCCGTCGGCATAGATGCCCCTCACATAGTTGCCCTGCTCGGTGGAGGCGCGAAGGTGCTGCTCATCCAATCGCCACACGGCGCTCGTTGGCTGTGACGGCCCCAGCCTCATCCGTGGACAACCCGGGGCACATCACCCTCGGTGTGTGAGAACCCAACCGACTGCGGTCCGCCCGCGAACAGGCAGCACATCCCGCGAGCACGAGAGCCGGTGCGCGAATGGCACTTCCACCCACCAAGAAGAGCGGGGCGTGCCAGAGCGCCCAGGCCAGCCAGACGGCGGACGCGGCTCGCAGGCGACCCCACCTCGCGAGCAGGTGGTGAGCGAGGAAGCCACGCCAGCCAACCTCCTCGCCGAACCCGTTGACCAGCAGCACGTAGGCCAGCAGGACGAGCAGCGCGGCACCTCGGGCAGCGGGTGCCCCGGAGTACACCCCCAGGCTGCGCCCGGGCACCGGCTCGCCCTGCCACCAACCGGCAGCGAAGCCGAGCCCGCACAGCCCGAGCGTCACCATGACGATCAGCCACCACCTGAGTCCCACTCGCCATCGCACCGCACGTTGCCACAGGTCGACCGGCCCCGGTCGCCCGCGTGCCACTGCGGTGACTACGACGGCGGCCACCGCCGGGCCGGTGAGGCCCAGCAGATGAGTCGGCCATCCCTGACCTCCTCTGGAAACCACGCCAGCGGCCGCCATTGGTATCCACCAGGCCCAGGAGAACAAGCACGCCAGCGCGACATACCACCACAGCCACCGCGCGGACTCGACCCGGCCGTCTGTCGTCACCACGCGCCGCAGTTCGTCACCGTCACCGACTTGGGTCATGGCCAGGCTCTCGACCGGACTGGGATGACCGGCGACAGCACTCAGCGGTCGCTGGAGCCCTCGACCTGGTTCGGGGCGCGAGTCACGGTGCGCCGCGCTCAGGCTGTAGCGACGCTGCCCGTCTGATCGCGTCCCCCGTCTCATGCCGGGAGCGTCAGGTTCCGTTGTCGCAGCATGAGGGTTCCAGCGGCGCCTAGCAGTACGCAGGTCACTCCCAAACCCAGGAGTGGGCCGGAGGTGATCGCGACAGCAGGGGAGTTCGGCACGTGGGTGAACGGCGAGAGGTCCAGCAGCCAGGAGGGAAGTTCCAACGAGGGACCGAACATCGGCCCGACGAAGACACAGAACACCACCAGCAGCCAGGACAGACCGACAGACCACCGCGGTAGCACCATGACCACGGTGACGACCGCAGCGCCGAGCACGCCGATGGCGGGGAGCTGGATGAGCGCCGCGCCGACGATGTCGCGCACCAGCGAGCCGGTCCCCCCGAGGACCTGCCCGGCGGTGATGGCCATGGCTACGCCGAAGACGAGCATCAGCAGGGTCGCCCCCACAAGCCCGTTCACCGCGTACGCGCCCAGCCAGCGCAGCCGGGAGACCGCGGTGCCGAGCACGGATTCCAGAGTGCCTTGCGTCTCGTCGTGACGAAGCCGAAGCATCAACGTCACGCCGTAGACCGCCACGGCCATTCCGGCGACCTGCATCATCGACGCCCAGTAGGCGCCGAGCAGGTCCACGTCGCCGCCGAAGGCGGAGTACCAGTCTGTCGCCGCTCCTTCGAGCCCCTCGATCCGGTCGCTCAACGCCCCGAAGATCAATCCGAACCCGAGCATCCCGATTGCCCAGCCGAGCATGGCGCCACGCTGCAGCCGCCAGACCAGGCCGATGGGGCTCCGCAGCGGGAGGCTCGCGTGGGCGGCACCCCGGCGCTCGGGCCACATGCCCCGACCCACGTCGCGTCGATCGATCAGCACGACGCTCAGCCCGCAGAGCGAGGCCGCGACGATCACCGCCAGAGCCAGCGGCCACCACGAATTGTCCGCGAACGGCCGCATCTGTTGGCCCCAGCCGATCGGGGACAGCCAGGACGGCCAGGCGCTGGTGACGCGGAGCGCGGCGGAGTCGACGGCACCCATCATGTTGCCCAGCGCCGCGAACATGAACGAGACCCCGAGACCGGCGCCGGCGAGACCAGTCGCGCCGCGGGTGGTGCACGCCAGCTGGGAGGTCACCGCGGCGACACCGGTGAAGACGACGCCGACCAGGGCGATCGATGCGCCTCCCGCCAGTGAGCCGGCCACGACCTGTCCGGAGACGGCCATGGCGAGCCCCAGCATCAGGGCGAGCACGACGTTGGTGGCCAGCGCGACGACGACGGCCGCGCTCAGTGACGCGTAGCGGCCGACCACCCCCGCGGCGAGCATCTCCTGACGGCCGAGCTCCTCCGCCTGCCGGGTGTGCCGGATGACCGCGAGCACACTCATCATCGCTGCGAGCACGGCCAGGGTCAGGGCGTCCCGGTGCAGGGTGTAGCCGCCGACGCTGGCGCCCGTCACCAGGCCGAGCACCCGCATGCCGGGGTTCTCCACCACGATCCGGGTGTCGGGCTCCAGCAGTTCCGGGTGTGTCGCGTAGCTCTCGTCGAACATCGCAGTCGTCGCCGCCAGGAACCCGGCCATCCCCAGGATCCACGCGGGGAGCACCACCCGATCCCGTCGAAGCGCGAGCCGGACGAGCCGGGCCGTGCCGGTGAAGCCGCTCATCGCCCCGCCACCTCAGCCTCATGGGTTCCGCCAGGTACCGAGACGTCGTCGCCGTAGTGCCGCATGAACAGCTCCTCCAGGGTGGGCGGCGAAGTGGTCATCGACCGCACCTCGAGGTCGACGAGGCGCTCGAGCACTCGGTTCAGCTCGCTCGGGTCGACGCTGAACTCTGCGTGCCCGTCGCAGACCCGCGCGTCGTGGACACCGGACCACCCCGTCACCGACGCGAGCGGCTTGACGGTGTCGACCACCACGGACGTGCGGGTGAGGTGACGCAACTCCGTGAACGTGCCGGTCTCGGCCGCTCGGCCGGCGCGGATGATCGTGACCCGGTCGCACAGCGCCTCGACCTCGGACAGGATGTGGCTCGACAACAGAATGCTCCGACCAGCGGCACGCAGTTCCTGGACGACCTCCTGGAAGACGGCCTCCATCAGCGGGTCCAACCCCGAGGTCGGCTCGTCGAGCAGGTAGAGCTCGACGTCGGAGGAGAACGCCGCCACCAGCGCTACCTTCTGCCGGTTGCCCTTGGAGTAGGCCCGGATCTTCTTGGTCGGGTCGAGCTGGAAGCGCTCAAGCAGCACCTCACGCCGTGCTGGGTCGAGTCCACCCCGCAGATCCGCCAACAGGTCGATCACCTCGCCGCCGGTGAGGTTGGGCCACAGGTTCACCTCCCCTGGCACGTACGCCAGCCGCCGGTGCAGCGCCACCGCATCGCGCCACGGGTCACCGTCGAGTAGGGCGACCCGTCCGGCATCAGCACGCAGCATCCCGAGCAGCACGCGGATCGTGGTGGTCTTGCCCGCGCCGTTCGGTCCCAGGAACCCGTGCACCTCCCCCGTCTCGACAGTCAGGTCGAGACGGTCGAGCGCCCGCGTCCTGGGCCCGAAGTCCTTCACCAGTCCGGAAATCGCAATCGCACTCATGCCATCACTTCCTTGACCGCCGACGTCCAAGGGGCTCGACCCCCATCTCAAACACACCGCAGTCGGGCAGGAACAGCCAGGGCCGAACGCCACTCAGACACCGGCCGTTGGTCCTCCAAACAGCATGGCCCGCGAACCCACGACCCGTTGGGCGTAGAGGCGCAAGCTACGAGAACGCCTTCACCTACCTGCGCGGCTCGTAGCGCATCGCCACTGCTCCCGAGTCGAACTCCAGCCGGCCGACGAGCTTCAAGTCGACGGGGGTCGAGAGGCCGGCGAACAGCGTAGGCCCGTGGCCCGCAAGCCTGGGATGTACGACGAGCTCGTACTCATCGATGAGTCCGAGCTCGGTCAGCGCCAGGGGCAGCTGCACCCCTCCCACGAACAGTCCTTCGCCCGGCTCCCGTTTCAGCTGCTGTACGGCCTCGCCCAGGTCGCCGCGCAGGAGCTCGGCGTTCCAGTCAACAGTGTCCAGGGTGCTCGACGCGACGTACTTCTTCGCCGCGCTGATCGTCTCGGCGAAGGGTTCCATCCACTCGGGTCGTGCGTCCGTCGTTACGGGCAGCGCCCACGCTGACCTCATCATCTCGTACGTCACCCGGCCGAAGAGCAGGGCATCGGCCCGTTCGAGGTTCTCGACCGCGTGACGATGCAACTCTTCGTCCGCAGGGATGGCCCGATGGTCGCAGCACCCGTCCCAGGTGACGTTGATGGAGTAGCGAAGGGGTCGCATGTCCCGACGGTACGGCGGCGGACGTGGTTCTTCTTGATGGCCTCCCCGGAGGCGTGTGGACCACTCACATGAGCGACCGGATGCCTGTCCAGATACCTCGCGTCTCGGGCCTGCGGGTCAACGCCACGTGCGTCGAGTCGCGGGTGGTACGAGGGGACCGTCACCCAGTTTTCGACCGGTGATCTCGCTCAACCCCAGCCGGATCCAGACGTCGCGGTCGGCCGCCCACTGGGGCGGACCGGGCGAGGAACGCTCCGCGACCGTCAGCGAGTCCTCGGACATCCGCTCGCCCCGCCCCCGGACCACCACGGACCAGCCCTGCCACCGCTCGTGGTCGACGGCGTCCACCTCCAGGAGGAGCGGGGCTCCGTCAGCGTGGCGGTCGAGGAGTGAGCCCGGCGCCGTACGGAGCACGACCGAATCGCCCATGACGGCGAAGTTGACCGGCAGGATCTCGGTCTGACGCGGGGTGGGCAGGACCAGCCTTCCGAACACGCTGGCGCGCAGCAGGCGCTCGCATTCGCTGACGGAGAGGGGACGGAGGGTGGTCATGCCTCGATCGTCACCGGGACGAGCCCTCGCCGGCAGGGTCCTTGGTCCCTGGGCGGGCATTCATCCCTCATGGATGACGCTCTCAATTCCTCGACAGTGCAGCGTGGTGGAATCAATGGAATCGGGAGGAGCAGTCGTGCTTGCCGTGTGTGTCCTGCTCACGCGGATACTCGCCCCTCAGGCGTCCGTGGATGGAGCTGCCCGGCACTTGCGGCGCCGTGCACCCCGGTACACCCTCAGCGCCTAGGCGTGGAAGGCGTGTCTAGATGAGTTGGGAGCTTGTGGACCCAGCGCGCAGCGGTCTTGAGACTCGCCTCTGGCGCCTCAACCTCGCGGCAGCCACCAACTTCGTGCTCGGTGGCTCCTTGTTCGCACTCGGCGCGGTGCTTGCGCAGACAGGTGCCGTCAAGCTGATCGGGGTCAACATCACCTATCTGGCAGGGGGTGTGTTCTTCAGCCTGGGCGGCTACGCGTCGATCCTGCTCGTGATGAGGACCATCGGCGACCCGCGCACCGCCGGTGACAGGGGACGAGTCCCATGGTGGAGCATCCGGCTCCACCAGGAGGCCTGGTCGAGCGCCGTCGTGCTCTTCGCCGGGACTCTTCTCTTCGGACTGAGCCTCGTTGCGGCCTTCGCCCAGGGCCTCACGCCGCGTCAGTCCAACGGATGGATCTGGCTGCCGGACATCCTCGGGTGCGTCTGCTTCCTCGTCTCAGGGCACCTGGCCATGCGCGCGGTCTCCGAGGAAGCCCAAGGAGGCCGTGTCCGGCGGATCGGCTGGTGGGTGGTGGCGGTCAACCAAACCGGCTCGATCCTGTTCTTCCTCGCCGGGATCGCGTCGTTCATCCGACCAGCGACGTCGCAAGCTCTCGACGCGCAGCTGGTCAACTGGGGGACTTTCGCCGGCGCGGTGTGCTTTGCGCTCGGCGGGGTCATTCAGGCCTTCGACACACCCACACCCGCATCGAGAAAGGTTTCATGACCATGACGAAGCTCAGTGACAGGGACGCCGAGGCACTGTTCGGCAATCGGTTCCTGACCGAAGCGGCCCCGGCGACGTCCTTCCCCGACAGCGGGATGCGCCCGACCGATGCCATGCGTCTGGTCGACGAGGACCTCAACCTCGAGGGGGATCCGCAGCGCAATCTGGCGACCTTTGTGACGACCTGGATGGAGCCCGAGGCCCAGCGCATCATCGCCGAGAACCTGCACCGCAACTTCATCGACCATGCGGAGTACCCCATCTCTGCCGAGATCGAGCAGCGCTGCGTCCGAATGCTGGCAGACCTGTTCAACGCACCCGGTGCCACCACGGGGTGCCGGACGCAGGGATCGTCCGAGGCGATCATGCTCGGGGCGCTGTCCTTGAAGTGGAAGTGGAAGGAGCGTCGGGAGGCAGCGAAGCGCTCGACGGATCGGCCCAACCTCGTATTCGGGGGCGACGTCCACGTGGTGTGGGAGAAGTTCTGCCGCTACTTCGACGTCGAACCCCGGATCGTTCCGCTCGAGAAGGGTAAGTACACGATCGGCCCCGAGGACGTCGAGCCACAGCTCGACGAGAACACGATCGGTGTCGCAGCCGTCCTCGGCACGACGTTCACCGGGCACAAGGACGACATCGTGGGGATCAACCAGCTGCTGGTCGACGCGAAGAGTGAGCGGGGCCTCGACATCCCCCTCCACGTCGACGGCGCCAGCGGTGCGTTCGTGTGGCCGTTCCTGTATCCCGACTCCGCATGGGACTTCCGGCTCGAGCAGGTCCGTTCGATCAACGTTTCCGGTCACAAGTACGGGCTCGTCTACCCGGGGATCGGTTGGCTCATCTTCCGCGAGGAGTCCGACCTCGCTGAGGACCTCGTCTTCTACGAGAACTATCTGGGCAAGACCGACGCGACCTTCACGCTGAACTTCTCCACGGGTGCGGCCATGGTGCTGGCGCAGTACTACAACTTCGTCCGGCTCGGGCGTGAGGGGTACACCTACGTGATGAGGCAGATGCAGCAGAACGCTGACGCGCTTGCGGCGAACCTGCGCGAGACCGGTCGCTTCGAGGTCATCGATGACGGTACGGAACAGCTGCCCCTGGTCGCCTTCCGGCTCGCGGGCGGCCACGCTTCGTACGACGAGTCCGACGTCGCCTGGCAGCTGTCTGCCGAGCGGGGCTGGATGGTGCCGGCCTACACGCTTCCCCCGAACGCCCAGGAGGTGAAGATCATGCGCGCGCTGGTCAAGGAGACAATGAGTCGCGAACAGGTCGAACGGCTGACCCGCGACCTCCTCGATGCTTGCGCGACGCTGGACCACAAAGGGGGCGTGGCGCATGTCGAACGTCAGCAGACCAAGGTGGGTACGGGGTACTGACACGCCGCCCAGCGACAGCCGTGGCTCGCCTGACCACCGGTCTTCTCCTAGCGGGGGACGAAGACCGTGTGCCAGTCATGCGCCATGCTGCGTACCAGGTGTCGAACGGGTCACCGAAGCCACCGGCGTCAGTGACTTCCGACGCCGGCTTTCAGCTTTTCCATCATCGACGTGATGCTGAAGTCGGCCGGCTCCTGGCGGGGCGGAAACTCCGCCAACGTCTTCAAGGTGCGTGCGACGAAGGCTTGGGCGGGGACGACGGCCCACGCGTGGTCGAGCAGCCAGTCGTAGTACGTGTTGGACGTGATGTCTGCCCGCTCGTACGGGTCGGTCCGCAGGTTGAAGATCTTGGGGACCCGGAGCACGGTGTACGGCTCTGCCCAGACGTTCAGCGTGCCCTGAGCCCGCTGCTCGAGGAAGACGAACTTCCAGTTGTCGTAGCGGAGCGCGGTCAGGTCACCGTCGTCGGACACGTAGAAGAAGTGTTGACGAGGACTCGACTCGGAGGCACCGGTGAAGTAGTCGAGCTGGTTGTGCCCGTCCAGGTGCACCCGATAGGTGGTGCCGGCGAGATCGGTTCCCTGCTTCAGCCGTTCGGCCACGTCGGTGTCCCCCGCCGCGGCCAACAGCGTGACGAACCAGTCGTTGTGAGACACGATGCCGTTCAGCACCTGCCCCGCAGGGATCCTGCCCGGCCACCGCACCATGGCGGGTACCCGGTACGCGCCCTCCCAGTTGGAGTTCTTCTCGTTACGGAACGGTGTCATGCCGCCGTCGGGCCAGGTGTTCATGTGCGGCCCGTTGTCGGTGGAGTAGACGACGATCGTGTCCTCTGCGAGACCGTGGTCGTCGAGGAACTGCAGGACCTCGCCGACCAGCTCGTCGTGGTCACACATCGTGTCGTGGTACGCCGACTGCCAGCGGCCCGCCTTGCCGCGGCTGCCGTCCTTCACATGTGTCCGGAAGTGCATGTGGGTGGTGTTCAGCCAGACGAAGAACGGGGTGTCCGCGGCCTTGGCGTCGGACATGAAGCGCAGTGCCTCCGGCACGACCTCCTCGTCGATGGTCTTCATGCGCTCCTTGGTGAGGGGTCCGGTGTCCTCGATCCGCTGGGTGCCGTCACCGTTCGCCCAGGCATGGATGACGCCGCGCGGCCCGAAGTTCTTGCGGAAGTCAGGGAACGCTTCATCGGTCGGATAGTCGTCGAGCTCCGGTTCCTCCTCCGCGTTGAGGTGGTAGAGGTTCCCGAAGAACTCGTCGAACCCGTGCAGCGTGGGCAGGAACTCGTCACGGTCCCCGAAGTGGTTCTTCCCGAACTGCCCGGTGGTGTAGCCCAGCGCCTTCAGGGCGGTCGCGATGGTGGGGTCCTCGGCGCGCAGACCGATGTCCGCGCCCGGCATGCCGACCTTGGTCAGTCCGGTGCGGTAAGGGTTCTGGCCAGTGATGAAAGCCGCGCGGCCAGCGGTACAGCTCTGCTCGCCGTAGTAGTCGGTGAAGCGAGCGCCCTCCGCCGCGATCCGGTCGATGTTGGGTGTCCGATAGCCCATGAGTCCCTCGCTGTAACAGCTCAGGTTGCTGATCCCGATGTCATCGCCCCAGATGATCAGGATGTTCGGCCTGTCCGTCATGGACCCTCCTCGGTCTTCGGCACGAGCACGCAAGGGCCCGTCCTCGCGAACGTATGGCCGAACCCTGGCCGTCACATCACCCGCGGCGTGGGAGGCCGTAGACGACGGCGTCGAGGAGCGCGGCCGCCGACAGTCCCGGGCGCGGGTCGATCCGACGCATTCGCCACCCGGCGGTTATGGTTTCCCCAGTCTTCGTCGAGCAGGTGGCGTCGATCCTTGATGGCCCTACCCCGGAGATAGAACGATATGCCCCTGAATGAGCTGGCCGAAGCGGTCGGTGCGTCGGCCGACGCCTTCGTGGAACCGGCGCGTCTCGACGAGACGCTGCGGTCGATACTGGATTCGGCACTTGAGTCGATCAAGGGATTCGACCGCGCCGGCCTGCTGATCAGCGTCAAGGGCAGGCTCTCCGAGCGCGCGTGGACGGACGAGGTCGCGCAGCAGCTCGACGGCCTTCAGGCCCAGGCGAAGCAAGGACCTGCGGTGGAGGTCCTCAAGGGGCCTCAGGCGGTGGTCGTCCCCGACCTCCGGCACGAGCAGCGGTGGCCGCGGTACACACCCCGGGCCGTGCAGCTCGGCGCCGTCGCGCAGATCTCGGCGCGGATGCAGCTCGACCGGACCGGCACCCTCGGCAGCCTCAACCTCTACGCCGCAACAGAGCCGGCGCTGGACGACGAGGCGCGCTCCCTCGCAGAGGTCTTCGCCGCCCAGGCGGCGGTGGCGATCGGGGGCGCGGCCGTGGTCACGAACCTGACCGAGGCGATGGAGACCCGCAAGGTCATCGGCCAGGCGACCGGCATCCTGATGGAGCGCTACCGGATCGACGAGGCGCACGCCTTCGCCTACCTCCGACGCGAGTCGAGTCACCGCAACGTCAAGCTGCGGGAGATCGCGAAGGAGATCGTGCAGAGCCTCCCCGGAGGGGGCCGGGCGGCCACGTAGCCGTTCGCCCCGCAGACGAGAACTTCCTGGTTTCTGCGTCACGGTTCCGTCGGGAGCCCGTCTCACCTGAAAGCGAAGCGGCCCCCGACACCAATTGCCGTGGTGTCGGAGGCGCTTCGGCTGAACGGTCACGGGTGGGACCAAGAACCGTTCGGTACGTCGCTCCTGGCGGTGGGTGGGGACGAGCAACGCTCGTGGAAACCCATCACTGTGAGCGACGCGTGCCGTCGAAAGGCTACCAGCGCCCGGCGCCGCGGCACGACGGAATCGTCCACGGCGCTAGACCGGCCGAGATCGTCGACGACGACGGCGCGACGCGGTCTAGCATCGGCCCATGTCACTCCCGGCCGGCACGGGAACGGTGCTGACGAGTGCGGCCCCGCGATTCCCCGAGGCAGCGATCTCGGCCCTCGTCCGCGACGCGTACGACGTCGAGGGGAGCGTCCTCCAGCCCTTGAACTCCGAGCGGGACCAGGTCGTCCTGTTCGGCGGTGACCGACGGCAGCTCGTCGTGAAGCTCTCCAACGAGTCGGAGTCCGCGACCAACATCGACCTGGAGGAGTCAGCGGCCCGGTGGGCCGTCGCCGCGGACCCGGGGCTCCCGCTCAGCACCCCGCTGCCCGTGCGCGGGGCGGCCGTCGGCCACTCCGTCGTACAACACCCGGACAGCGGGGCGACGCACTTCCTCCGCGCCTACGACCGGCTTCCTGGTCGGGCGAGTCTCGACGGCGCCGCGCTGGACGCGCCCACCGTGATCGCCTACGGGGCGATGACGGCTAGGACCGGGCGGGCCCTGCGCGGGTTCTTCCACCCGGCCGCCGGGCGTCGCGTGCTCTGGCACGTCGAGGAGCGCGAGAACACCCGCCGGCTGAGCCACCACATCGCTGACCCTTCCGTTCGGGGCCTGGTCGAGACGGCCTTCGACCGCTTCGAGGAACGGGTCGGAGCCAGCTGGGGAGAGCTGCGCGCTCAGGTGGTGCACGGCGACCTCACTCTCGACAACGTCCTCATCGACGGCTTCGACGTGACGGGCGTCCTCGACCTCGGGGACCTCACGCACTCGGCCCTGGTCTTCGATATCGCGTCCGCGTTCGGCTCGCTCAGCGCCACGCTCCAGGGTGATGCGCTGTTCCGCACGCTCCGGCTGTTCCTCGACGGCTATCGCTCCGTGACGGCGCTGGAGCCGGCGGAGCTGTCGGTCCTCGGTGACACGGTCGCTCTGCGTGCGGCGGTCACTTTGTGCATCTCGGCCTGGCGAGCCGCCGAGCACCCGGAGAACGCGCGCTACATCCAGGCGTGGGACGACATCTCCTTGAGCCTGCTCCGGCAGTTCGACGAGCTCGGCCACGTGGGCGTCACCCGCGGGCTCGGCGGCATCGTGCCGCCGCCGGAGACGGCTTCACTCACCCGGCGCCGGGCGGGGGTCTTCGGGAACGCGTTGGCCCCCTTGACCTACTCCCGGCCGCTGCACCTGACGAGCGGCACGGGCGCGACCCTCACGGACAGTGACGGCACGACGTACATCGACGCCTACAACAACGTCCCGGTCGTCGGACACGCCCACCCTCGGGTGAGTGGCGCGGTCGCCGACCAGGCCCGGATGCTCAGCACCAACCTCCGCTACTTGCACCCACGAGCCATCGAGCTTGCCGAGCGGTTGATCGCAACCGTGCCGTCCGGCCTCGACACCGTCCTGTTCGTCAACTCCGGCAGCGAGGCGACCGACCTGGCCTGGCGGCTGGCGACCGCTGCCACCGGTCGCAGCGGCGCGCTGGTGACCGAGTTCGCCTATCACGGGGTCACGACCGCGGCCACGGCGCTCTCCCCCGAGGAGTGGCCCGGCGGCTGGTCGCCGGGGCACGTGGAACGGTTCAGCGCCCCTGCCGGCCCGCATCCGGACACCGAGTCCTTCGTGGCGGCAGTCGGCAGGCTGCAGGCGGCCGGTCACGAGCCCGCCCTCCTCATGGTCGACACCGCCTACACCAGCGACGGCATCCTCGACCCGGGGCCGGACTACCACGGGGCGCTGAGCGCAGCGGCCCGCGCGGCCGGTGCGGTCGTCGTCGCCGACGAGGTGCAGGCCGGCTTCGGCCGTACCGGCGAGCAGCTGTGGTCGTTCGCCGGGGCCGGCCTCTCACCCGACGTGGTCACGCTCGGCAAGCCGATGGGCAACGGCTACCCGATCGCAGCGGTGGTCACCCGGGGCAGCTACGTGGAGGCACTGGGGAAGCAAGGGGAGTTCTTCAGCACCTTCGCCGGCAGCCCGGTGGCAGCCGCGGCCGCGCTCGCCGTCCTGGACGTGATCGAGGACGCCGACCTCGTCCGGCATGCCGCAGCGACCGGCGAACGGATGCGGAGTCGGCTGCGCGCCGCCACCGCGGGCTGCTCCGCGGTCCGCGACGTCCGCGGCCGGGGTCTGCTGGTCGGCGTCGACCTGGCCGGGACCCCGACGGCGACCGTGGAGTCCGTGGTCGACCGGGTCCGGGAACAGGGCGTGCTGATCGGTACGACGGGCCCGCGGTCCGACGTCCTGAAGATCCGGCCACCGCTGGTGGTGACCCGGGCTCAGGTCGACCGGATCGTCGACGTGGTCGCGGCCGCGGTGGCTCACACCACGCAACGCCAGGGCCGATGAGCCAGCGTGCACGGCTCGCGGAGGAGCGACGCCGCACCGAGCAGCGGCTGGCCGCGCTCAGCGCTGACTACGACGGAGTGGTCGCCGCGTCCCGCGACACCAACGCGGACGACGAGCATGATCCCGAAGGAGCGACGATCGCCTTCGAACGCTCACAGGTCGGGGCCCTGGTCGGACAGGCACGCGAGCAGCTCGACGAGATCGCAGCCGCGCTGACGCGCCTCGAGGTCGGCAGCTACGGTGTGTGCGAGCGCTGTGAGCAGCCGATCGCCGCGGAGCGGCTGGAGGCGCGGCCGACTGCCCGGCGCTGCGTCCGGTGCGCGTCCCAGCCCTGACGGGTGTGCCCCTGTTCGTCGCGCGGGCCAATCGGTGATCGGCTCAGCTGAACCGCGGCAGTGAGTCCTGCGCGGTTAGTCAGCCGGGATCGGTGCCACACTCACCGCCGCCCGGCTCGGCCAGCGCTACCGTGACGTGATGGAGAGCTACACACGGGGCGAGACCACTCCTTCACTCCTCGAGGAGACGATCGGGCAGAACTTCGAGGCGACCGTGGCCAGGCACCCGGACCGGGAGGCGTTGGTCGAGGTCGCCAGCGGCCGGCGATGGACGTGGGCGGAGCTGAACCGGGACGTCGACGCGCTCGCGATCGGCCTGCATCGCGCGGGCATCGGGAAGGGCGACCGGGTCGGGATCTGGTCGCCCAACTGTGCGGAGTGGACCTTGACCCAGCTCGCCACCGCGAAGCTGGGGGCGATCCTGGTCAACGTCAACCCCGCGTACCGGACCCACGAGCTGGCGTACGCGCTGCAGCAGTCGGGGACCAAGCTGCTGATCTCGGCGCCGGCGTTCAAGACCAGCGACTACCGCGCCATGGTCGAGGAGGTCCGCGGCGACTGCCCCGCCCTCGAGCAGGTGCTGTTCCTCGGCAGCCCGGAGTGGACCGATCACAACGTCCACGACCCCGGGGTGACACTGCTGGAGCTGGTCGACTACCGCCTCTCCCCTCACGACCCGATCAACATCCAGTACACCTCGGGCACGACGGGGCGGCCGAAGGGCGCCACGCTGAGCCACCGCAACATCCTCAACAACGGCTTCTTCACCACCGAGCTGATCGAGTTCACCGAGCAGGACCGGCTGTGCATCCCGGTGCCCTTCTACCACTGCTTCGGCATGGTCATGGGCAACCTCGGCTGCGTGACCCATGGCGCGACGATGGTCATCCCCGCCCCCGGGTTCGATCCGGAGATCACCCTGCGGACGATCGCCGAGGAGCGGTGCACGGCCGTCTACGGGGTGCCGACGATGTTCATCGCGATGCAGAACGCGCCCGGCTTCTCGTCGTACGACCTGTCGTCGCTGCGCACGGGCATCATGGCCGGCTCCATCTGCCCGGTCGAGGTGATGAAGCACTGCATCGACGACATGCACATGGCCGGTGTGTCGATCTGCTACGGCATGACCGAGACCAGCCCGGTGTCGACGCAGACCCGGGCCGACGACGACCTCGACCGGCGTACCGCCACCATCGGCCGGGTCCACCCGCACGTGGAGATCAAGGTCGTCGACCCTGCGACGGGGAGAACCGTCGAGCGTGGTGAGGCGGGCGAGCTCTGCACGCGTGGCTACTCCGTGATGCTGGGCTACTGGCCGCTGGACGAGGACGAGGGCTTGGAGAAGACCGCCGAGGCGATCGACGCCGAGGGCTGGATGCACACCGGGGACCTCGCCGAGATGCGCGAGGACGGCTATGCCACGATCGTCGGCCGGATCAAGGACATGGTCATCCGCGGCGGCGAGAACATCTACCCCAAGGAGATCGAGGAGTTCCTCTACACCCATCCCGACATCGAGGACGTCCAGGTGATCGGGGTGCCGGACGAGAAGTACGGCGAGGAGCTCTGCGCCTGGATCAAGGTCAAGGCCGGGAAGCAACCGTTGGACGCTGACGCGGTCAGGGCGTTCGCCACGGGACGGCTCGCGCACTACAAGATCCCGCGCTACGTCATGGTCGTCGACGAGTTCCCCCTGACCGTCACCGGCAAGGTGCGCAAGGTCGAGATGCGCGAGAAGACGGCGACGGACCTGGGCCTCGACGCCTGACCCGGCGCAGCTGCAACGCTGTGCCCGCCTCGGACGACTTAACGGGTGTGACCCACCTGGACATGAGCGACTCGGAGCTGCCGGTGATCGAGGAGACCTACCGGGATCTGCGGCTACCGCTGTTACGGCTGGCATTCCTGCTCACCGGTTCCCGCGAGACCGCCGAGGACGTCGTGCAGAGCGCGTTCGCCTCGGCGACCCCCCGCTGGCCGGAGATCGACGATCCCCGGGCGTACCTGCGACGGAGCGTCGTCAACCTAGCCAAGGACGGTCAACGACGGGAGTTCCGTCACCGTCGACTGCTGCCACCCGCCCCGGAACCGGTCACCGCCATCCCCGAGCTCGACGAGACCTGGGCGCTCGTACGCCGGTTGCCCCTGACCCAGCGAAGGGTCGTGGTCCTGCACTACTACGAGGACCTGCCGCTCGTCGAGATCGGCCTGCTGCTCGACCGCCCCGCGAGCACCGTGCGCTCGGACCTCCGCCGCGCCCTCGCCCGTCTCCGGAAGGACCTGTCATGACCACGCGACAGCACGACGTCGACCCCGACCTCGACGAGCGGCTGCGTCGCACGCTCGAGGCGGTGGCCGCGACGGTCGACGACGAACCGGTCACCGTCGCGAAGCCGCGCCGCCGCCGCGGACGTGCGATCGGTGCGGGTGTCACGATCGCAGCCCTCCCCCTCGCAGCTGGTGCGTGGGTGCAGTTCGGCCCGGAGTACGTCGACCGGATCCCGCCCGCGAACCCGATCGTCAGCGGCAGCCTCGACGGGGAGCGGTACTGGTTGGTCGACGGCCGCGACATACCGCGGTGCGCGGGCAGTCCGTCCGGGATCGAGCTGATCGTCGAGGAGGACAACCTGGTCGGTCAGGAGTGGAACACCACCGGAGCCGCCTTCGGCTCCTACACGGAGGACGGCTGCGTCACCGGCCGGGGCGGGCCCGCAGACACGTACCACTCCGACGGCGGCGTGGTCGTCTCCGACGGGATGCTCTGGATGGGCGCGCTCCACAGCGAAGTCGACGAGGTGCGCGCGTCGCTCGACGGCGGCGAGGGCTTCGAGGTCGACACGTTCCAGCACGAGGGCGACACCTACTACCTCCTGGAGGTTCCGCCCGGGACGGCAGTCTTCACCGTCGACTACCTCGTCGACGGTCGGCCCGTGCCACCACCCGCCGACGAGCGGCGGGAGCACGTCGTTCCCACCGGGTGACGGACGGGTGGACCGCTCTCATCGGCGGTGGCGCTTCTCGAAGTCCTCGGGCTCGCGGTCGATCATGTAGTTGGGGTCGGCCCGGATCTGCTCGACGACGTAGGTGAGCCAGGCGTCGTCGTTGGTCTCGATCTCGCGCTCGGCCAGCTGCTGTCGCAAGTAGGACTCGAGGTCCTCGGCGGTGCCTGCGTCGTGCGCGACAGACGTCGCGTCGACGGCCGCCTGCAGGTCACGGTCGTACGTGGCCATGGTTCGCCTCCTGGGTTGGTCGTCGGTCGTCAGCTCGCGTGGCCGCCCGGCTCGAGCCGAGCACCGCGCGGCACCTGCCCCTGGGGAGCCACCACGGAGTCTGCACCCAGCAGCGCGATGTCGTCGCTGTCGTCCAGATCGGCGTCGTCGGACCCGACCTGCGCCCCGGCGCCGATCCGGCATCGCTTGTCGACGATCGCGCGGCTCACGGTGGTGCCGCCCTCGACGACCGTGTCGTCGAAGAGCACCGCATCGCGGATCCGCGCACCTGCCTCGACGCGCACCCCCGGACCCAGGACGCTGCGCTCGACGCGACCGGCCACGGTGCACCCGGGGCTCACGAGGCTGTCGACCAGCTCCGCTCCGTCCAGCACGCGAGCCGGGCCACGGGGCGCCTGCCGGCTGAGGATCGGCCACCCGGGTACGTCGATGACGCCCACGTCCTCGCGCAGCATCTCGCGGTGCGCGCGAAGGTAGTAGTGAGGCTGGCCGAGGTCGCGCCAGTAGCCCTCGAGCGCGAGCGCTCCGGTACGGCCCCGGGAGACGAACCTCGGCAGCAGGTGCTCGGCGAAGTCGCCCAGGCCGGAGTCACCCTCGGGTGCGTCGGGCCCCAGCTCGCGATGGAGCTCCTGCACCACGTCGAGCAGGGCGTCGGTCCGGTAGGCGACGATCTCGGCCGCGACCGTGCCGTGCTGCGGGTCGTCGGGCTTGTGGTCGACCCGTACCACCTTCCCCTCCTCGACGGTGACGACGGCGTGGTCACCCGCATCGGTCACGTCGACCTCGGTCGTCACCACCGTGCACTCGTGACCCCCGGACAGATGAGCCTGCACGAGATCGCGGAAGTCGAACCGGTAGACGTGGTCAGCACTCATCACGAGCACGACCTCGGCCCCGGACTGCTCGATCTGGTCGCGGATCCGGTAGAGCTCATCGGCGTTCCCCCGGGCGAAGCCCTCCTCGTCGGCGCCGCCCGTGCCCTCCTCGGGCATCACCAGCCGCAGTCCGCCCCGCGTGCGGTCCAGGTCCCACGGCCGGCCGTTCGCGACCTGGTCCTCGAGCGACGTGCCGTGGTACTGGACCGAGAGCCAGACGTCGCTGATCCCGCTGTGGGACAGGTTGGACAGCGCGAAGTCGACCAGCTGGTACACGCCGATCACAGGAAGCGCAGGCTTGGCACGCTCCCGCGTGAGGACGTCCATCCTGCTTCCGGTGCCGCCGGCCTGGATCAGCGCCAGCACGCGCGGCGTACGAACCGCCCCCTCAGCTCGGGTCATGACTGTACCTCCCGGTGGTGGGTGCCCGCAGGCCGTGACCCCACCCTAGGAACGGTCGGCGGGACGGCCACCACCCCTGCGGGTGCCAGCGCCCTGCTCAGGCCAGCAGCACCAGCGAGCCGAGCGCGAGCATCCAGCTCACGAAGCTGCCGACCAGGAAGTACTCCGTGACCGCGTGGATCCCCGGACCGCGCTGCCCCTCGGTGCGCGCCGCCTGCAGCTCGGGCCACCGCAGCAGCCCCTTCGCCGCGACGACGACCGACGCGGCCGTGAGCTCCCCCGCCAGGCCCAGCCCGATGATGAAGACCCGCTCCATCGGCCCGAGCAGCCGACCGCCCTTGAGGCGGTACGACGGCACCGAGCGTCCCGAGACCCGGGCGGGGTTGACGGTGCCGGTGGCGCGGAGCACCAGGCGCACCAGCACGTTGCCCGTCGACAGCTGCGCCAGCAGCACCCCGACGAGCAGCAGGGCTCGGTCGACGGGCAGGTCGGCGAGCACGGTCAGCGGTGTGCGGCCCAGCCACTCCCCGACGAGCCCCCCGCCTCGGGGGTCGATCGGCGACAGCGCCAGTACCAACGTCAGCGAGCCCCCGAAGACCAGCAGCGGCACCCACGCGCGGCCACCGACGGCGAACCCGCGCGTGACCGCCTGCCCCCAGGCCAGGACGGCGAGCGCGACCATCGCGACGAGCAGCAGGTGACGCACCTCGGTCAGGTCCGACAGCAGGCCGACGCCCACCACCGTGACGGCCCCGACGATCTCCGGGACATGACGCATCGGCCGGACCGAGAACACCAGGTCGGTGACCCCGACCCCGATCAGGAGCAGCGCGGTCCAGATCATCGGGCCCCCAGCTCCTCGTCGGCGGCGACCAGTGCGGCCAGTCCGTCGGCGCGCACCCGCTGCGACACGGCCGAGGCCGTGACCCCCAGCTCCTCGGCCAGGTCACGCTGGGTCCGGCCGGCCAACAGCCCCCGCAGGACCAGCATCGACCGTTCCGACAGCCCGCCCAGCAGCTCGTCGCGCAGGATCAGCATGGCCTCGAGCGTCGCAGGATCCGGTGCCTCGTGGCCGTCGGCGCGCCGGAAGACGGTACGCCGATGCCGGGTCCCGGGCCGCGCCTCCGCCTCGGCCGCCGCCTCGATGGCGTCGCGGGCCGCCCACCAGCCGGGGCCGTCCTCGACCCGCGGGTCGTCCTGCAGCACCTGCACGTCTCCCCAGCCGATGCCGTGGCGCACCTCGACGTCCGGGGCGAGCGCGAGCCGGAGCCGGAGGGTCGCCCGGACCGCGTCATGGATCCGGGCGAAGCCGCCCTGGTACTCGTCACCGACCGTGATCCGCAGCGGCGTGACCGGCTTGAACGACTGGTTGACCTCCAGCAATGCCCGGGTGAGCCGCTGGTGGACCTGGTCGCGGTCGGCTGCGCGTCGCGCCTGGCGGACGTCCCCGATGAGCGTGGCGATCGGCATCTCTCTTCACCTCGAGCGAAGTTTAGCATATTACTTCACTTGTGAAGAAAGTTAGCAGTACGCTGTTGGCTGCCGGCCCGGGTCAGGTCAGGATCCGCATGCTCGCGGGGAGCCCTCCCCCAGCGTGCACCGACTCGACGAGCTCCTGCAGGGCGGTCAGGGCCACGCGTTGCGGATTCGGTCCGTACGACACGCGAGCCACGCCGAGCTCCTCCAACGCCTTCGGCGGCAGTGATCCCGGGACGCCGATCAGCGTGAGCCGTTGCGGACCGAACGCGTCCACCAACGTCGAGACCTGCGCCTCGTCGAGCCTGCCCGGCACGAACACCAGCGGCGCACCGGCGTCGAGGTACGCCCGGCCACGCTCGACCGCATCCGCGAGCACCGCCCCCGGGTCACGGTCACCAGCCCGCACGAAGGCGTCGGTCCGAGCGTTGAGCACGAAGTCGGGTACCCCCTCCTCCGCGGCCACCGCCACGATCTGCTCGACCTGGCGCGTTGCCTCGGGAAGCGGCTTCATCTGGTCCTCGATGTTGGCGCCCACGATGCCGAGCCCGATCGCCCGTCGGATCGTCTCGGGCGCGTCGCCGTACCCGCCCTCGAGGTCGGCTGTGACCGGCAGATCGACCGCCGCGGCGATCCGACCGCACATGTCCAGCATCTCGTCGGCGCTGATGTTCTCCCCGTCCGGATACCCAAGCGTCGCTGCGATGCCGTGGCTGGCGGTGGCGAGCGCCCGGGTGCCGGGGGTCTGCGCCACCACCTTCGCACTGATCACGTCCCAGACGTTGACGACCGTCAGCAGCGTCGGGTCGCGGTGGAGTCGGAGGAAGTCGGTCGCATCGGCCATGCTCATGATCCAATCACGTGGGGTCAGCTCCAGAAGACGCGCTCGACGACCGCGTGAGCGCGACGGGTTCGGCGAAGGTAGTCGTTCAGCATCTCGTCCGTGGCTCCCGGCGGGTAGCCGATGGACATCGCCACCGCCGCCCGCTCCCGGGTGTTGGGTGGCAGCTGGTCGCCCGGCTTGCCCCGGACCAGCGTGATCGCGTTGCGGACCCGGCTGACCGTGCGCCAGCCATCGGCCAGCACCTGCGCGTCGTCCTGGCTCAGCAGGCCCGCCTCGCGCGCGCCCGCCACGGCGGCGAGCGTCTGGGTCGTCCGGAGCCCGGGCACCTCTGCACCGTGGCGGAGCTGCAGCAGCTGCACCGTCCACTCGATGTCGGCGAGGCCGCCGCGACCGAGCTTGAGGTGGGTGTTGCGGTCCGCGCCGCGCGGCAGCCGCTCGGTGTCGACCCGCGCCTTGATCCGGCGGATCTCGACGATGTCGTCGTGCGACAAGCCACCGTCGGGGTAGCGCAGCGGGTCGATCAGGGCGGTGAACCGCCGGCGGAGCTCCGGGTCGCCGACCACGGCGTCCGCACGCAGCAGCGCCTGCGCCTCCCAGACCCGTGACCACTTCGCGTAGTAGGCGGCGTAGGACTCGAGCGAGCGGGCCAGGGGTCCCTGTTTGCCCTCGGGGCGCAGGTCGGCGTCCACCTCCAGCGCCGGGTCGGAGCCGGGCAGGGCCAGCAGCCGTCTCACCTCGTTCGCGACCGCGACCGCGTAGTCGGACGCGACCCGCTGGTCGACGTCGGGTCGAGGGTCGTGGACGAACAGGACGTCGGCGTCCGAGCCGTAGGACAGCTCGAACCCGCCGTAGCGCCCCATCGCCACGATCGCCATCGCGGTGGGCGCCTCGTCGAGGTCGCGGGTCTCGCGCACTGAGCGCTCCGCGACCGCCAGCGTGGCCCCCAGGGTGGCGTCGGTCAGCCGGGTCAGCGCCACGCCGACCTCCGCCACGTCCGTGAGACCCACCAGGTCACCGGCCGCGATCCGCAACAGCTCACGACGACGTACGGCGCGGATGGCCCGTGAGGCGTCCTCGGGGTCGTCGCGTCGGCCGGCCGTCGCCTCCATCTCCTCGGCGAGCGCCTCCGCGGTGAGCGGCGTGAGGTCCTCCCCCAGCATCTTCACGCCCTTGGGCTCGCGCTCCAGCAGGTCGGTCGCGTAACGCGACGTCGCCAGCAGCGTCGCGAGCCGCTGGGCGACCTCGCCCTCGTCGCGCAGCGTCGAGAGGTACCACGGGGTGTTCCCGAGCGCCTCACTCAGCCGACGGAAGCCGAAGAGTCCCGCGTCCGGGTCCGGTGCGTCCGCGAACCACTCCAGCATGACCGGCAGCAAGGTGCGCTGGATCTGGGCGGCCCTGGTGACCCCGGTCGTGAGCGCCTCGAGGTGGCGCAGCGCGGCCCGAGGGTCGAGGTAGCCGAGCGCCGACAGCCGAGCCGTCGCTGCCTCGAGCGAGAGTCGCGCCTCGTCGCCGGGGAGCCTGGCGACCGCCGCGAGCAGCGGGCGGTAGAAGAGCTTCTCGTGCAGCCGTCGTACCTCGCGGCGGTGGTGACGCCACGCGGCCTCCAGCTCGGCGACCGGGTCCTTGACGAACCCCATGCTCCGAGCGATACGGCGCAGGCTGGCGTCGTCGTCAGGGACCACATGGGTGCGCCGCAGCTGGAAGAGCTGGATCCGGTGCTCGAGGGTGCGCAGGAACGAGTACGCCTCGTGCATCGCCTCGCCGTCGCGTCGTCCGATGTAGGCGCGCTGGGTCAGCGCCGCCAGTGCGCTCAGCGTGGCCGGGGCGCGCAGGCCTGGGTCAGTACGCCCGTGCACGAGCTGGAGCAGCTGGACCGCGAACTCGACGTCGCGCAACCCACCGGAGCCGAGCTTGAGCTGCCGCTCGGAGTGCTCGGCGGGAATCGTGTCGAGGACGCGGCGCCGCATCGCCTGCACGTCCGTGACGAAGCCGTCGCGCTCCGCGGCCTGCCACACCAACGGCCGCACCATCTCGACGTACTCGCGACCGAGGGCGAGGTCTCCGGCCGCGGGCCGGGCCTTGAGCAGCGCCTGGAACTCCCAGGTCTTCGCCCATCGCTCGTAGTAGCCGCGGTGGCTGGCGATGGTCCGCACCAGCGGGCCTGCCTTGCCCTCCGGGCGAAGCGCCGCGTCGACCGGCCAGATCGTCCCTTCACCCGTGTGGTCGGAGCAGGCCCGGATCAGGTGGGTGGCGAGCTGGGTGGCCACCCGGGTGGCGTCGGCCTCGTCGACGCCGTCGGCGGGCTCGAAGGCGAAGATGACGTCGACGTCGGACACGTAGTTGAGCTCGTGACCACCGCACTTTCCCATCGCGATCACGGCGAGCCGCGCGCTCCGGCTCGCCTCGCCGACCTGTGCCCGGGCGATCGCCAGCGCGGCGTCCAGCGTGGCTGCGGCGAGGTCGGAGAGCTCGGCCGCGGTGTCGTCGAGCCGCTGCGCGTGGGCCAGGTCGCGGGCGGCCAGTCGCAGCAGCACCCGGCGGTACTCCACGCGCAGCGCATCGAGCGCCTCGGGCTGAGGCACGGTCGCGGTCGGTGTCGGGTCGTCGGGATCCGCGCCGACCACCTGCATCAGCCCCGTTCGCACGGCGAAGGCGGGGGCGCGCGTCGACTCCAAAGCCCGGTCGGTCAGCTCGCGCCAGTGCTCGGGGTGCCGGCTGAGGTGGTCGCCGAGGGCCACGCTGGCACCGAGCACGCAGAGCAGCCGGGTCGCGGTGCCCTCGTCGTCGGACAGCGTGGCGAGCAGCTCGGCAGGGTCGTCGGTCGCGTCGACCAGTCGCGATAGCCCGGCCAGGGCGAGGTCCGGGTCGGGGCTGTGGCCGAGCGCCTCCACCAGCTGCTCGCCGACGGAGCCGATCCGGTCCAGCTGCGCGGTCGCCTGTTCGGGGTCGGCGAAGCCCAACCGGGCCAGCGCCGCGCGACCCCGGTCGGGTCTGCTCACCGGTCGGCACTCCGAGCCAGCTCGACCAGCCGCTCGGCGAGCGGACGCCACGCGTCGTCGAGCTCGGCCCGAGCCGCGGCGATCTCGGTGAGCAGGGCGTCGGTGTCGATCCCGCGGGCGTCGTGCTCCGCACGGTCGTCCTCCACCCAGGAGGCGATCACCAGCTCATCGGCCTCGGGGTGCAGCTGGACACCCCACGCGGAGGGGGCGAACCGCGCGACCTGCAGCTCACCCTGGGGCGTCTGGGCGAGGGCGGCGGCGCCGTCCGGCAGCTTCGTGACCAGGTCGTGGTTCCACTGGATGCCGCGCACCGGCCCGAGGTCACCGACCAGCGGGTCAGCCGCTGCCTCGGGCAGCCAGCCCACGTCGTACAGCCCGACCTGCTGGCCGAGCGGGCTGGGCTCGGCCACGCCACCCATGGCGACGCCCATCAGCTGGTGGCCGAGGCAGATCCCGAGGAGCGGGGTCGCCTGCTCGACGGCCTCGCGGATCAGCTCCTTGACCGGGCCGAGCCACCAGTGGCGGTCGTCGTCGTTGGCCCCCATCGAGCCGCCGAGCACCACCACCGCGTCGTACGACGTCACGGGCGGCAGCTCGTCGCCGGCCCACGGCCGACACACGTCGAGGTCCGCGCCGGCGTCGGTGAGCCAGGTCGCGACGCGGGCCGGCGGGCAGCCGGCCTCGTGCTCCACCACCAGGATCTGAGCGCTCACACCCTCCACCCTCCTATGCCGCCCAGTCAGTTGTGTACCCATGGAACCCGGTCAGCGGGTTGGGTCGGGAGGCGATCAGATGACCGGGAGCATCCGGTCGCGCTCGAACGGCGACACCTGGATGCGGTAGTCCGCCCACTCCTGGCGCTTGTTGCGCAGGAAGAAGTCGAAGACGTGCTCCCCCAGGGCCTCAGCGAGCAGCTCGGAGCTCTCCGCGATCCCGATCGCGTCGTAGAGGCTCTTGGGCAACGGCTCGATCCCGAGGCTCTTGCGCTCCCGCTCGGTGAGCGACCACATGTCGTCCTCGGCCTCGCGCGGCAGGTCGTATCCCTCGTCGATCCCCTTCATGCCGGCGGCGAGGATCACGGCGAACGCGAGGTAGGGGTTGCACGCAGCGTCGATCGTGCGGATCTCGATCCGGGTCGAGGGGCCCTTGTTGGGCTTGTACATCGGCACCCGGATCATCGCCGAGCGGTTGTTGTGCCCCCAACAGATGTACGGCGGCGCCTCGTCTCCTGCCAGCAGCCGCTTGTAGCTGTTGACCCACTGGTTGGTGACGACCGAGATCTCGCTGGCGTGGTGGAGGATGCCGGCGATGAACTGCCGGCCGGTCTTGGAGAGCTGGTACTCCGCGCCGGCCTCGAAGAACGCGTTCTGGTCGCCCTCGAAGAGGCTCACGTGGGTGTGCATGCCGGACCCGGGGTGGGTGGTGAACGGCTTGGGCATGAAGCTGGCCCAGATCCCCTGCGACAGCGCCACCTCACGCACGACGGTCCGGAACGTCATGATGTTGTCGGCGGTCGACAGCGCGTCGGCGTACCGGAGGTCGATCTCCTGCTGCCCCGGGCCTCCCTCGTGGTGGCTGAACTCGACCGAGATCCCCCTCGACTCCAGCATCGTGATCGCCTCGCGCCGGAAGTCCGATCCGCGCGACTGGGCCGTGTGGTCGAAGAAGCCGCTCCGGTCGACCGGGACCGGCTCGTCGCCCGGGCCCGGGGTGTGCTTGAACAGGTAGAACTCGATCTCGGGGTGGGTGTAGAACGTGAAGCCCCGCTCAGCCGCCACCGCGAGGTTGCGCTTGAGCACGAAGCGAGGGTCGGCGTACGACGGGGACCCGTCGGGCATCTCGATGTCGCAGAACATCCGCGCGGTGGATGGACCCTCCCCTCGCCACGGCAGGATCTGGAACGTGCTGGGGTCGGGCTTGGCGAGCATGTCGGCTTCGTACACGCGGGCGAAACCCTCGACCGCGGAGCCGTCGAACCCGATGCCTTCCTCGAAGGCCCCCTCGAGCTCGGCCGGCGCGACCGAGACCGACTTGAGGAAACCGAGGACGTCGGTGAACCACAGCCGCACGAACCGGACGTCACGCTCCTCGAGCGCCCGCAGCACGAAGTCTTCCTGCTTGCCCATGGCGCCACCCTATGGCCCGCATGTTGCAGACATGTGTCGCCTCGGCCCGGTTCTGGAACACGGTGAGGAAGGAACGGGCTGGAACAAGGGGGTCCCGATCCCGGGGGACGCGGACGACCGTTGTGTCACGGACCGTGACACAACGTGGAGCACGAGGTGCCCAGTGATGCACCACGGCGTGCCAGAACCGCTCACCGCCCACTAGCCTGCGGAGCACGCGATCCGATGGGAGTCCGACCATGACTCTTGATCTCGAATTCGACCTCGTGCCGTTCGCCTCTGCGCAGGCCGACCTCGTGAGCTCGTGGGCGCCGACCGCGGCGGAGGTCCGTTCCTGGTGCGCCCGGACCGAGGCCCCGGTACCGCCCGACGTCATCGCGCAGTGGTCGACGGCCGGTGACGTCGAGGCGTTCCTCCTCCGCGACGGGGACGCACCCGTCGCGTACGGCGAGCTGTGGCTCGACGACGAGGAGGGCGAGGTGGAGCTCGCGAGGCTGCTGGTCGCACCCGACCGGCGCGGGCAGGGCGTGGGTCGCGCCCTGACCTCGCTGCTCGCGGATGCCGCACGCCGGCACCACCCGGACCTCCCCACCGTGTGCCTGCGTGTGCTGCCGGAGAACACGGCGGGACATCGCGCCTATGAGGCGGCGGGGTTCAGGTTCGTCGACCCGGACACCGAGGCGGCCTGGAACGAGGGCCAGTCGACGCAGTACCGGTGGATGGTGCAGCCGAAGCCGTAGGAACTGCGTCGGGCCTCAGGCAGTGTCGCGGGGGATGTCGCGGGGGATGTCGCGGGGGATGTCGCGCTCGATCTCGGCGAGCCACGCGGCGGCACTCGCGTCGCTCGGCATCCGCCAGTCACCACGCGGACTCATGGTCCCGCCGGCGCTGACCTTCGGGCCGTTCGGGAGGGCGGACCGCTTGAACTGGTTGGCGAAGAAGCGCTTGACGAACACCTCGAGCCAGTGCCGGATCGCCGCCAGGTCGTACGCCGGTCGCCCCTCCTCCGGATAACCGGGCGGCCACTCGCCGACCGTCGCATCGGACCAGGCGTGGTGGGCGAGGAACGCGATCTTGCGTGGCCGGTAACCGCGTCGGATGACGTTGTAGAGCGTGAAGTCCTGGAGCGAGTACGGCCCGACCGAATCCTCGGTGCTCTGGGTGCCGCCGGGGATCAGCTCGGGCGTGATCTTCTGCGCGAGGATCTCCTGGAGCACGTCGTTCGTGTCGCTGCTCCCATCGGGATCGGCGAACTGACCGGAGTCGATCACCCAGCGGATCAGGTGCTGGATCAGCGTCTTGGGGACCCCGGCATTGACGCCGTAGTGGGACATCTGGTCACCCACGCCGTACGTGCACCAGCCGAGGGCGAGCTCGGAGAGGTCACCGGTCCCGAGCACGATCCCGCCACGGTGGTTGGCGAGCCGGAACAGGTAGTCGGTGCGAAGGCCGGCCTGCACGTTCTCGAAGGTGACGTCGTAGACCTCCTCGCCCGCGGCGAAGGGGTGGTCGAGATCGGACAGCATCTGGCTCGCCGCCGGAGTGATGTCGATCTCCTCGAAGGTGACCCCGAGGCTCTTGCACAGCCGGGTCGCGAAGGCTTTCGTCTCCTCGCCGGTGGCGAAGCCGGGCAGGGTGAACGCGTGGATGTCCTCGCGCGGGCGCTCGAGCCGGTCCATCGCCTTGGCGGCCACGATCAGCGCGTGCGTCGAGTCGAGACCCCCGCTGACGCCGATCACGATCTTGGGCTGTCCGCTCTGCTTGATTTCCAGGCTGTGCAACCGCTGCTCGAGCCCGGAGACCTGGATGTTGTAGGCCTCGTAGCAGTCCAGCGCGAGCCGCTCCGCCTCGTCGGGGACGAACGGGAACCGGTCGACCTTGCGGCGTAGCCCGATGTCACCGGTGGGCGGGCGTAGCTCGAGCTCCACGGTCCGGAAGTCGCCCAGCACCGAACGTTCCGCGACCCCGCGCCGGTTGTCGTCGAAGGTGCCCTGTCGCAGTCGCTCCTGCCGGATCCGGTCCAAGTCGACGTCGGCGACGCTCATACGTGGACCGTCGGGGAAGCGCTCGCTCTCGGCCAGCAGATCGCCGCACTCGTAGATCATCGTCTGCCCGTCCCACGACAGGTCGGTCGTCGACTCGCCCTGGCCCGCGGCCGCGAAGACGTACGCTGCGCTGCAGCGCGAGCTCGCGGAGCGCACCAGGAGCCGGCGGTCCTCGGCGCGGGCGATCGTGATCGGGCTGCCGGAGAGGTTGCACAGCACGGTGGCTCCCGCGAGCGCGGCCTCCGAGCTGGGCGGCACCGGCACCCACATGTCCTCGCAGATCTCGACGTGGACCACCAGGTCCGGCACGTCGGTCGCGGTGAAGAGCAGGTCCGGCCCGAACGGCACCTCAGCACCCAGCAGTGTGATCGTCGACCCGCGCCGGTCGTCGCCGGCCGCGAACCATCGCCGCTCGTAGAACTCGCGATAGGTGGGCAGGTAGGACTTGGGAGCCACGCCGAGCACGCGACCACGGTGGATGACCACGGCGCAGTTGAGCACGCGTGAGCCGTGCACCAGAGGAGCACCGACCACGATCATCGGCGTCAGTTCCTCAGACCCCGCCACGACCGTCCCGATCCCCTCGACAACCGACTCCAGCAGGGTGTCCTGCAGGAACAGGTCCTCGATCGCGTAGCCACACATCGACAGCTCCGGGAACACCGCCACCGCCGCACCTTCATCGTGGCAGGCCCGCGCCTGCTCGAGGATCGTGGTCGCGTTCGACGCGGGGTCGGCGATCGACACGGGGACGGTGCAGGCGGCCACCCGGGCGAATCCCTGGTCGTACGCCGAGAGGAAGTCCACGCCTCGAGTCTAGGGTGCGGCCTCCGCTGGCCCGGCCGGCCCGCCTCGCACCCGCGTGGGCTCGGCCGCCGACCGCTGGACCGGGAGCGGCTGGCGGTGGTCGACGATGCGCAGCCCGACGCCGCGCACGGCGCGGATCCCCAGCGGGCTGGAGACGTCGCGCAGCTTGCGTCGCAGGCGTTTCACCACAGACTGCACGTCGTCGCGACCCGCGAGGTGGTCGTTGCCCCACACAGTGCGGTGGAGGAGCTCGAAGGTCCAGGTCCGCAGCGGCGGGTCCAGCAGGCAGAGCAGCAGGTCGTGCTCGAGCGGCGAGAGCGCGACGCTCGACCCCTGCCAGCGCATGGTGCGCCACTCCGAGTCGACCTCGACCCCGTCGACCAGCGGTGGCGGGTCGGGAGCCGACAGCTGGGGCGCCGCGTCGACCGGCTCGATCGGTGGGACGGCCGTGACCGTCCCAACCGGCTGCACCGTCTCGAAGTTGCCCCGTGCGAGCAGCTGCAGTGCTTCCTCGCGAGTGGCCACCAGCAGCAGGGGCGCATGCGGGCTCACGATCCTGGCGACTCTCAGGCGCTCATCCATGGATGCAGCGATCGCGATCACGACCGCCGGTTCGTTCTCCGACGACGAGCCCGCAACTGCCTCCGGAACAAGAGCCTCTCCCCGAGCGAGAGACATCTCTCATCCTTTCCGCTGGCCAGACCTTCACCCCTAGGGGCGAAGGAAGTCAAGGGTTCCCGATGACCGCAATGCGACCGTGACCTGCCCGGTTCGCCCGTTAGTTGCCGCGCGTACGCCGTTGTCCGCCTGACTCCGGCTTCCTACGGTCGAAGGGCTGCCCCGCACCGGGGCAGCGTCACAACCCCCCTCACACCCTGCTCCGTGGGCGTGCGACATGCGCTTCCGGAGCGTCTCTCGGGAGGAAAACCACCATGTCAAGTCCCACCCCTCGGGCGTTCGCTCGGGCCGATCGCGGGTCACCACGCCAGCTGTTGCTACAGCTGCTGGCGCTGGTCATGGCCGCGGCGGCCCTCGTCGTCACAGGAGCGGCTGCCCCCGCAGCCGCCGAGCCGCAATCAGCGGCCGACAAGATCAGGCCGAAGCTCGCTCAACAGCTCGACGCCAAGGGCGAGGCCACCTTCTGGATCCGCTTCGAGCAGGCGGACCTCTCCGCGGCGTCGAAGATCGACGACTGGGAGAAGCGCGGCCAAGCCGTCTACGACACCCTGACCAAGGCCGCCGAGGAGCGGCAGAAGGAGGTCCGCTCCCTCCTCGAGGACGACGGCGCGTCGTACCAGTCCTTCTGGGCCACGAACGCGATCCGGGTCGACGGCGGATCCGAGGATCTCGCCCTGGCCGTCGCTGCGACGCCCGAGGTCACGGCTCTCTACCCGCAGTTCGACTACCGCCTGGAAGAGCCCAAGAAGGGCAAGGACATCCGCCAGCCGCAGGCCGTCGAGTGGGGCATCGCGAACATCAATGCCGACGACGTCTGGAGCCAGTTCGGCGTCACCGGTGAGGGCATCGTGGTCGGCAACATCGACACCGGCGTCCAGTTCGACCACCCGGCGCTCGTCGACTCCTACCGCGGCAACAACGGCGACGGCACGTTCGACCACAACTACAACTGGTTCGACGCGGCCGGAACCTGTGGCGACGCGCCGTGCGACAACAACGGCCACGGCTCCCACACCATGGGCACCATGGCCGGCGACGACGGTGCCGGCAACCAGATCGGCGTGGCTCCGGGTGTGACGTGGATCGCGGCCAACGGCTGCTGCCCCTCCGACGCCGCCCTCATCTCCTCCGGTGAGTGGATGATCGCGCCGACCGACCTGAACGGCGAGAACGCGGACACCAGCAAGCGCCCCGACATCATCAACAACTCGTGGGGCAGCCAGGTGCCGACCAACGACCCCTTCATGGAGGACGTCATCGCCGCCTGGGAGGCCGCAGGGATCTTCGGCACCTGGTCGAACGGAAACAGCGGACCGGCGTGCGCGACCTCCGGATCTCCCGGCAGCCGGACGATCACCTACTCCGTCGGTGCGTACGACATCAACAACGTCATCGCGTCGTTCTCTGGCCGCGGACCGGGGCAGGACGGTGAGATCAAGCCGAACATCTCGGCGCCGGGCGTCAACGTCCGTTCGAGCGTTCCCGGCAACGGCTACGCGTCGATCAGCGGGACCTCGATGGCCGCACCGCACCTGGGCGGCACGATCGCGCTGCTGTGGTCTGCCGCGCCGGGCCTGATCGGCGACATCCCGGGCACCCGGCAGCTGCTGGACGACACCGCGATCGACGTCAACGACACCACATGTGGTGGCACTGCCGACGACAACAACGTGTGGGGCGAGGGTCGACTCGACGCGCTCGCGCTGCTCGAGGCGGCACCGGTCGGCGACGCCGGCACGGTCGCCGGCACTGTCACCGACGCCGGCAGCGGCGACCCGCTCGCGGACGCGACGATCGCCTTCGTCGGTGAGTCCAACCGCAATGTCCTGACCGGTGACGACGGCACCTACTCGGTCGCGCTGTCGGCAGGCGACTACGACGTCACGGTGTCGAAGTTCGGCTACGTGACCGAGACGACCACGCTCACGGTCGTGGCCGGGGAGACCACGACGTCCGACCACGCGCTGACTGCGGCACCGTCGGTGACGCTGAGCGGGACGGTCGCCGACGGATCGGGCCACGACTGGCCGCTGTACGCCCGCGTCGACGTGGGCGGACCGGCCGAGGACACCTGGACCGACCCGGAGACGGGTGAGTACTCGGTCACGGTGCCCAGCAATGCGTCGTACGACGTGACGATCACCGCCGACTACCCCGGTTACACCGCCTCCACCGAGACGGTCGCGATCGGCGACGGTGACACGACCCACGACGTGGCGCTGACGGTCAACACCGCCACCTGCATCGCCCCCGGGTACGAGTTCAACACCGCCGGGGTCACGGAGTCCTTCGACTCCACCGAGGCCCCCGACGGCTGGACCGTCGTCGATCACGAGGGCAACGGGCAGGTCTGGCTGTTCAACAACCCGAGGAGCCGGGCCAACCTGACCGGTGGCAGCGGGAACTTCGCGATCATGGACAGCGACTACTACGGCTCGACCGGCATACAGGACACCTCACTGGTGTCGCCGGTGGTCGACATGTCGTCGCTGACCGCGCCGGTCGTCGGGTTCAAGCAGGACTACAACAACCTTGGTGACATCGCAGACGTGGACGTGAGTGTCGACGGCGGCCAGACCTGGCAGACCGTGCTGCACCAGACCACCAGCGTGCGTGGTCCGCGCGAGGACGTCGTCCAGCTTCCGATGGCGGCTGGTGAGCCCGACGTCCAGGTGCGTTTCCACAACCACGAGGCCGACTTCGACTGGTGGTGGGAGGTCGATGACGTGTTCATCGGCAACCGCACCTGCGACCCGATCGAAGGCGGTCTGGTGCTCGGCAACGTGCGGGACACCGTCACCGGCAACGGCATCAACGGCGCCGTGGTGACCAGCCTGGACGCGCCGGACACCAAGGCCAGGACGAACGCCACTCCGGACGACGAGAACCTCGACGACGGCTTCTACTGGATGTTCTCGGCCGAGACGGGCACCCACCCGTTCGAGGCCACGGCCAACCAGTACTCGTCGGACACGCAGGACGTCCGGGTGATCGCCGACCTGACCAACCGGGCTGACTTCGAGCTCGGTGCCGGCCACCTGGTCGTCACCCCGACCGAGGTCTCGGCTACCCGAGGGCTCGGCACGGCACCGGTGGAGAGGACCTTCAAGGTCACCAACGACGGGGTCGCACCGGTGGACGTCGAGTTCACCGAGAAGCGCGGTGGCTTCGTCATGCAGAAGGCGGACGGCACCAAGACGAGCCGTACGGCGATGCTGGCCGAGACGGGCGCACCCCTCAAGCTGGTGCACGGCAAGTTCTCGCCACTGTCGCAAGCGGCAGCCGATGGGAAGGCACCGCAGTCGGCTCCTGATGCCGTCGGGCCGCACGAGGACCCGTGGACCGCGGTGGCTGACTACCCGGTGAACACCATGGACGCCGGGGCGACGATCGTCGACGGTCTGCTGTACTCGTTCGGCGGGTTCGACGGCGGCGACATCACCGCTGACGCGTTCGTCTACGACCCGGCCACGTTGGCGTGGTCCGAGATCGCGTCGATGCCGGACGGGCGGGAGAACCCGGCGGTTGCCACCGTCGACGGTGTCGTCTACATCACCGGTGGCTGGCTGCCCGACGGGACGCCCGCCACGTCGACACTCGCCTACGACCCGGCCTCCGACAGCTACACGGAGGTGGCCGACCAGCCGGTCGGCGTCGCAGCACCGGGTCGTGCCGTGCTCGACGGCCAGATGTATCTGGTCGGCGGGTGCCAGGACGCCTGCGGCATGCGGGACGTGCAGGTCTACGACTCCGCCGGCGACTCCTGGACACAGGTGGCGGACTATCCGGAGGCCATCTCGCACGTGGCGTGTGGGGCGATCGACGGACGGCTCTACTGCGCAGGCGGTTCGGCTGGCGCGTCGACGAAGCACGCCTACGTCTACGACCCCGGGAGCGACGCCTGGTCGCCACTGGCGGATCTGCCCATCGACCTCTGGGCCATGGGCTACACCGCCGCGAACGGCCAGCTGCTGGTCTCGGGTGGTGTGACGAACGGGTTCGCGACCTTGACCAACCAGGGCTTCGCGTACGACCCGGGCTCTGACAGCTGGACGGCCTTGCCGAACTCGAACAACACCCTCTACCGGGGTGCGAGCGCGTGTGGCCTCTACAAGGTCGGCGGATCGACCGGTGGCTTCGCGCCGGTGAACGACGTCGAGGTCCTCCCGGGTATGGAGGACTGCGGCGAGGCCGGTGCGGACGTGGAGTGGCTGTCGGTGTCGCCGGCGACCGCGACCGTGGCGCCGGGGCAGTCGGTCACCGTCACCGTGACCCTGGACCCGAACGTCGCCCAGCCGGGCACGTACACGGCCGCTGTCGGGATCAAGGAGAACGCTCCCGGTTCGGTCGAGCCGGTCGGGGTCACGATGAACGTGAACCCGCCCAAGGCCTGGGGCAAGCTCGCCGGAACGGTCAGCGGGCGCTCGTGCCAGGGCGACATCGCGCCGCTTCCTGGAGCCACGCTGCAGGTCGACTCGTGGGCCGGCTCGTGGACGTTCGAGACGGAGGCTGACGGCGGTTACGCGTACTGGTTCAACGCCGGTGCGAACCCGCTGCAGCTGATCGCCGCCAAGGACGGCTACCAGCCGCAGACACGGCAGGTCAGGCTCCAGAAGGGGAAGACGGTGCGCAGCAACTTCACGCTCCGTCGCGCGGGGTGCTGATGAGCTGAGCACCCCGTGAGCAGCAGCTGAGCTGCTGCTCGACACCACGGCGGGACCCCGACCGGAGACGGTCGGGGTCCCGTCGCTTCACTGTCCGGGGCACGTGGGGTGCAGGATTCCCGCGGGACACTGGCGAGGAAGCCGGGAAGGAGCGTGGCAGGCATGCGCGAACGACCCACCGGCGTTTCCGACGCGGCCGTGCTCGCATCGGTTCGCGAGCAGTGGCTGCCGGAGGCCGAGACGGTGGAGCACCTGCCGGTGGGCTTCGGCGCCTGGCACTGGCGCGCGTCGGCGGCCGGCCGGCCCAGGCTCTTCGTCACGCTCGACCGACTCGGGGAACGACACACGCCGGAGAGTCTCGACGCTGCCTACCGTGGTGCGGCCGTGCTCGCCACCGCCGGCCTGGACTTCGTGCTCGCACCCTCGCCCACGATCGACGGCTCGTTCACTGTCGCGCTGGACGGGCACCGGTTGAGCGCCACTCCGTGGGTCGACGGCACGAGCGGTGATGGCAGCCTGCGCGACGACGGCGAGGCCCGACGGACCGCCGAGATGCTGGACGCGCTCCACACGACGCCGCCGCCGGAGCTGCCCCGGTGGACGCCGCTGGTCGGGGTGGACCTGCCCGCTCGCACCGCAGACCGGGTGCGTTCTCCGTGGGACACCGGGCCGTACGGCGAGCGGGCGCGTGCCGCACTGGCCGGCAGGCTGTCCGACCTCGACCGGTGGGTGCACCGCTACCTCGACCTGGCAGGGCGCACCGATCCGTCGCACTGGGTGGGGACCCACGGCGAGCCGCACACCCGCAACCAGCTCTTTACTGCCGATGGGCGGACCGTCCTCGTGGACTGGGAGTCCCTCAAGCTCGCACCCCGTGAGCGCGACCTGCGGGTGCTGGTCGACCAGGGATACGGCGCGCTGTGTCGGGCCGAACCCGACCTGATCGAGATGTTCGACCTGGAGTGGCGGCTCGACGAGATCGCGCAGTATGCCGAGTGGTTCCACGCACCGCACACGGGCACGGACAACGACCGGGTCGCCATCGGCGGGCTGCTCCACGAGCTGGAGCGGCCCGGCTGATCGTCGCCTCAGGCCTTGGTGGCGCCCTGGTCCACGTCCTCGTCGAGCTCCTCGTCGACGTCCGCCTCGACGGCTCCCTCCGAGTCCTCCGAGTCCTCCGCGTCGGTGTCGTCGGCCTCGACGGCCTCGTCGCTCTCGTCCACGTCCAGCGGAAGCTCGTCCTCGGCGCCCTCCTCGAAGTCGACGTCGA
>NZ_DASUTK010000030.1:0-52195 GCF_036374615.1 Nocardioides sp.
CAGAGCGCACTCTCAGGCACACGCCGCGATGGGGTTAGGTCGCCTCGACGTCGAAGGGCGGGGCCTCGCCGCTGCTCAGCGGGCGGGACCCGCGCCGCTTGGCGGCGGCCGCCTCGGCCTCGGCCTCCTCCATGGCCTCCATGACGTGCTTGCGCACGATGGAGCGCGGGTCGAGGTCGCGGAGCTCGAGGTCCTTGAACTCGGGACCGAGCTCGTTGCGCAGCTCGTCCCGGGCGCCGGTGGCGAACACCTTCAACCGGTGCAGGAACCGGCCGGCCTGGCGTGCGAACTCCGGCAGCTTGTCCGGGCCGAAGACGATCACCGCGACCAGTGCGATGACCGTGAACTCCGGCAGCCCCACCCCGAACACGGCAGAGAACCTACCGGCTCAGAGCTGACTGCTGGGCGTGAGCCCGAGCTGGCGTCCGGCCAGACCGCGACCGCGCCCGGCGAGTCGCTCGGCGACCGACCGCAGGACGATCGCCGCCGGCGCCGTCGGGTCGGACTCGACGATCGGCTTGCCGACGTCGCCGCCCTCGCGCAGCGACAGGTCGAGCGGTACCTGGCCGAGCACCGGCACGTCGTACCCGAAGCGCTTCGAGAGCGTGGCGGCCACGCGCTCCCCGCCGCCGGTGCCGAAGACCTCGATCCGGTGCTCGGTGCCCTGCTCGGCACAGTGCGGGCACGGGAGGTAGCTCATGTTCTCCAGCACGCCGACGACCCGCTGGTGCATCATCGACGCCATCGTGCCCGCCCGCTCGGCCACCTCGGCAGCCGCTTCCTGCGGGGTGGTCACGACGAGGACCTCGGCCCCCGGCAGGTGCTGGCCCAGCGAGATGGCCATGTCGCCGGTGCCGGGCGGAAGGTCGAGCAGGAGGACGTCGAGGTCGCCCCAGTACACGTCCGCGAGCATCTGCACGAGTGCCCGGTCGAGCATCGGGCCGCGCCAGGCGACCACCTGGTCGCGCCGCGGCTTGAGCATGCCGATCGAGATCACCGAGACGCCTGAGGCGGTCGGCACCGGCATGATCATCTCTTCGACCTGGGTCGGGCGCTGGTCCGCGACGCCGAGCATCGCCGGCACGCTGTGTCCGTAGATGTCGGCGTCCACGAGCCCCACCTTGCGGCCCTGCGCCGCCATCGCCAGCGCCAGGTTGACCGTCACCGACGACTTGCCGACGCCACCCTTGCCGCTGGCGATCGCGAAGACCTGCGTGAGCGAGCCGGGCTGGGCGAACTGGATCTCGCGCTGCGCCTGGCCGCCCCGCAGCGTCTCCTGGAGGCCGGCGCGCTGCTCCGCGCTCATCACGCCGAGCTGGAGCTCCACCCCGGTGACGCCGTCGACGGCGCCGACCGCGGTCGTCACGTCGCGGTTGATGGTGTCCTTGAGGGGGCAGCCGGCGACGGTCAGCAGCACGGTCAACCGGACCAGGCCGTCGTCGGACACCTCGACCGACTCGACCATGCCGAGGTCGGTGATCGGGCGCTTGATCTCGGGATCCTGGACGGTGCCGAGTGCAGCGTTGACGCGGTCGACGAGGGAGGTACTCATGATGAGACCCAGGGTAGTTGGCAGGCGGCTGCCGGACCGACCCGCGGGTGGCCCTCAGCCGTCTGGAGTGGTCTCGGCCTCTCCGGCTGCGTCCGGGTCGCGCGCGGAGTCGGGCCGGCCCGGGTCCGCCTTGGCGGCGCGCTCGTCGAGCTCGGACAGCAACGCTCGCAGCTCCGAGCGGATGTAGTCGCGGGTCGCCACCTCGCCGATCGCCATCCGCAGCGAGGCGACCTCCCGGGCGAGGAACTCCATGTCGGCGTGCGCCCGCGCGTTGGCCTGCCGGTCGCGCTCGGCGATCACCCGGTCGCGGTCCTCCTGCCGGTTCTGTGCGAGCAGGATCAACGGCGCGGCGTACGACGCCTGGAGGCTCAGCATCAGCGTGAGGAAGATGAACGGGTAGAGATCCCAGGCGACGTCCTCCGGCGCCAGCCAGTTCCACAGCAGCCAGATCGCCACGAACCCGGTCATGTACAGCAGGAACCGGGCTGTCCCCATGAACCGCGCGAACCGCTCGGCGAACGAGCCGAACGCGTCCGCGTCGTACGTGGGGCGCCGCACCAGCGGACGCCGGACGTCCTGGGGGGTGTCCAGACGCGCTCGACGCTCAGCCATGGGTCACCGTCCCGCCGGGCTCGTGGTCGCGCCAGTTCTCCGGGAGCATGTGGTCGAGCAGGTCGTCGACCGTGACCGCGCCGAGCAGCCGGCCCGCCTCGTCGACGACGGGGCAGGCGACGAGGTTGTACGTCGCGAGGTGGGCTGCGACCTCGTCGATCGTCGCTTCGGGGCGCAGCGCGTCCAGGCTGGTGTCGATCGCCGCGGCCGCCAGCGACGAGGGCGGCTCGCGCAGCAGCCGCTGCACGTGGGCGCAGCCGAGCAGCCGCCCGGTCGGGGTCTCCAGCGGCTGGCGGCACACGTAGACCATCGCGGCCAGCGACACCGGCAGGTCGGGGTTGCGGATGTGGGCGAGCGCGTCCGCGACGGTCGCCTGCGGCCCCAGGATCACCGGCTCCGGAGTCATCATGCCGCCGGCCGTCTCCTCGGCGTACGACATCAGCCGCTTGACGTCCTCGGCGTCCTCCGACTCCATCAGCTCCAGGAGCGTCGCCGCGGTCTCCGGTGCGAGGTCGGCGATCAGGTCGGCCGCGTCGTCGGGTGACATCTCCTCCAGCACGTCGGCCGCCCGCTCGGCGTCGAGGTGATTGAGGATCTCGACCTGGTCCTCCTCGGGCAGCTCCTCCAGGACGTCGGCGAGCCGCTCGTCGTCCATGTCGGCCACGACTGCCGCGCGACGCTCGCGGGGCAGGTCGTGCAGCACCTGTGCAGCGTCGGCCGGCTTCATGTCGGACAGCTGCGCGATCAGCAGGGTCGCGCCCTGCGTCTCGTCACGGCGCGTGAGCCCCTCGACCTCGCTCCACTCCACGACGTGGGTCTGGCCACGACGGCGGAAGCGCCCGGGCTCCTGCACCGCTACCCGGGAGAGCACCCAGTCCCGGTTGCGCGCCTGCTCCATCCCAACGTCGTAGACGGTTCCCCGGACTCCCGAGCCGGGGATGGTCACCTGCCGCTCGAGCATCTGCCCGATCACGAGGGTCTCGGTCGGTCGTTGCTCGAACCGGCGCATGTTGAGCAGCCCGGTCGTGTAGACCTGACCGCTGTCGATGTTGGTGACCCGGGTCATCGGCACGAAGATCCGGCGGCGTCCGAAGACCTCGGCCACCATGCCGAGCACCCGCGGCTGATTCACCTCCGAGCGCACCGCGACCACGAGGTCGCGAACCTTGCCGACCTGGTCCCCCTGGGGGTCGAAGATCGGCAGGCCGACCAGGCGGGCGGCGTACACGCGGACGGGAGCGGTGCTCACGCGTCCAACGCTAGCGGTCACAGCACCTCCAGGACCCGTCAGCGGGCGCGCGCCGAGGTGACTACCATGGCTGCATGCCCCGCAGCCCTCGGCGCCCTCAGCCGCGCCATCTAGACTCTGAGGGCCTGCGGCTCACGACACCCTCGAAGCCCCTGTCCGTCGCGTTGCTGGGTGTCGCGCTCGTGCTGGCGGTCCTGGGAGTGGGTGTGCTCTCCGGAGGTGCGATCGGCCAGGGTTCGGCAGCGCTGAAGGCCGACCCGGTCTCGGCGAAGTCATCCGACCCGGGGGAGGTCGCCGAGGGCACGTCGTCGTCGTCAGATCCTCCGGCGAGCGAGCCGGAGGCAGCGGCTCCGGCGCGCTATCGGGTGGTCGAGGCGGTGCGCATCGAGCCCGCACCCGAGCCGAAGAAGAAGAAGCGGCTGGACCTCGCCAAGCGCGCGGAGAAGGCCCAGCAGGCCCCGCCCTCGATCCCCGACTTCGGCGTCGCGATGCTCAACATCCTCGGCAGCAACCACACCAAGGGCGGCAAGGGTGGCTTCGCCCCGGGCACGAGCCGGGCCCACAGCGCGACCCAGATGCTCCTCGCGCGCGGCGCCAGCATCATCGGGTTCTCAGAGATCCAGCGCGACCAGCTCGCCGTCTTCACCAACAACGCTCCCGGGTATGGCGTCTACCCCGGTACCGCCGTCGGCTCGGCCGGGATCCCCACCACCGTCGCGTGGGACACCGGCGTCTGGAGCCTGGTGGAGGCGCACACCGTCACGATCCCGTTCAGCGGCCAGCAGCGTCCCGCGCCCGTGGTCAAGCTCGCTCACGTCTCGACCGGTGCCGAGATCTGGGTCATGAACATCCACAACTCCCCCAACGGCATGGAGGCCGAGCGCGAGCGTGCCGAGGCGATCGAGATCGCGAAGGTCCGTGAGCTCGAGGCGACCGGCATCCCGATCATCGTCACCGGGGACTTCAACGAGAAGCAGGAAGCCCTCTGCGACTTCACCGCGACCACGCTCCAGAGCGCGGTCGGCGGCGGCTACTGCTTCCCGCCGCCGCAGCCGATGCGGGTGGACTGGATCTTCGCCTCGGAGGCATTCAGTGTGAACTCCTGGGACGTCACGCGCGCCGCCCCGGTGCCTTACATCACCGACCACGCCGCGTTGTTCGCCCGGCTGAGCCTGCGGTGAGGTTCCGCTCCACCCGGCGGAGCAGCGATCCGGAGCCGCGGCTCGCCGCGATGACCATGGTCCGCGACGAGCGGGTGATGCTGCCACGGTGGCTAGCCCACTACGGCCGGGAGTGCGGCACGGACCATCTCTACGTCATCGACGACAACACGAGCGACGGGTCCACCGAGGACCTGCCGTGCTCGGTGATCCGGATCCCCTCGTGGGGCAACAAGCATTTCGAGCAGACCCGGATGCGGATGGTGAGCCGGATCGCGGCCGGCCTCCTCGAGGCCTACGACGCCGTGCTGTTCGCTGACGCCGACGAGTTCCTCGTCGCCGATCCTGACCGGCATGAGGGCCTGGTCGACCTGCTGGCGAAGCGGCCCGACGTGCCGGTGCTCGGTGCCCAGGCGCTCAACGTGGTGCACGACCCGCAGCGCGAGCCGAGCCTCGACCCGGACCGACCTGTTCTGGGGCAACGTCGATGGGCGAAGTTCATCCCGCTCATGTGCAAGCCCGCCCTGAAACGCACGACGGCGCCGTGGGTGGCGGGGTCGCACGGCATGACGATCCCGTTCGAGATCGACCCGGACCTCTACCTGTTCCACCTGAAGTTCGCTGAACGGGATCACCTGCGCGTGACCGGTGACCACCGCAAGACGCTGGCGGACAGCGAGGGGCGAGCCGCCGCCACCACCTGGCAGTTCGCAGGCGACGACCTGGTCGACCTGCTCGACGAGATCACGCACGGCGTCGACCCCGCCGCGGTGGCGCCCTACCGGACCCGGCCGCAGGTGCTCTCGGACATCGTCCGCGAGGGCGAGGGGGGCCACTTCCGGGCCCACGGCCGTCGGCAGCACAACGCGATGCGGAACCAGCCGATGGTGTCGATCCCGGAACGATTCTGGGGTGTCGTCTGAATCGCTGTGATCGGCGTGGCCTTTGTTACCGTAGTTGCATGAGTCGTGCTGGAGTGCTCCTGCTCTGCAGCCTCCTCGGCGTCTGGCTGGGTGGCTGCGGCGAGGAGACCCCGGACGACCAGGCCGCCGTGGGGTCGACGTCGACTCCCGAGGCCAGCGTGAGCCCCTCTCAGTCCGACGTGCCCGATGGCCCGGCGTGTGCTGAGGTGTGGGTCGACGGTCAAGCGATCCCGGGCAGCTACAAGGGCTGTGTCGATGGAGACGCCTGGGTGGACGCAGAGGCCACCAGGTGCGACTCGGGACAGGTGTTGATCGTGTACGGGGACCGC
Source organism: Nocardioides sp. (assembly GCF_036374615.1). Taxonomy (GTDB): domain Bacteria; phylum Actinomycetota; class Actinomycetes; order Propionibacteriales; family Nocardioidaceae; genus Nocardioides. The sequence continues at coordinate 5,826 of NZ_DASUTK010000030.1, forward strand.
TACTACGGCGCCAAGGGCGCCGTCGTGAACGACGTCGGTACGTCGCTGCAGGAGAGCGACCAGTACCGCCGGGCGGTGCGCGCCTGCGGGTGAGTGATCGAACGGGGGCCGCTGCAGCGCTGGATGCGCTCGGACCTGCGCCCTGCCCGACGAGACGATGGGATTGATGTGGGGATCAGCCAGAACGTGAAAGAACTACGCCGTTTCCTGGGACCGGTGGCAGCCACCACAGCGCTGGCGGTGACCGTCACCCTGGCGAGTGTGCCGGCGTCCGCCGCGCCGCGGGCGGAGACTGCCGTGCCCACCGTGCGGGCCACGGCGGGCGCCATCGCGGCGCCAGCCGTCCAGTCCACGCAGGCCGGGCAGGCGCTCATCTCCGCCCAGCCCGTGGCCGAGCAGAGCAAGCGGCGACCGTACTCACCGAGGAGCGGCGTCATCCACACCGACCCGCGCCGCGCCGACCGCCGCAAGCTGCTCAACCACATCATCCGGAGCATCGGAAGCACGCGGCGCAGGCAGTTCATCCGCATCATCAGCTGGAACGTCGCGAGCCCCAGCTTCGTCGACAAGCTGATCCGCGCCCACCGGCGCGGTGTGAGCGTGCGGTTGCTGATGGCGCAGGGCAAGGCCGAGGGCAACCGGGACTACGGGCAGCTCCGTCGCGCGTTGCGCGCCAAGCGACCCAAGGGGGCCCGCGTGGGCAAGCGGTACCGGAGCTGGGCACGCGCGTGCGATCGCTCGTGCCGCGGCAGGCGCGGCATCGCCCACTCCAAGATCTTCATCTTCTCCAAGGTCGGGCGCGCTCCTCGGGTCGTGATGTCGACCTCGGCCAACGCCACCGAGGTCGCTGTGAGGGACCAGTGGAACGACCTCTACACGTCGGTCGGCAGCAAGCCGATCTACCGGGGCTTCGTCAACGCATTCAACGAGTCAGCCCGTGACAAGCCTGTGGCCCGGGCGTATCGGGCGTTCCGCGGCAGGGACCTCGTGGGCTACGTCTACCCGTGGAGTGGCAAGAACGCCAAGGGCGACCGCGTGATGAGGGACTTGAAGCGGATCACGTGCAGGGGCGCACGTGGCGGAACCGGCATCAACGGTCGGACCCGGATCCGGATCGCGCAGGACGCGATCATCAACGACCGGGGCGTCGAGATCGCCAAGATCCTGCGTCGCAAGTGGGAGGCCGGCTGCAACATCCGGATCGTCTACGCCCTCATGGGCAAGCGGGCGCTGGGTATCCTGCGACACACCACGCGTGGCCGGGTCCCGATCCAGCAGATCGTGAACGACTGGACGGGTGACGGCGTCTACGACCGCTACCTCCACTCGAAGGTGCTGGCGGTCAGCGGCTGGTACGGGAACGACCGCAGCACCCGGATCTCCTGGCAGGGCTCGGAGAACTGGTCCGGTTTGGCGAAGCTGAGCGACGAGCAGGGTTTCCAGATCCGGCGCGATGGAGCCGAAGGCGTCTACGCCCGGTGGGTCGACTACCTGTTCAACAACCCGCCTCCGCCGTCGTCGTCCACGGCCACGCTCCGGTCGGCACGCTCCCGCGGCGTCGACCCCTACGCGTTGATCAAGGAGGAGCTGGGCCTGCCCGTGCGGCAGGCCGGCACCGCTCGCTGATGCCGTGACCTCTCCCGGGTCCGTGACCGCGTGAGCGGGATCGGGCCGATTCGGGGGCGGAGACCGGTGTGCCGGGTTACCATCTCTGGGACTTGTGTGACCAATGTGACTCACAGAGCCGACCCAGAGCAATGAAGGGGCGTACCCGTGCGCCGTCTGCTTCCCCCCGTCCCCCCCGTTCCGCGCACCCTCGTGACCGCCCTCGCGGTGGCCGTGGTGGTTGCTGTGGCCGGGTCGATCCTCGTCGTGCTGCCCGGCGGCTGGGGCGCCGGCGACCGTGAGCGGCCCGGGGCCGAGACGGTCGGCGCGGTGCCGGAGTGCGCCGACGCGGTGCTCGTCGCCGTTCCCGGCGCACGCCAAGTGCCCGGAGGGAGCACCAGCCCCGGTCCGACGCTGACGGCGTACGTCGAGCCCGTGGTCGCCGCGGCCGAGGCGGTGGGCCGGTCGGTGACGACCGCGGTCGTCGCGGCCGACACCCTGCCGCCGACAGCGCTGCGGGGCCGGGGCACGCCGCGTACGCCCGCCGAGAGGGCGGTGACCCGGGCGGCCTGGAAGACCTGGCGCTCCTCCGTCCCCGGCCTGGTCACGAGCATCGGGAGCACGATCGCTGCCGCCGTGGCCGCGTGTCCGGACCAGCTCGTGTACCTCGTGGGGCACTCCCAGGGGGCGGAGGCGGTGCACCGCTACCTGAACCAGGCCGATGCCTCGCTCCCGCCCCGGACGGTCGCCGTGGTGCTGGTCGGCGATCCCGCGCGCGTGTCAGGGTCGCGTGGTCGGATCATCGGCGACCCGGCCGCCCCCCGAGCTGCCGAAGGTGTGAGTGCGCGTCGATCGTGGCGGCCGACGCCAGCGGTTCCCGACCCCGACTGGCACGCCCCCTTGGTGTCCGTCTGCACCCGCGGCGACGTCGCCTGCGACCTGGGCCCGACCCGGTTCCGCACGGCACAGCAGATCCACCGGCGCTACAGCGCTGCGGCCGGCTCGGCACGCCTCGCGACGCTCGCAACCCGCCACGGCACCCGGCTCGCGTTGTGGCCCAAGCCCCTCACCGGTCAGCAGGTCGAGGGTCAGGCCGGACTCCTGATGAACCAGCGGGTGCGGGTCAAGGTGGCCGACCAGGCCAGGGCCGCGCTGCGGTTCGCGGCGACGTCGGCCTTGCCGTCGGGCCTGCGGCTCACCGCCCGCGGCGTGCTGAGCGGTACCCCGGCCCAGACCGGGACCTTCGAGGTCGGCTACACCGTGCGCAACTCGACCTCGGCTGACGTCGCGCGCAAGATGCCCGGATCGCTGACCGTGACCGTCGTAGCCGGCGCCAGGTCCGAGGTCAGCTCGGGCGGTCGGCACACCTGCCAGCTCCGCGGCAACGGCACCGTCTGGTGCTGGGGTGCCAACTTCTACGGGCAGCTCGGCACGGGTGACCACACGGGTGGACCGACGCCACGACAGGTCGGTGCAGCCACCGACTGGACCCAGGTGTCCGCCGGCGGGATGCACACCTGCGGCGTCCGCGAGAACGGGACGCTGTGGTGCTGGGGCCTCAACTACCGCGGTCAGCTGGGAACCGGGGGTCGGCAGGACAAGACCAAGCCGGTCCGGGTCGGGACGGCGAGTGACTGGGTGTCAGTGGCCAGCGGGTGGGTCCACACCTGCGCGACGCGGGCCGACGGGTCCGCCTGGTGCTGGGGGGACAACGACTACGGCCAGCTGGGTGCCGGCTCCCAGAAGGACCAGTACCTCCCGGTCAGGGTGAGGCGCGGCCTGGTCTGGAGCGAGATAGCCGCGGGCGGGTGGCACACGTGCGGTGTCACGCAGGCCGGAGCGGCGTACTGCTGGGGGCGCAACATCAAGGGTCAGCTCGGCGACGGCACGGACACGGTCCGGATCAACCCGGCCCGGGTGGGCGACGCCTCGGACTGGGTGACAGTGCAGCCCGCCTGGACGCACACCTGCGGTCTCAAGGTCAGTGGCGCGCTCCTCTGCTGGGGCGGCAACGAGGGTGGGCAGCTCGGGGGCAGCAACGGCTTCGGCGGGTCGCCGACCCCGCAACCGTTGCCGGGAGAACGTCTCTGGTCGGCCGTCGACACCGGCGTGAACTTCTCGTGCGCCCTCGACACCGACCGCCGGCTGTGGTGCTGGGGCACCGGCCGGTTCGGACAGCTGGGCGACACGGAGCGGACGAACGACCCGGTCCCCATGTTCGAGGACCGGCAGTGGTCCCAGCTCGAGCTCGGCTGGCTGTTCGGGTGCGGGCTGGCCGACGCCTCCTCGACACCGTCGTGCTGGGGGACCGACGAGACCGGTGAGCTCGGGCCGACCGGCACGCGCCCGAGTCCGCGCGGCGCGGCCACGTCCTCGGACGGGTTCGGCTTCACTCTGGTCTCCTTCAACGTGCTCGGCAGCAACCACACCTCGCCGCGCAAGGATGCCGGCGAGTTCAGCCCGGCGCGGATCCGGTCGGAGTGGAGCATCGACCACCTGCGGTCCGTCCGAGCCGGCATCGTCGGCTTCCAGGAGCTCCAGCGCGACCAGCTCGGGTGGTTCACCCAGGGCGCCGGCTCGCGGTACGCCGTGTGGCCCGGGGACAGCCAGGGCGGCCGCGGCCTGCAGACCACGATCGCCTGGCGCAGGGACGTGTGGCGTCGGGTCGCCCAGGACCTGGTGCCGATCCCGTTCATCGCCCAGACCCGGTACATGCCTCTCGTGCAGCTCCAGCACCGCGCGACCGGCCGCAAGATCTGGGTGATGAACATCCACAACGCGCCTCAGGACCACCAGTCGCAGCGCAACACGGCCGTCCGACGCGAGATCAAGCGGCTCAAGCGGGTCGTGGGCAGGGGCCAGCCGGTGTTCCTCCTCGGCGACTTCAACGAGCGTCAGCGAGCGTTCTGCGAGATCACCGGCAAGCTCGGCCTGGTCGCGCCGCGCGGCGGCAGCTACTCCGGCGGCCGGTGCTACCCCCCGAGCGGCAAGCTGCGGGTCGACTGGATCTACGGCAGCAAGGACGTGGCCTTCTCCCGCTACCGCGAGGACCGCACCCCGCTGGTGAAGCTCATGACCGACCACGCCGTGCTCCGGGTGAGGGTGCGCGTCCCCTGACCTGTCCGGTCCGGTCGTGGTCGGACGTGGCAGGCTGTGCGCGAGCACGGCAGGAGCACCGACGGGCCGGGAGGTGCGGGAAGGGTGGCAGTGAAGGTTCGCGCCGACCAGGACGGCATCACCGTACCGTCGCGGACGGCCGGGGCCTTCGACGTCCTGTTCGACGGAGAACCCGTCTGGTCGTTCACGCTCGACGGCACCAACCGCGCTCGGCACCTGGTGCGCTGGCCGCGCGCGCTGCGGCGCTGGCTCGACGGGTACGCCGACATCACGCTGCGCGAGGTGGGGCCCGCTGACGGCAGCGAGCCCCGGACGATCGACGTCGGCCGGGTCCGGTTCGGCTCCGGTGAGGGGCAGATCCGGTTGGTCGACTCCGAGGGTCGTCCGGTCGTGATCGACAAGTGGGGCATCATGCAGCGGCCCTTCGCCAGCCGCGGTGCGGAGGTCACCCGGGAGCTGGGGGAGCGCACCCGACAGGTGATCCAGATCCTGCACGAGGACTGCGGCATCGACGCGTGGTTGGCGTTCGGCACGCTGCTCGGCGCTGCACGTGCCGGCAAGGCGATCGGGCACGACTCCGACTCCGATCTGCTGTACCTGAGTGAGAAAGGGACCCCGGCGGAGATCAACCGGGAGATCTACGACATCCAGCGAGCCTTCGCGCGGCGCGGGCTCGCCACGACCTTGAAGTCCGGCAGCTTCGTCACAGTCCTGTTCCCCGGACCGGACGGCGCGCCGCTCGGGATCGACGTGTACGCCTGCTTCTACGTCGACGGCGTGCTTCACGAGACCGCGACACTGCGCGAGCCGATCCCGCGAGAGGCGATCCTGCCCCTGGCGACGATCGAGTTCGAGGGGCTTGAGCTTCCCGCGCCTGCCCAGCCCGACGTGCTGCTCGCGGCGTCGTACGGTCCCGGCTGGCGGGTCCCGGACCCCTCCTTCCGGCACGAGCCGGACAAGGGCACCATCGCCCGGTTCGATGGCTGGTTCGGCAACATGATGACGGCCCGGCGCGGGTGGGAGGCGTGGTGGAACCACCACCAGGAGCTCGCGCCGGCATCGGAGCTGGCGGAGCGTGTGATGGCCGACCACGCCGAGCCGGTGAGCGTGCTGGAGGTCGGAGCCGGCAACGGCTCCGATGCCGTCGCCCTCGGGATGCGTGGCCACCGGGTCAACGCCTTCGACTTCGCGCGGCACTCGTTCGGGGCGGCGAACCGTCGCACCCGCGCCGATGGCCTGCCGCTCCACTTCGGCGTGAGCAACCTGTACGACCTGCGGGACGTCATGACGCTCGGGGCGCTGCAGCTGCGTCGACCGCGGCCGCCGCGCGTGTTCCTCGCCCGGTTCGTGCTCGGTTCATTCCAGGCCCGGGGACTCGAGGCGTTCTGGCGGCTGATGGGAATGGTGCTGCGTGAAGGGGGCCGGGCCTACCTCGAGTTCACCGACGAGCCCGACCCCGAGCGCGACAACCCGCAGCGGCTCTATCCGCTGCGTTTCCTCGTCGACCCCGACGACGTACGCCGTCGGGTAGAGGAAGCCGGTGGGCGAGTGGTCCTCGCGGACCGGGCGACACGCCCGGCCCCCGACCTCGGCCGACACCGACCGTCGTGGCACCTGGTCGCGGAGTGGGCATGAGCACCCCACGCAATCGCGGGCCTCTGCCGCCGCGCTCCTCCATCCCCCCATTCCGTGGGGACTCCACATGACCCAGCGCGTCTATCTCCACGTCGGGAGCCCGAAGTCGGGCACGACCTACCTGCAGCGCGTCCTGCGGCACAACCAGCAGCGGCTGGCCGACCAAGGCGTTCTCGTCGCGGGGCGCACCCACGGTGATCTCGTGCACGCGGGGTTCGTGGTTCGGGAGGACCGACGGCTGGCCAAGCTCCCCGAGCGGGCGTCGCGGGCCTGGGACCGACTGGTCGAGGAGGTCCGGGCGTTCCCGGGTCACAGCGCGATCATCAGCTACGAGCTGTTCTCAGCGGCGAGGCGGCGGCAGGCGGCTCAGGCGATCGCGAGCCTCGACGGGTGCGAGGTCCACGTCGTCATCACCTGCCGCGACCTCGGTCGAGCGGTGCCGTCGGCGTGGCAGGAGCGCCTCAAGTTCGCGTTGACCGTGCCGCTCGAGGAGTGGCGGCCGCCTCCGGAGTCGAAGGGACCCCGGGCAGAGTGGGGCTGGCGCACCATGGACCCCGCCTCGGTCGCCCAGCGCTGGGGGGCGGACCTGCCACCGGAGCAGGTCCACATCGTCACCGCCCCCCGACGGGGGGCGCCACCCCGGGTGCTCTGGGACCGCTTCGCCGAGGCGTGCTCCCTCCAGGACGTGGCCGTCGACCTCGACGTCCCACTCGCGAACGAATCGCTCGGCATCGCAGCAGCGGAGGTACTGCGCATCGTGAACGAACAGGATCTCGGACCCATCCGCGGCGCGCGGGAGCAGAGTCGGTGGTTGCGCGACACGCTCGCGCACCGGGTGCTCGCACCGCTCGACGACGAGCCGATGGGGATCACCGACGCCCAGCTCGCCGAGGCAGAGCAACGCGCGCGCGACGCGGTCGCCACCATCCGGCGCTCCGGGTGGTCGGTCCACGGCGATCTCGACGACCTCAGCGCCACCCGCGCCGAGGACGCCAGGATGCCGAGCGAGGTGCCGGCCGAGGAGCTGCTCGACGTCGCCGTCCGCGCGATCGTCGAGCTCCTGCTCGAGCTGAGGGAGGCTCGCACGCCGCCTGCCGCCGGGCGGGCCACGGTGGCGGCGACGCCGCCGGCGCTGCGCGGCTCGGTCGTCGTGGACGTCGCGGGCCGCCGCAGCCGGCCGCTCATCGACGCGCTCAGCGAGCGGCTCGACGTGCTCGAGAAGCAGCTGCAGGAGGGACGCCGGCTCCAGGAGCGGGTGGCCGCGCTGCACGACCTCGTCACCGAGCTGCTCGTCCCGGCCGACCACCAGGACACCGAGCTGCTCACCCAGGCATTGCGCGCCTACCGTCGGGACAGCCTGTGAGGGCCCAGGAGGCGGCCCTCGCACTGCTCCGCTGGCGGTTGATCCGGGTGCAGGCGATCGCCGAGCTGGTTGAGCGGGTCGACGAGCTCGAGAGCGGGGTGCCGGAGCATCGGCGGCAGGCCCCCGCCCTCACCCGGGTCGTCGAGGAGCTCGAAGGAGAAGTGATGCGTCTCGCGGCGGCCCGGCTCGAGGAACCGGCGGTGGACCCGAACGGGCGCCATGGCTGAGCGGGTGGTCGTGCACGTGGGTCTGATGAAGTCGGGTACCAGCTTCATTCAGCAGGTGCTGCACCACAACCGCCGCGCCCTGCGGAGCCACGGTGTGCTGTTCCCCAGTCCCTGGCGTCGTCAGGTGCAGGCGGTGAGGGACGTCATCGCGCACGGCGACGGGGAGCAGCAGCCTCCGCTCGCGGAGGACGGCCCGTGGCGGAGCCTGATGGCCGACATCGATGCCTGGCCCGGGACGGTCGTGCTGTCCATGGAGTTTCTCGGCCCGCGGGGACCAGGGAAGGCCCGGCAGATCCTCGCTGACCTAGCGCCTGCCCGGGTGGAGGTGGTCATCTCGGTACGGGACCTGGCCCGCACGATCCCCGCGATGTGGCAGGAGCAGGTCCAGAACCAAGGGACCCGGACCTGGGCGGACTACCTCACGGGGGTGCGGGACGAGGACCGCACGTCCCGAGGTCCCGGTCGCTCCTTCTGGTTCCGTCAGGACGCACCGCGGATCACCCGGGTCTGGCAGGACGCTGCGGGCCGGGAGAACGTGGCCCTGGTCACCGTGCCGCCGCCGGGTGCCCCCCCGTCTGTGCTGTGGGAGCGTTTCGCGTCCGTGCTGGGCATCGACTCCACGGACATCGACTTGGAGGTGCCGTCCAACCCTTCGCTCGGGCTCGCGGCCCTCCTCGTTCTCCGCCAGCTGAACGAGCGGCTCGCGGCTCGGGAGAAGCCGTTGGATCCGGGCCAGTACGAGCGCGTGGTCAAGCAGCTGCTGGCCAAGCGCGGTCTGGCGAACCGGGCAGGAGACACCCGGCTGGGCTATCGGGCCGACTGGGTCGCAGCTCGGGGTGACCAGGACATCGAGCGTCTCCGGCTCCTGGGCCCGCGCGTGGTGGGGGATCTCGAGGATCTGCGGTGTACTCCCGTCGAGGGGCGAGAGCCGGACGAGGTCGAGGCCGACCAACAACTGGAGGCCGCCCTTGACGGCCTCGAGTTCCTCGTGGATCAGCTCACCCAGCGCCGTGCCGCGCGACAGAGGTGAGGCCGTAGCGGCGGCCGCGTGACACCGCACCGGCGCCAGGACCGGGGTCGCGTGGCCCGGACCCGGTTCGACGCCGAGCGCGGATCAGCAGGCGCCGGCGTACGTCCCCCGCTTCAGCCTGGGGGCCTTGATCGACTTCCGGTTCGGGCTCTTCAGCGAGAAGTACCGGACCGTGTCGACCTGCAGCCGGCTCAGGTTCATGGTCGTGTTCGGAACCGCCTTCAGCTCCAGACGAAGCGCCAGCGGCACTCCGGACAGCGCGGCATCCCGGCGCTCCGTGGCCCGCACCTTGCCGTCGACGAACCAGGAGATCCGCCGCGGAGTCACCTCGACGCCGTAGGTGTGCCAGTAATCGTTGGAAAGGTTGACCTTGTGTCGCGCCTTGGTGAACGCGTTGTCGGGGAGCGTCCTCGCATAGAACCGCATCGTGGAGCCGGTGGGCCGGTAGCTGGCCAACCCGATGTTGCGGGCCCCACAGTGCTGCGCGGCACTACCGGCCGGGATCAGTTCGGCGACGACCGTGAAGTCGGCGTTGCCCGTCTCGATCCGCTTGCCTCGAAGTCGGATCTCCCAACGTCCGCGGTCGTGCGCGTGTCGACGGAGGATGGCGCCGGTGCTGCCCTGGCGATCGCTCATGATCGTGAACATGCCGTTCTGAGTGCGCACGTCGGCCTCGGCGCCCCCTGTCCCGTACGTTTCGTAGTACTTGGGCAGGCCCTCGTTGAAGTGGTCGACGTGGGAGATCGGATACCACCAGTACTCGTAGGCAGCGAACTTCTTGCCGGGCACGGTGGACTGGTCGGGCTGCGCCTGCGACGCACCGAGGGGGAGCAGGAGCACCCCCGCGATCACGACGAGAGCGGCGGTGCGGACAGAGCGACGCATGGTGCGGAGGGGGGACACGGGCATGGGTATCATCCGTCTCAAGAAGCCGGAGGCTGGCTCCGGACAGCCGGGGGGATCGCCATTATCACACTGACGACGGCGATGCGCTCAAGTTCTGGCGGGTTCTGATGCACCCGAGCACCCGGCTTCGGCACTGAGAGCAACGGTCGTCCGGGCCAGGCACCGTGCTCCCGGCAGACCGCGCGCAGTGCGTAGTCTCACACCGGACGAAGGCGTCGACGTGCCGTGCCCGACAGTAGCCTGATGGCGCGCCGACACACGAAGGGAACTGCCATGGGCCGCTTGTGCCAGACCGAGGGCCTCACCGAGGACCAGCAGGAGATCCTCAAGGCGGTCCGTACGTTCGTCGAGGAGAAGATCCTCCCGGTCGCGACCGAGCTCGAGCACGCGGACGAGTACCCCACCGAGATCGTCGAGGGCCTCAAGGAGCTCGGCATCTTCGGGCTGATGATCCCCGAGGAGTACGACGGGCTGGGCGAGTCGCTGCTCACCTACGCCCTGTGCGTCGAGGAGATCGCCCGCGGCTGGATGAGCGTGTCAGGCGTGATCAACACTCACTTCATCGTCGCCTACATGCTGATGCGCCACGGCACCGAGGAGCAGAAGCAGAAGTACCTCCCGCGGCTGGCCACCGGCGAGGTCCGGGGCGCGTTCTCGATGTCCGAGCCGGGACTCGGCTCCGACGTCGCCGCGGTCAAGACCAAGGCAACGCGCGTCTCGGACGGCGAGGGCGACGGCTACGAGATCACCGGCCAGAAGATGTGGCTGACCAACGGAGGTTCGTCGAACCTGGTGGCGGTGCTGGCCAGGACCGACGAAGGGGCCGCCTCGGTCTACAAGAACCTGACCACGTTCCTCGTCGACAAGGAGCCCGGCTTCGGCGAGGTGGCCCCGGGCCTGACCGTGCCCGGCAAGATCGACAAGATGGGGTACAAGGGCATCGACACCACGGAGATGGTGTTCGACCGGCACCGGATCGGAGCTGGTCAGGTACTCGGAGACGCGCCCGGCCAGGGCTTCTACCAGATGATGGACGGCGTGGAGGTCGGTCGCGTCAATGTCGCTGCGCGCGCGTGCGGCATCGCCAACCGCGCCTTCGAGCTCGGCGTCGCATACGCGCAGCAGCGTGAGACGTTCGGCAAGCCGATCGCGCAGCACCAGGCGATCCTGTTCCGGATCGCCGAGATGGCCACCAAGGTCGAGACCGCCCACTCCATGATGGTCCGCGCCGCCCGGCAGAAGGACTCCGGTGAGCGCAACGACGTCGAGGCGGGCATGGCGAAGATGGTGGCCAGCGAGTACTGCAACGAGGTCGTCGAGGCGTCGTTCCGGATCCACGGCGGCTACGGGTACTCCAGGGAGTACGAGATCGAGCGGCTCTACCGTGAGGCGGCCTTCATGCTGATCGGCGAAGGCACCACGGACATCCAGAAGATGATCATCGGCCGCCGGATGCTGGAGGACTACGCCGCGCGATGAGGACGGCCGCGGTGTGGTTATGGTTTCCGCGAGCACCCAGCTGACGAGGAACCCCCATGAACCTGCTCCCCGGCCGACCTCCCCGTGTGACGTTCCTGACCTTCAACGTCAATGGGATCGGCGGGATCGCCCGTGTCGTGATCAATGTGGCGAACGCACTGTCAAGAACTCACGAGGTCGAGATCCTCAGCATTCTCCGGTCGAATCCGACGAGCACGTTCCCCATCGACGAGGGTGTGAAGGTGAGCACCCTCTTCGACGCCACGCGAGCGGGGGTACGTCGACGCAACCAGAACCGTGCGAGTCGAGGAGCCGTCTTGTCCGCCATGCCCGCCGCGGACCCGGTGCTCAGTCGGGAACCGAAGGTGAACGCGCTGATCGAACAACGACTTCAGCGCCGGCTGGCCACGACGGATGCCGATGTCGTCATCTCCACCCGACCTTCGCTCCACTGGGCCGCGGTAGCGATGACGAGGCCGAACGTCGGGCTCATCGGGTGGGACCATCTCAACTTCCCGACCCGCTATGAGAATGCCCGCATGGGACGGCTCCTCGACGAGGTTGTTCCGCAGCTCGATGCCTGGGTCACGCTCACCGAGGAGGATCGCAAGGACTACCTCTCGCGGCTGGGTGGGCAGGCCCCACGTATCGAGGTCCTCAGGAACTCGTCGGGCTGGGTCGCGCCGGTCGAACGTCCAGCCCGCCGCGCCCGCGTCGTCGTCGGGGCAGGTCGCCTCGAGCATCGCAAGGGCTTCGACCGTGCCATCGAGGCATGGCGTCCGCTGGCGGTGTCGCACCCGGACTGGCAGCTGCACATCTACGGATCCGGACCTCTGGAGCGTGAGCTCCGGGAGCACGTGGCCGCGGCAGGGCTGCAGGACGTGGTCCGCTTGATGGGGTACACGAAGGACTTCAAGCAGGTCCTGGCGCATGCAGACGCATTCCTGATGACGTCGAGGGCCGAGGGGTTCCCGATGGTCCTCGTCGAGGCGATGAGCCAGGGCACGCCGATCGTCACCATGGACTGTCCACGTGGACCTGCGGAGATCGTCACCACGGGGCGCAACGGTGTGCTCGTCGACGACGGGGACATCCCGGGAGTCACCGCTGCCCTCGACAAGCTGCTGAACGATGACGAGCTGCGTCGGCGCATGGGGGAGCAGGCGATGGACGACTCCCGCGAGTACCAGATGGAGCACATCGTGGCTCGCTGGGGTGAGTTGATCGATGCCGTCAGCCGACCCAGCGCAGGACGACGCGCGGTGCGACGAGCAGTGGCGCGTCCCGTCCACGCCCTGAGGCGACTCCGCCATGGCTGAGCGGGTCTTCCTGCACATCGGCGGTCCCAAGTGCGGAACCACGTACCTGCAGACGGTGTTGTGGTCCAGCCGGGACCGCCTCGCTGAAGCCGGTGTTCTGCTCCCCGGCACGACCATGTTCCACCACAACGTCGCTGCGACCTGGGCAAGAACGCCGCGACCGCGGCCGCGCGGCGCGCGGGTGTGGCAACGGATGCTGGCGCAGGTCGAGGCACACCCAGGCACGGCCGTCTACAGCAACGAGTGGTTCACGATGGCCGACGCGGCCGGTGCCTCGAAAGTCCTCGAGGCCTTCGGTGACGCCGAGGTGCACGTGGTGTTCACCGCCCGTGACCTGCTGGGCGTGGTGCCGGCGGCCTGGCAGGAGAAGCTGAAGCTCGGCCACGGCGGCTCGCTCGGCGAGTTCGTCGATGGACTAGCCGATCCGGGTCAGCGGTGGTGCTGGTGGACACTGGACCCGGCGGAGGTGCTGCAACGGTGGGCCCTGCCGCCTGAGCGGATCCATGTGGTGACGCTCCCGGCGGAACGAGGCCGCCCGACCGAGCTGTGGGAGCGATTCGCCAGCGTGATCGGCATACCTGACGGTGTCGCCGACCTGGACGCCGCTCGGCCCAATGAGTCGGTCGGCGTGGTCAGCGCACGTCTGCTTCAGGACCTCGGACCCCGGCTTCGGGAAGCGATCGACCACGACGACGCCACCTGGCAGGAGCCGTACCGCTGGTTGCGGCGCTACGTCTCGCACGAGCTGCTGGTGCCGCGCGGCGGCGCGCCGATCCGGCTGGACGACGACCGCTGGCGGCAGGTGCGGGAACGGACGATGGCCTCGGTCGAGTGGCTACGCTCGGCCGGCCACGACGTGGTCGGCTCCCTTGACGACCTGACGGCGCTCGAGCCGGATCCGCGGGCGGTGAGCCCCGAGAGCGTCACCGACGCCGAGCTGCTGGAAGCGTCGTACGACCTGTGTGCCGCGCTCCTCGGACAGCTGCGTCGTACGGCCGACACCGACGCTCACGTGCCTGGGACGCTTTAGTGCCGTGTGCACGCGACTAGCCGCGCGGTACTGGGCTTGTGACAGAATCCGCCAACGTGAACCCGCGTCCCCTGTACCTACACGTCGGGACACGTAAATCTGGCACCAGCGCGTTGCAGAGCGCGCTGAGAGCCTCTCGCCCAGCCCTGCTCCAGCAGGGAGTCAACCACCCCTTCATGTCCCGACCGCACCATGTGGCGAAGGTGCTGGAGCCGCTGCTCGCGCTCCAGGCCGGTGATCGGGAGACGGGCCGCAAGGGACTCCGGCGGCTCGTGCGTTCGCTCCGCAAGGAACCCGGGGACCGGCTGCTGGTCACCTTGGAGGACCTCGCGGAGGTACCCGAGGAGCCCGCCGCGGAGCTGCTCACCGCGCTCTCGGAGGACTTCGAGGTTCACACGGTCCTCACCGCCCGCGACTGGTCCCTGCAGATCCCGTCGGAGTGGCAGCAGCTGGTCAAGTCCAAGCTGACGACGCCCTACGGCGACTTCGTGACGGCCGTGCGCGCTCATCGGCCGGAAGCCGCGCCGTTCTGGCTACGTCAGTACCTCCCGGACATAGCGACGCGGTGGAGCCAGGGCCTGTCACCCGGACGACTCCATGTCATCGCAGTGCCCTCACACACCCGGGACCCGAATGGGATCTTTCGACTCTTCGGCGATCTCGTCGGCTTCGACATCGGGACCCTGGAGATCGACAGGGAGCGTTCGAACATGTCACTCGGCTACGAGCAGGTCGAGACGCTACGTCTGGTCAACGCCGCACTCGGTGACCGGCTTGCCGACGTGCGTACGGAGTACCGCGCAGTCGTCCGTCCGTTGCTGATCAACGGCGCTCTGCGTCGGCAGGAGCCGACACGGAGGCTGAGCCTGCCCGCGGAACACTTTGCATGGGTAGACGCGCTGTCGCGGGTGATGGTCGAGGAGCTGCGTACGGCCGGGCACGACCTCCTGGGTGAGCCGGAGGACCTGGTCCCGGTCGCGAGCGGCGCCGAGGTCGACCTCGACGTCGACGCCGACAGCGTCGCGCGCGTCGCCGTCCAGGCGCTGGCCGACGTCATGGTCCGCAGCCACCAGCTCACAGTGGCGCGCACCAGCGCTCCCGCGCAGGAGTTGGCGAAGGCAGGCAGCCCAGACGCGGCCCCCATTCCTTCTCCGACCGCTCGCTCACGCCGCGCGTCGGCACTGATGCGTCGCGTCGCCCGCAGGACCAAGCGCCTGGTCACGCGCCCTCGTTGAGGGCTGAGGGTGGCGGTCCGTGTCCACCGCCAGGGTCGCGCGGCGCGCTGATTCGGCCAAGATTAGGGTGGGACGATGAGCAGACAGGGCAGTCACCTCAAGTCACGTATCAACGCGCTGCTGGGGGACCTCACGGGCTATCAGCTGCACCGACGCCAGTCCGATCTCGCCTTGGCCGAGGCGGGCACGGCCGGGGCACGCAAGACCGGGCCACGCAAGGCCGGGGCGAGCAAGACCGAGGCACGCAAGGCCGACGCGGCGAGGACGGATCAAGGGCCAGGCCCGGATGCGGCTCGCGCCGAGAGAGTGCCGGCGCACTTCGACAAGGACGCGATCGAGCTGATCCGAAAGGTGAGGCCCCGAACCATGACCTCACCGATCAAGCTCTTCGCATTGATCCAGTCCGTCCGCTACGCGGTCGCTGCTCAGCTGCCGGGTGACATCGTCGAGTGTGGTGTGTGGCGGGGTGGGTCGATGCAGGCGGTGGCGTGGGCCCTCGAGGCGGCCGGAGACACCGAGCGTGACCTCTACCTCTTCGACACGTTCGAGGGGATGCCACCCCCGACGTCTCACGACCGACGCACTCGTGACGGGTCGACCGCCGCGGACCTCATGCAGCGGCACGACACGAGCCACCCGGTGTGGGCCGTCGCCGGCCTTGATGACGTCATCGAGGGCATGGCGGAGACGAACTATCCCGAGCAGCGGGTGCACATGGTGAAGGGGCTGGTCGAAGACACGATTCCCACGGAGGCGCCGGAACAGATCGCCATCCTCAGACTCGACACGGACTGGTACGCCTCGACGCGCCACGAGCTCGAGCACCTCTACCCTCGTCTGGTGCCGGGCGGGGTCCTGATCCTCGACGACTATGGTCACTGGGAGGGTGCCCGCAAGGCCACTGAGGAGTACCTGTCGTCCATCAAGGACGAACTGCTCCTGCTGCCGATGGCGACAGGCCGGATCGCGGTCAAGCCCGGCTGACGAGGAGCGGACGCCACACGCCGTCGCGGCCGGGTGGGCTCGGTCGGGGTGGCGCATATTCAGGTCGCCCCAGCACCCAGTCCGTGGCAGGGTGGAGATCCAGATCTCGAGGAGGACAGCGTGGCGAACGAGGACCTGAAGGCGAAGATGCGCGAGGCCCTGGAGCGCAAGGGCTCGTCCGAGAAGGGCGTCCGTCAGGACCGGCCGGTGAAGGAGAAGGCGCACGGTTCCGAGGTGGACGGAAGCGCAGCCCCGAAGATGCACCGACGCAAGGCCGGCGGCGGGGGAGCGTGATCGCTCAGAGCTGAGCCGCTGGCGCTCAGTTCTGACGACATCGCGGACCTGCTCTGTGAGACGGCGCCCCCACCACAGGCGGACCGGGCAGGATCCAGTCAGGTGAGGGGGCCAGCTGGGGCGCAAGCGGGCGGCGGGGCTCGTCCCGAGCGCGGCCCCGTGCGGGCGTGGTTGGTCGATCACCCGGCCGACGTCATCGACCTGTTCGTCTATGTGGTCGTCCTGAACCTCGCCATCCAGTACCTGCCGGCTGTGATCAGCGAGACCTTCACACTCTCGTTGCTGACGGCCGTGCTGCTGAAGGTCACGCTGGAGCTGGTGCTACTCCTCAAGGGTGCTGTGCTGGCCCGGCTTCGCGGGGCGACCACCCGGCTGGCGAGGACGACCTCTGCGCTGATGCTCTGGGTGGTCGCAGCGGGGAGCAAGCTGGTGGTGCTGTGGCTGATCGACGTCGCATTCGCCGGTTCGGTCAGCCTGGGCGGGTTCATCCCCGTCACGCTGCTCGTCGTCGCGCTCCTGGCGTCACGATCAGCCGTCAGGCGGCTTCTCGACGGCACGCCCCGCCCGGACTGACGTACCCGTCGAGTAGACGCCGTGGCCGACGTCATACTCCCGCAGCCGCCTCGGGGGTCGCGACCTGCCCCCACCGGCCGGTTGAATGGCCCCATGCAGTTCGGCCGAAGCTACGAGGAGTTCGAGGTCGGGGCGACGTACCGCCACTGGCCGGGCAAGACCGTCACCGAGTTCGACGACCACATGTTCTGCCTGCTGACCATGAACCATCACCCGCTCCACCTCGACGAGCACTACGCCGAGGAGACGACACAGTTCGGTAGGAATGTGGTGGTGGGCAACTACGTCTACTCGATCCTGCTCGGCATGTCGGTCCCCGACGTCTCCGGGAAGGCGATCGCGAACCTCGAGATCGAGTCGCTGCGACACGTCGCACCCACGTTCCACGGCGACACGCTGTACGGCGAGACGACCGTCCTGGACAAGTGGGAGTCGACCAGCAAGGACGATCGCGGGGTCGTGCACGTGGAGACGATCGGCTACAACCAGGACGGCACGGTCGTGTGCATCTTCCGACGCAAGGTGATGGTGCCGAAGAACAATTACCTCGAGGCGCGCGGTGGCGATCAGCCCGGCCGTCCGATCCCGCGCGAGGACAGGAACTGGCCGGGCCACCAGTAGGCTGGCACAGCCATGGCCACCCGAGTCTTCATCCACGTCGGGACCCCCAAGTCGGGCACGACGTTTCTCCAGTCCGTGTGGTGGGCCAACAAACCCGAGCTGCGCGAGCAGGGCCTGTTGCTCCCTGGACGAGGAATCAACACGCACTACTGGGCGTCCTGCGTCGTGCGCGGGGGCAACCAGCTCGACCACCTGCCACCGGCGGGCCGCAACGCGTGGACCCGGCTGCTCCAGCGGATCGACGCCTTCGAGGGTGATGCGCTGATCAGCCATGAACTGTTCAGCGCTGCGGGACCGGAGCGCGCGGCACGGGCGCTGCGCGACCTCGAAGCGACCGCAGACGAAGTCCACGTGATGCTCACTGCACGCGACCTGGTGCGCCAGATCCCTGCGGAGTGGCAGCAGCGGACCAAGCACGGGCACTCCCAACGGCTCGACGAGTTCATCGAGAAGATCCGGGAAGACCCGTCGATGAACTTCTGGCGGGTGCAGGACGTGCCTTCGATCCTCGACCGCTGGAGCGTGGGTATCCCCTCCGATCGGGCGCACCTGGTCGTGCTTCCTCCGTCCGGCGGGTCTGCCTCGTCGCTCTGGACGCAGGTGTGTTCCGTCACCGGCGTTGATGGGACCGGCATGGACGCCCGGGCCGCGCGCCGCAACGAGTCGTTGGGTCTGGCAGAGGCGGAGGTCATGCGCCGGGTCAGCGGTGAGCTGAACCGAGACGGCCTGGCAAAGCCCACCGAGCGCCTCCTCAAGAACTGGTTCGCCGAGCGGATCCTGCGTTCGTCGGACCCGGAGAGGATCGTGCTCCCGGCGGTGGCCTATCCGTGGGTCCTGGAACGGGCCCACCGGATGGTCGCGGAGATCGTGGAGCGCGAGCCTCACGTCGTCGGCAACCTGATGGACCTCGTGCCGGCTGCGGAGCCAACGCCGGGACGGGACCTCGCCGAGCTCACGGAGGCCGAGGTGTCGGCGGTGGCGATCCGGGCACTCGCCCGCTTCGTCGAGCATGAGGACGACGTCCGGCAGCGGGCACGCCACGCGGCCCAGGAGAGCGCGGAGTCGGCCTCACCACCTGGAGCGCGTTCCGTCGAAACGCAGACGAGAACACGGCGGTGGCGCGCCCGGCTCAGGTCGCCGCGATGACCGACGCCACCGAGGTCTGGCTGGTGCGCCACGGCGAGACCGAGTGGAGTCGCGACCACCGGCACACCTCGACCACCGACCTGCCGCTGACGCCGGTCGGCGAGGAGGCGGCCCGGGCGCTCGCTCCCCGGCTGGAGGGCACCCGGTTCGACCACGTGCTCACGAGTCCGCTGCAGCGGGCCCGCCGGACCGCGGAGCTCACCGGGCACCTGGGCGCGGAGGTCGTGCCCGACCTCGTCGAGTGGGGGTACGGCGACTACGAGGGGATCACCACGACCGAGATCCGCGAGACGGTGCCCGGCTGGACGGTCTGGACCCACCCGACGCCGGGCGGCGAGACCGCCGCCGACATCACCCTCCGGCTCGATCGGGTGCTCGCCCGGCTCCGTGGGTCGCAGCGCTTCCTCGTCTTCGGCCACGGGCATGCGCTGCGCGCGCTCACCGCCCGGTGGCTGGGACTCCCAGTCGTCGAGGGGCGCGGGTTCCGGCTCGACACGGCGACGGTCTCGGTGCTGGGCTACGAGCGCGACACCCCGGTGATGCTGCGCTGGAACGCTTGACGGCGCGTGCACCGGTCACGACCGTGGAGGCATGCTGCTCGCGGCCTGGTGTCCTCGTGACCGAGAGCCACTGGCTCGTGGGCACGACGGCCGGCTCGGCGAGTGCCCGGTCCACGGCGAGGTGACTCCGTTGTGGAGACCGCGCGAGCCGTCGTACGACGCGTTCACGGCCCAGCTCCGGCTGGCTGACGACTTCCCGACGTACCTGCCCTGGCCGCTCGGCAGCGGCTGGCGGGTGTCGGACTTCGGCGTCGTGAGCGGTGACCGCGGCGCGATCGCCACCGTGACCGCGTGCAGTGGGGCATCGGAGCTCGACGGCCCGGTCGACGTGCTCGTCGTCGCCGAGGAGGCCGGCGTCGGGCTGGGCGGCCGCTGCGCCGGCCTGGCCGGGTCGGACCCGGGCGCGGAGTTCGGGCGTGGCACACCCACGCTGCGGGTCCGGATCCGCTCCCAGTCGGTGCCACTGTGGCCGGTGTCGACGAGCGCCGCCGGGGGCGACCTGGACCGGTCCGTCCTCGCGGGCGAGGCCGAGGGCCGGTGGCTCTGGGTGGTCCTGCTCCCCGCATCGGCAATGCTCCTGCTCACCGACGAGTGGCTCCTCAAGGACGTGTCCGGTTCGGGGCCACACCTGGTGGAGCTGCCGTTCGCGGGACCGGCGCCCGCCTGGTGAGGACCTGCTCCGGCTAGCCCGACAAGAACCGTGTCAGCAGCGGACTCAGTGCCTCCGGCGCCTCGAGATGCAGGTCGTGGCCCGCTCCCGCCACCACCGCGAGCTCGGTAGCCGGACGCAGGGCGCACATGCTCTCGACCTGGCGTTCCGGGACGGACCCGTGCTCGCCGCGCACGAGGAGCGTCGGCGCGTGGACCGCCGACCACTCGTCGAGGTACTCGTGGTCGGCCACCTCCGAGATCGCGCGCACCATCACGTCCGCGTCCCACTGCGGCCACAAGCCGTCGACCCTTTCCTCGAGCCCGTCGGCCCATCCCTCCGCCACGCTGCGGCTGCCACCGAAGAAGGCCAGGAAGGCGTCGCGGTCGGCGAACGGCACCGGCCAACCCCGCAACCACGCGGCGAGACCCTCGAGATCACCGGGGTCGCCACCTCCGAGACCGGCCTCGACCATCACCAGCCTGCTGACGCGCTGCGGGTGGCGGGCGGCGAGCAGCATCGCGACGTGTCCGCCCATCGACTGCCCGACCACCGGCGCCTGCCGCACGTCGAGGTCGTCGAGCACGGCGACCACGTCCTCGACGTACGCCGTCAAGGAGACGTCCGCCGGTCGGCGCGTGCTGCTCCCGTGTCCGCGCTGCTCGATCGAGATCACGCGGTGGTCGGTGCGCAGGGCGGCGATCGTCGCGCCCCACTCGAGTGCGTAGCCGGCCAGCCCGTGCAGCAGCACGACGACCGGAAGGTCACCGGCCGTGTCGAGATACCAGATCTCGGCATCGGGCCGCTCGACCCGGCCCCAGCCGTCCGTCATGCGTCCAGTCAACCATCGGCGGGCCGGACCTCCGGTGGCCCGCGTGCCGGACCATCGTGTCGCGGAATCGGTCCAGCGAGGCGTCGGGGTCGGCAGTCGCGCTCGATGCGGAGCACTAGGCTGCCGGTCGTGCTGGGGATGCCGCGATGAGCAGCGTGGTCGACACAGTGCTGCTGGTCGAGGTCTTCGTGACGCTCTTCGTGATCATGGACCCGGTCGGCACGGTGCCGATCTTCCTGTCGCTGACCGGCGGCAGGTCGCCGTCCGCGTCCCGTCGCGCGGCGTGGCAGGCGGTGGCGGTGTCGTTCCTCGTGATCAGCCTGTTCGCGTTCTTCGGGCAGCAGATCCTCGACTACCTCCACATCACGCTGCCGGCGCTGCAGGGCGCAGGTGGGCTGCTGCTCCTGCTCGTGGCACTGGAACTGCTGACCGGGAACGAGCAGGAGCCGACCGCCGCCGCCGGGACGAACGTGGCGCTCGTACCACTCGGCACGCCGCTCCTGGCCGGCCCGGGCGCGATCGTGGCGGTGATGCTCTTCGTGAAGTCGATCTCGAGCGCGGCCGAGTTCGTCGCGGTCGCTCTCGGCGTGATCCTCGTGCACCTCAGCCTGTGGAGTGCGATGCGCTACTCGCTCCCGATCCTCCGCCTGATCCGCGAGTCCGGCGTGCTGCTGGTGACCCGGATCGCCGGCCTGCTGCTCTCGGCCATCGCGGTGCAGCTGGTCGCGGACTCGGTGCGCGCGTTCGTGGCCGGGGAGGGCTGAGGAGTGTGTGTGTGGCGCAGGGTGGTGTGCGCCCCGGCCGTACGGGTGGGCGTGTAGGGGCTGCCGTTTGGACACAAACGGCGACGACACGCCGTGCCGTACCGCCGTATCTGCCCAATCGTGGGCCGAGTCGGCGGGCCCCACTGTGGCCGGGCCGGTCTGACCGCGCTCAGCTGCCCGCCCTTCCGGACAGGTTCTCCGTTTGTGTCCAAACGGCGGCCATCAGCCCACGGCTCAACGACGGCCGATCGACTGGTACGTCTGCAGCGCCCGCGACGGGATCAGCCGGGTCGCGCCGACGATCGCGCGGTACTGCGCGCCGGGGACGGAGATCACCCGTCCCCGGTCGAAGTCGGCGAGCGCACGGCCGACCACGAAGTCGGGCTCCATCCACAGGAAGCCGGTGCCGCGTCGTACACCCATCCGCTGGTGGAACTCGGTCTTGGTGAAGCCGGGGCACAGGGTCGTCACGGTCACGCCCCGGGGGCGGTACTCGGCCGCCGCCCACCTCCCGAACTGGTTGACCCACGCCTTCGCGGCGGCATACGTGCCGCGCGGGAGGAACGCCGCGACGCTCGACACGTTGATGACACCGCCGCGACCGCGCTCCGCCTGAGCATGAAGGGCCGCGTGCGAGAGTCGCATCACGGCGACCACGAGAACGTCGAGCAGCCGCTGCTCGTCCTCGACGTCGTTGTCGAGGAAGCGGCTCTTGAGCCCGAAACCGGCGTTGTTCACGACGAGGTCGACCGGCTTGTCACGGTCGGCGACCCTGGCCTCGACCGCCGCCAGCTGGTCGCGGTCGCCGAGATCGGCTGAGAGCACCTCGACGTTCCGTTGCCCGCTCGGCCCGGTGCCGCGCAGCTCCTCGGCCACCTGCTCGAGGCGCGCGGAGTCGCGCGCCACCAGCACCAGGTCATGTCCTCGTCCGGCGAGCTGCCGGGCGAACTCGAGGCCGATCCCGGCGGTGGCGCCGGTGACGAGGGCGGTTCCGGGTGACGACATGCCCCAACCCAACCGTCGCCATCACGAATCCGGCAACTCGCTACGGCATGATGGGACGCACCATGACCATCACGCTCGCGGTCGCCAACCAGAAGGGCGGCGTCGCCAAGACGACCTCGGTCGCCTCGATCGGTGCGGCGCTGGCCGAGCTCGGAGAGCGGGTCCTGCTCGTCGACCTGGACCCGCAGGCGTGCCTCACGTTCTCGCTGGGCATCGACCCCGAGGACCTGGAGGTGTCGGTCCACCACGTACTGACCAAGGGGCTCTCGCCGACCGAGGTCATCCTGCAGACCGACGAGGGCGTCGACCTGCTCCCGTCCACGATCGAGCTGGCCCGCGCGGAGGCCGACCTGTTGACGCGCACCGGCCGCGAGCACGCCGTCAAGACGGCACTCGAGCTGGCCGACGACCTCGACTACGACTGGGTGCTGCTCGACTGTCCACCCTCGCTGGGAGTGCTGACCGTGGCGGCGCTGACGGCCGCTGACGGCGTGCTCATCCCGCTGCAGTGCGAGACCCTCTCGCACCGCGGGGTGGGGCAGCTTCTCGACACCGTCCACGACGTCCGCCGCTTCACCAACCGCGGACTCGAGGTCTGGGGCGTGCTGCCGACCCTGTACGACGGACGCACCATCCATGCCCGGACCGTGCTCGAGACGATCTCCGACACCTACGACCTCGAGGTGATCGAGCCGCCCATCCCGAAGACGATCAAGTTCGCCGAGGCGCCGGCCCGCGGCCGCTCGATCCTCGCCACCAGCCGCAGCAGCAAGGGCGCAGCGGCCTACCGCGAGGTCGCGGCGTCCTTGCTGAAGCGGGCTGGCCTGAAGCGGGAGGGTGGCTGATCGATGGGGACGCACCGCCGCGACGTCCGACCGCGCTACGGGCGGATCGGCGCTGCCACCTCCGCGGTCGTCGTGACCGCCGTCGCGATGCTCGCCGGATTCGGGCTCTTCCCGTCCTCGGCCACCTCGCCTCCGCCGCGCGAGCGGCCCGCGGCCAACGCACCCGGTTCGGTCGAGGTGCTCGGGGCCGAGGCGGTCGATGCCGCGATCGGAGTCGACATCCGCAACGCGTCGACCCCGGGCGAGCGGCGACGGATCCGCGCGGAGGACCTGCTGCCCGCCGACTCCGGTTCGGGTCGTCGCGTCGTCTACAGCGAGGCGCAGCAGCGCGTGTGGCTGGTCGGCGAGAACGGTCGGGTCCGGCACACGCACCTGGTGTCGGGAAGCGTCTACGACAACCTCGAGCCCGGCACCTTCCAGGTCTACTCCCGCTCCATGAGCGCGATCGGCATCGACGACTCGGGGACCATGAAGTACTTCGTCCGTTTCACGCAGGGCGACACCGGGGCCGCGATCGGGTTCCACGACATCCCGGTGAAGGACGGCCAGAAGGTCCAGGGGGTCGACGAGCTCGGCACGGCGACGTCGCACGGCTGCATCCGGCAGAAGCGGTCGGACGCCAGGGTCATGTGGCGCTTCGCCGACCTCGGGACGCCGGTGGTCGTGACCGGCTGACTCCGCCGTCAGTCATCGGGCCCGCGGTCGACGCAGCTCGCGGTAGGTCTGCACCGCGAAGTTCGCCAGCGTCTCGACCGCCGCGTCGGCCACGTCGGCCTCCGACAGCTCCGGCAGCGGCGCCGCGGCGTCGGCCCCAGGGACCAGGTCCGCCACCTCGCCGTGCACCCGGACGTGGGTGCTGAGCCACTCAACCTGCTGCTCGGCCACCTCGACGACCCACGACAGGTGCTCGGGCGGCAGCGGGATCCGGGCGCTCGCGCGGCGTGGCAGCACGCCCTTCACGAAGGGCCAGCGCACCGTCGGCTGGTAGGCCTTCTCGTAGTGGGGGAGTCGGTCGCCCAGGGTCAGGTTGACGCGGCGGTACACCTCGGCCTCGACGTACCCCCACGAGGCGTTGACGTCGCGCTCGGGCCACGCCAGTCGGTCGGGATCGAATCCGATGACCTGCCCGAACAGCCCGTAGAGCGCGTGCGGGTCGCGGGAGCGCGGCGGAGTGACGACGACGTCGATGTTGTCGAGCCCGATCACGTCGCCCCAGCGGCGACAGATCGCGATCGCGTCCTGGCGCTGCCAGAAGTGATCGGCCCATCGCCCGTCGTGCTCGCGCACCCGCTCGAGGAAGTCGGGGTACGCGAGCGGCAGCCGGTGCTTCAGGAACTGCTGCCACTCGGAGGGGATCACCGACGCCAGGTTGCGGACCGAGAGCACCACCCGTGGCTGCAGACCCTGGGCGTCGAACAGCTCAGCCCACAGCTCGATCCGGTGGGTGTCGGCCTCGCACATGTCCTCGCAGGTGACCAGGAGCCGCTCGCCCGCCGTACGCTTCAGTGCGGTGCCCGCCGGCCGCAGCCGGGCCGGGTTCGGGTCCGCGGCGAAGCCCCTGGCCGTGCGCCAGCCCAGCGGCCGCAGCAGCCGGTCGACGTGCGGTCGGCGTCCCACGAAGGGGACGCCCACGCTCTGCTCGGCCAGCTGCTCGACGGAGTCGAACAGCCCCCGCTGGAGCGCCGACGTTCCGGTCTTGCTGGCACCGATGTGGACGAAGCAGGTCCGCGCCATCAACGACCTCCTCGACGCAGTCAGTCGGCGGCGGGTGCCGCCCCCGAGGAGCGGGTACGCCGACGCCGGCGGTTGCGGCGCTGCCCGGAGCCCGTTGAGGGAGTAGCGCCGCCCGGCGAGCGCTCGCCGTTCGGGGCAGGCTGCTCCCCGGGGCCGGCGGTCTCGCCGTCGCCGGTCACGGGCTGGCCGCCCCGCGTGCGGTTGCGGTTCCGGTTCCGATTGCGGGCCGGCCGGTCGGCGGCACGCTCACCGCGGTCGGACCGCTCCTTCTTCTCCGGCGGCGGCGGGGCGACGAGCCGGGACTTGGTCTCCGGTGCGATGCCCTGGTCGTGCAGGAGGTGCTCGGACGTCGAATAGGTCTCGACCGGTTCGTCG
This sequence comes from Nocardioides sp., assembly GCF_036374615.1. GTDB lineage: Bacteria > Actinomycetota > Actinomycetes > Propionibacteriales > Nocardioidaceae > Nocardioides. The sequence goes on from NZ_DASUTK010000030.1 coordinate 31,154, forward strand.
AACGGCAGGTCGAGGGTCTTGTTGATCATCTTCCAGCGATGCACGTCCGCCCAGTCCACGAACGTGATCGCAGTGCCCGTCGCGCCGGCGCGCCCGGTGCGGCCGATCCGGTGCACGTACGCCTTGTCGTCCTCGGGGCAGGAGTAGTTGATCACGTGCGAGACGCCGGCGACGTCGATCCCACGAGCGGCGACGTCGGTGCACACCAGCGCCTGGATCTTGTCCTCGCGGAACCGGGTCAGCGCCTTCTCGCGTGCGATCTGCGCCATGTCGCCATGCAGCGGCGAGGCCTTGAAGCCCCGCTCCTGCAGATCCTCCGCGACCCGCTGCGCCTGGCGTTTGGTGCGGGTGAAGACGATCATCTTGCCGGCCGCCTCGGCCTGCAGCACCTTGCCGATGATCTCGGGCTTGTCGAGGTCGTGGACCTGGTAGATGAACTGGGCCGTGGCCGGGACCGTCGCGTTCTCGTACGACGACTCCGCGCGGATGTTCATGGGGTGCCGCATGTGGGTGCGCGCCAGCGCGACGATCGCCGCCGGCATGGTGGCGGAGAAGAGCATGGTCTGGCGGGTCTCCGGCGTCTTCGAGATCAGCTTGACGACGTCGGGAAGGAAGCCGAGGTCGAGCATCTCGTCGGCCTCGTCGAGCACCAGAGCGTGCACGTGAGACAGGTCGAGGGCGCGACGGTCAGCGAGGTCGATCAGCCGACCCGGGGTGCCGACGACGATGTCGACGCCCTCCTTGAGCGCGTCGAGCTGGGTGTCGTAGCCGACGCCGCCGTACACGGTGAGGACCCGCATGCCACGATCAGCGCCGGCGAGCGCGAGGTCGCCGGAGACCTGGAGCGCGAGCTCGCGGGTCGGCGCGACGATCAGTGCCTGCGGCTTGCCCTGGGGCAGCTCGCTGTAGTCGGGGTCCTTGGGGGCCACGGACCGCTGGAGGACCGGGATGCCGAACGCCAGCGTCTTGCCGGTGCCGGTCCGGGCCTGTCCGATCAGGTCGGTGCCCAGGAGGGCGACGGAGAGGGTCATCTCCTGGATCGCGAACGGCGTGGTGATGCCGGCGCGCTCGAGGGAGTCACAAATCTCGGGGAGCACCCCGAGTTCACGGAAGGTAGTCAGTGTTCTGTTCGCTTTCGGTGAGCATGGTCAGCATCAGTCAGCCTGCGGCTGATTCACACGCTCAGCCGCGCACATCCGGGTCGCCGTTTCGGTCGGCGACGAACGACTCCGATGCGGAGTGCAGGTGTCGTTCCTGCCACACATGCTATCGGTACGCTGCATGCATGCCTGAATCGTCGGATGTTGGAGTCCTCGAGGACGCCGCCTACCGCGAGGCGGTCGTGGACCTGCTCGCGGCGATCGCCTACGGCGAGATCTCCGCGTTCGAGCGGCTCGCGGAGGACGCCAAGCTCGCGCCGACGCTGTCCGACAAGCTGGCGGTGGCGAGGATGGCGTGCCACGAGTTCGCGCACGTGGAGCTGCTGCAGTCGCGGATCGAGGAGCTCGGCGCCGACCCCTACGCCGCGATGGCGCCGTTCCAGACCGCGCTCGACCAGTTCCACGAGCACACCGCGCCCTCGGACTGGTACGAGGGCCTCGTCAAGGCCTATGTCGGCGACGGGCTCGCCGCCGACTTCTACCGGGAGATCGCGGCGTACCTCGACCCGCGCACCCGCGACGTCGTGATCGCATCGCTGGCCGACTCCGGCCACTCGGCGTTCGTGATCGACCGGGTGCAGGCGGCGATCGCCGAGAACCCCCGGCTGTCGGGACGGCTGGCGCTCTGGGGTCGCCGGCTGATGGGCGAGGCGCTGACCCAGGCGCAACGGGTGGCGGGGGAGCGCGACGCGCTCTCGGCGCTGCTGGCCGGCGGCGTGGACCGGCCTGCGCTGGACCTGGCGGCGATCGGACGGATGTTCGCCCGGATCACCGAGCTGCACGCCGAGCGGATGACGAAGCTCGGCCTCGACGCCTGACCTCACGGGATCGTGGGCCGGGCGTCGACGACCGAGCTCGGTGCGGGTCAGGCCTTCTTGGCTCGGCCGGTGACGGCGGCCGCCACGACGACCAGGATCGCGGCCACGACGACCTGCCACAGGTGGCGCCACCAGTCGACGCCGTTGGTGCAGTTGGTCATGTCGTCGCAGTCGAACAGCGCGGCGTACAGGTAGCTGCCGATCAGCATGCCGCCGATGCCGCAGAGGATGGTGAGCCAGAGCGGGATGTTGTCACGATCGCCAGGCGCGACGAACTTGCCCAGCAGTCCGATGATCGTTCCGCCGATGAGGGTGACGATGATGGTTCCGACCACGGTTCCGCCTTTCTCGACTGCGCCGCAGCGCAGAGGGGTCGAGATTCCTCGACCCCCGTCATTCGAGCATGGCGCGACGACGCGCCATGCGCAACGAGGCCCGTCGGCGGGTCGTCAGTCGACGTCGAGGGTCTGATCGGGGTCGATCCCGCTGTCCGGGACCGGCCCGAGGCCCAGCAGGTCGAGGCTCAGGTTGGCGAGGTTCGCGTTGCGGACAGGCTGGCGCGTCGGCCCGTACGTCGGCTGAGTCGTCCCGGGGTCGAGGAAGTCGGAGTTGCGCTCGTACAGGTCCCCGGGCGACGTACCGGCACCCCACGCCGCGAACGGGATCCGGAAGTTCTCGAGCCTCGTGGGGTTGCTGTGGTTCCCCCCGAGACCGCCGTGGTCAGCGGTGAGGACGATCGCGAGGCTGTCGGCGACCTCCGGATGGGCGTCCACGGCGTCCAGGAGGCGGCCGATCTCCGCGTCGACGCTGCGCACCGCGTCGAGGTACTCGGAGCCCATGAAGCCGTGGTCGTGGCCGGCGGAGTCAGGCGACCGCAGGTGCAGGAAGATCAGCTCGGTCTGGTCGGCGACGAGGTCGGCACGGGCGGCCGCGACCAAGCCGGCGACGTCGGGCTCCACCAGGAAGGTCTCGATCTCGCTCGGCCAGGAGCTCTCGAAGAGGGCGAACTTGTCCTTGCCGGCGTAGACCGCGGTGTCGAGACCCGCCTCGTGGGCGACCTCGAAGATCGAGGCCACGTGATGGCCCGCCAGCTCGTGAACCGTGGCAGTGGTGGGATCGTTGATCGCGACGCCATGGCCGCCCCGGTCGGCCGCGACCCGACGGCCGGTCACCATGCCGGTGTGGTTGGGCAGCGTCACGGTCTTCTCGAGCGACGTACGGGCGTTGAGGGTGCTCTTCCCCTCGTCGAGGAGCCGCCAGAGGTTGGGCAGCTCGTCGTGGCCGAGCTGGGTGAGAGCATCGGGGTTGAGGCCGTCGACCGAGATCGCGAGGACGTGGTCAGCCGCACCGGCTGCCGCCGCCGGCCGCGGACGGGCGCTCCCGTCGGTTCCCACGAGCTGGCACCCGGCTGCCACCAGCACTACGCCACCGACGACAGCCCGTAGCGCGCCGATCCCCCCTCTGCCCCCCGACATGTGTCGAGGATAGCCCGGCCGGACCGGGCCCGTCCTGGCGTCAGGAGCGGAAGCCGACCTGCCCGCTGACCCCTCCGCCGATCTCGACGTACGCCAGCCGGTCGGACGGGACGAGCACCCGACGGCCCTTGATGTCGGTGAGGACGAGCACCTGACCCCCGGACAGCGCCTCGTTCACGAGCTTCTCGACCGCCTCGGCGGTGTCGCCGCTCTCCAGGGTCAGCTCGCGGGTTGCCTGCTGCACACCGATCTTGATCTCCATCGGGAACTCCTCAACGTCGGGGTGGGTCTTCGACCCACGTGATTCGGGGTGGTGAATGGTGGGTCAGTGCTCGTCGGTCAGCGGGTACCCGCGGATACCTCGCCAGGCGAGGCCCGACACGAGGGCGACTGCCTCCGGCTGGCTGATCCCGGCCGTGTCCGTCAGCCAGAACCGTGCGCTGACCTGGGCCATTCCCACCAGGGACACCGCCAGCAGTCGCGACGCCTCGCCGGGCAGCCCCGTGTCGTCGTGGATCACGTCGGCGATCATCGCCGCGCACTCCGCCGTGACGCGGTCGACCGCCGCCCGGACCGCGGGCTCGTTGGTCAGGTCGGACTCGAAGACGAGGCGGAAGGCTCCGTCGTGGGCGGCGATGTACTCGTAGAACGCCTCCATCGCCGCGGCCACCCGCTGCTTGTTGTCCTGGGTGGAGTTCAGCGCCTTGCGGCAGTTGTCGATGATCGCGTCGCACGAGGAGTCCAGCAGCGCGAGGTAGAGCTCCAGCTTGCCGGGGAAGTGCTGGTAGAGCACGGGCTTGGAGACACCGGCGCGCTCGGCGATGTCGTCCATCGCCGCTGCGTGGTAGCCCTGCGCCACGAACACCTCGAGCGCAGAGTCGAGCAGCTGCGCGCGACGCTCCTTGCGCGGCAGCCGCGAGCCCCGGGGGGTCGTTCCCACCGGGGTGTCTCCGCTTGGGGACACGGGGTTCTCCTCACTGCTTCGCAGGCACTGCACCGGCCCGCGGACCGGGCTCGCCGAGCCTATCCCGCCGGCTGGCGGCAACCGGCGTGGACCACGTCCGGATGTCGGGCGTGGCGTGGTCGGCTGGGGTGGTCGGGCACCATGGAACCAAGCAGGGAAGAACCCCGCACCGGAAACCGTTGTCCCGGTGTCGGGCCAGACCCCCCGACAACGTCCAGCAAGGCCCGTCCAAGGAGTTGCCGTGTCCTTCGCCCCCCTCGTGGAGCCCGCAGCCGAGCTCACCCTCGACGAGGTACGCCGCTACAGCCGCCACCTGATCATCCCCGACGTGGGGATGGCAGGGCAGAAGCGGCTCAAGAACGCCAAGGTCCTCGTGATCGGAGCCGGCGGGCTGGGCAGCCCGGCGCTGCTCTACCTCGCGGCGGCCGGCGTCGGCACGATCGGGATTGCGGAGTTCGACGAGGTCGACGAGTCGAACCTGCAGCGGCAGGTCATCCACAGCCAGTCCGACATCGGGCGCCCGAAGGCGGAGTCGGCGCGTGACTCCATCACCGGCGTCAACCCGTACGTCGAGGTGGTGCTCCACAACGAACGGCTCGACAACGACAACGTCAAGCAGGTGTTCGCCGGCTACGACCTGATCATCGACGGCACCGACAACTTCGCGACGCGCTACATGGTCAACGACGCGGCGTACTTCCTGGGCATCCCGTACGTCTGGGGCTCGATCTACCGGTTCGACGGCCAGGCGTCGGTGTTCGCGCCGATGCTCGGTGACGACCTGCCGTGCTACCGGTGCCTGTACCCCGAGCCGCCGCCGCCGGGCATGGTGCCGAGCTGCGCCGAGGGCGGCGTGCTCGGCGTCCTGTGCGCGAGCATCGGTGCGATCCAGGGCACTGAGGCGATCAAGCTGATCACCGGCATCGGGGACCCGATCGCGGGCTCGCTGATGATCTACGACGCGCTCGAGATGGAGTACCGCAAGCTGAAGGTCCGCAAGGACCCCAACTGCGCGCTGTGCGGTGAGAACCCCACCGTCACCGACCTGATCGACTACGACACCTTCTGCGGTGCCGTGTCCGACGCGGCCGCCGACGCGGCCGCGGGCGCCACGATCTCGGTGACCGACCTCGAGCAGATGCTCAAGGAGCGCGCGGACGGCACCCGGGACTTCACCTTGGTCGACGTGCGGGAGCCGAACGAGTACGAGATCAACAAGATCCCGGACTCGGTGCTGATCCCCAAGGGCGAGATCCTCAACGGTCACGCCTTCGAGCAGCTCCCGCAGGACAAGCCGGTCGTCCTCTACTGCAAGACCGGCGTCCGCTCCGCCGAGGCGCTCGCGGTGCTCAAGGGCGCCGGGTACTCCGACGCGGTGCACGTCGGTGGCGGCGTGTCCGCCTGGGTCAACCAGATCGATCCGTCGCAGCCGGCGTACTGAGCCTCGTGCCGTCCCTCGGGACGGAGCGTCGAACCGGGAACGCGTAACCCGGTGCGACGCGGGCCGTTGGTCCTCCTGACATGACCGATGCCGCCGCGACCCGGTGGCACGACCAGGAGGACCCATGCGTCTCGCCCCCGTCAGCCACCGGATCGCCGGCACCGTCTCCGCAGTCGCCGGCCTCGGCGCCGTCGCCGCCCTGAGCCTCACGGCGCCCGCCACCGCAGCCGACGTGCCCACCTGGGCGCCGGCCGACACCGCCGAGATCACGCCGGGCGTCCAGATGTACACAGCCGGCGCTCAGTGCACGGCGAACTTCGTCTTCAGTGACGGGGCAGGCAACACCTACGTCGGGTACGCCGCGCACTGCGCCGGCACGGGCGAGGCCACCGACACCAACGGCTGCGACGCGGCCTCGCTCCCGCTGGGAACCCGGGTGACGTTCACCCGCGGTGGCTCGCTGGTCACCGAGGGCACCGCGGTGGGCGAGGGCACGCTGGCCTACAGCTCGTGGCTGACCATGCAGCAGCAGGGCGAGTCCGACGAGAACACCTGCGCGTACAACGACCTCGCGTTGGTGAAGGTCGACGCGGACGACGTGTCCAAGGTCAACCCGAGCATCCCGTTCTGGGGCGGTCCGGTGGCTGTGAGCACCGCTGGCAGCGCAACCGGTGACCGCGTCTACTCCTTCGGCAACTCCAGCCTCCGCGGCGGGATCGAGCAGCTGTCGCCGAAGACCGGCATCAGCCTCGGCGTCGAGGGCGAGGGGTGGTCGCACCCTGTCTACACGGTGACCCCCGGCGTTCCCGGTGACTCCGGTTCTGCCTTCCTGGACGCCGAGGGCAACGCACTGGGCACGCTGTCGACGCTGGCACTTGCGCCGCTGGTCGGTTCCAACGGGGTGGGCGACCTCCACAGCGAGCTCGGCTACGCGCAGCAGCACGGCGGGATCGCCGGCCTGCAGCTGGTTCCCGGCACCGAGCCCTTCTCGCCGATCCTCTGATCCGGCGCCGACCTCCGGCATGCGAACCAGAAGCGCGGGCCCCGGTCTCGTCGGTCTCCTCGCAGGGTTGGCGCTGGTTGCGACCACCGCTCCGGCGACGGGCGCGACGCCGGCTCCCGGTTCGGCGATCGGGCCGGGCGTCCAGATGTTCACGTCGGGCGCTCAATGCACCGGCAACTTCGTCTTCGCCGACCGGCGGGGCCGCAGGTACGTCGGGTACGCCGCGCACTGTGCCGGCCTCGGCGGTGCCACCGAGACCGACGGCTGTCGGTCGCGGTCGCTGAAGCTCGGCACTCGCGTGCGGTTCGCCAGCGGAGCCACCGCGGTCACGAGAGGCACGACGCTCGGTCACGGGAGGCTGGTGTACAGCTCGTGGCGCGCGATGCGCTCGATCGGCACCAGGGCCGCGAACGCCTGCGCGGCCAACGACTTCGCGCTGGTGCGCGTCGACGCGCGCGACCGTCGTCGCGTCAACCCGACCGTCCCGTTCTGGGGTGGCCCGACCGGCCTCGCGGCCGGCGCACCCTCGACCTCGCAGGTGTACTCCTGGGGGCAGTCCAGCCTGCGACCCACCACGCTGCTGTCCCCCAAGTCCGGACTGTCGCTCGGTGCGACGTACGGCGGCTGGGGGACGGACGTCTACACAGTGACGCCCGGCATCCCGGGCGACTCGGGCAGCGGCTTCCTCGACGCGTCCGGCCGCGCGGTCGGCACCCTGTCGACCGTGGCGCTGGCGCCGCTGGCCGGATCGAACGGCCTCGGCAACCTGAGGCGCGAGCTGGCGTTCGCCCGGCAGCACTCCGGGATCCGGGGGCTTCGCCTGGTCCCTGGCCGCCGGCCGTTCTCGCCGCTGCTCTGACCCGCCGCGGCCGGATAGGTTCGGCCGGGTGAGCCGGATCGACCCCGAGGAGTACGCCGAGCTGGTGCTGCAGTGCGTCGAGCAGATCCCGCGTGGCCGGGTCTCGACGTACGGCGCCATCGCCGAGGTCGTCGGCGCCGTGCTCGGTGGCGGTGGACCGCGTCAGGTGGGCTCGGTGATGGCCGCCCATGGCGGCCCGGTCCCGTGGTGGCGCGTCGTCCGGTCCGACGGCTCGCTGCCGCCGAGCCATCAGGGGGAGGCGCGGCAGGCCTACCTCGAGGAGGCCACCCCGCTCCGCCCCTCCGGCAACGTGGACCTCCGGGCGGCCTTCTTCCGCCCCACCCTCCGCCGTTGATTCGGGCCCCAATTGAGGCACGAATCAACGGGCTAGGGCGGCCAGTCTTGCCAGCGCCTTCGGGAAGATCTCGGCGGGCGGGGTGACCAGGCCGGCTCCGACCTGCCCGACGCCGGCCTGCTTGCCGGCCATGCCGGTGTTGATCTGGGGCAGGATGCCGGTCCGGCAGACGCGGGTCACGTCGATGCCGGTCGGGACGCCGGTGAAGTCGAGGACCGGCACCGACCAGCGCGGGTTGGCCGCGAGCGTGATCTCGCCCATCCGGCGGGTGGTGGCCAGTGCGTCGGGCACGGTGCCGCCAACGAACCGGACGATCGCCGGCGCGGTCGCCATGGCGAAACCGCCGATGCCCGCGGTCTCGGTGATCGCCGAGTCCCCGATGTCGGGGTTCGCGTCGTCCGGCCCGAAGTCGCCGAGGAAGAGTCCGTCGGCGAGCTGTGCCGGGCCTGTGAACCACTCGTCACCGGTGCCCGAGACCTGGATGCCGAAGTCGGTGCCGTTGCGTGCCATGGCCACGACCATCGTCGACCCCGGGATGTCGCGACCTGCGTCGAGGGCGAGCTTGCACGCCGGCATCGCGAGGTTGAGGAAGAAGTGGTCGTTGCCGCCGATGAAACGGAGCGCCTCGGCGGCCTGGGACCGGTCGCCGTGGGACACCAGGGCGGGGGCCAGGTCGCGCAGCAGCATCAGGGTGCCGGCCCGGTTGCGGTTGTGGGCCTCGTCGCCCATCTGGAGCATCTGGGTGAGGATGCCGGTGACGTCCACCGGCCCGGTGTCGTCCCGCACCGCGCGCACGGCCGTCTGCAGCAGCGGCCCGAGCACGTCGCCCATCCAGCGCAGCCGCTCGAGCACCTCGGGTCCGTAGGCGCCGTACCGGAGCACCTTGCCGAGCCCCTCGTTGAGGGAGCAATAGGTACGACGGCCGCTCGCGAGGTCCTCCAGCACGAACATCCACATCGACGGCGTCACGACCCCGGCCATCGGCCCGACCGCTCCGCGGTGGTGGCACGGCTCGAGACTCACGCCGTCACCGGACTCGAACAGCCGGACCGCGTCCTCGGGGTCGTCGACGAGCCCTTCGAGCGCAGCGCCGCCCATCAACGCACCACGCAGCGGACCGGGGGCCCGGTCCCACCCGATGGGCGGACCGGCGTGCAGGAACTGACCGCGCTCGAGCCCCAGCAGCTCCGACGCGGGAGCGACATCGACCAGGTGGGCGGTGACGGCGAGCATCGCCTCGACCGCCTGCCGGTTCGCGTCGTGCCGGCGCGGGTCGGCAGCCACGGTCGCCAGGTCGGCCTCGGTCGCGGCCATCGGGGGGCGCCAGTCGACCCGCTCGACCTCGACCGCCTGGCCGGCGACCGCCTCGGCGAGCAGATCGGCGCCGACGGCGACGACGCGGTCAGGGGCCCTCATCGGGTGCCCCTCGCCAGCTCGACCGCTCGACGCGCCGCCGCGGCGTTGGAGAGGTGGACCTCGGCGCCGGCCTCGGCGAGCACGCGCACCTGCCGGTCACGGTCCTGGGGGTCGAGCCGTGTGCCGACGACGGTGACCACGACCGGTACGGCGGCGTCGGTGATCGCCGGGGCGAGCAGCGCGGCCGGGTCGGGCTCGGCGCCATGACCGAGCACGACGTCGAGGAGCAGGGCACCGGTGCCGGGGTCGGAGGCGGCCCGTCGTACCTCCTCGAGCCGGAGGGTCGGATCGATCATCGGGTGGGCCCGTCCTTGGGTGTAGGCGTCGTCACCGAAGTCGACGAACGTGTGGTCGCGCGGATCGAGGCTCTCCACCACGAGCTGCGCCTCCTGGCAGGTGGTGCCGCCGACGAAGAGGCCGCGGACCGGTCCGCCGCCACCCGGTTCGGCATGGCCGACGACCGGCCAGTCGGGGACCTGGACGTCGAGGCCGGCGAGTATCCGTTCGACGGCTTCCGTCAGGTCGGGCTGGCCAGGTCCGAGCAGGGCGAGCTCGACGGGGGTCGCCAGCGTGGCGGCGAACTCCTCGATCCGGGCCGCCACCTCCGGGGCCGGCGGCTTGGAGACGACCAGCACGAGCTCGACGGTGTCGTCGGCGTCGAGGCGCCGCAGAGCCTCGATCGTCGAGGTGCCGCCCACATCGGCGGACAGGTCGCGTCCGCCAACGCCGAGGGCGGAGGTGACGCCCACGCCGGCGTGGTCGAGCAGTGCTAGCACCTGCTGGCAGCCGGTTCCGGACGCGGCGACGATGCCCACGGGCCCGGGCACGGTCGCGTTCGCGAAGCCGAGGCCGACCCCGCCGACCACTGCGGTCCCGCAGTCGGGCCCCATGACCAGCAGGCCGCGCTCGGCGGCGGTGCGCTTGAGCGACACCTCCTGCGCGACCGGCACGTTGTCGCTGAAGACCATGACGTCGCAGCCGGCGTCGAGCGCGTCCATCGCCTCGACGAACGCGCTCGCCCCTGGTACCGAAACCAGCACCAGCCCGGGGCTGTCCGCGAGTGCCGAGCCGGTCGTACGACGAGGCTCGGCCTCGCGCGCCGCGCCGGCGGACCGCGTGGGTGTGAGCCCGACGTCGACGGCGGCGATCGCCTGGTCGAGGTCGCCGCCGTCCTCGAGCCGGATCGCGACGACCAGGTCGTTCGGGGTCGTACCCGGCGGAACCGCGAACCCGAGGCCCGTGAGCACCTCGACGTTGAGCGGGGTCGCCATCGCGACCTGGGCGGTGGCCACGCCGGGCACGCGCTGCACGTCGCGGCTGACCTGGAGCAGCGCCACCGAGTCGGCGTACGCGCCCGTGCGGATGGTCACGTGGTCGGTGCTCATGCGGCCTCCCGCAGGGAGTCGAGGGCGACGGTGGCGCCCAGGTGGAGCCCGGCGCCGGAGGTGGCGCCGACGGCGTGCAGGGCGCGCACCCGCGCGGGCTCCTCGTCGGTGCCCAGCGCGCGCAGCCAGGCGGCGTACTCGGGCAGCACCTCACCGTGCTGGGCGCAGTCGAGCAGGGTCGCCGACAGCAGGGTCGTTCGCTCGGTGGCGCCGCGGACCACCTCCTCGACGTCCGGGGTCGGGACCCCGGCTGCGCGGTGGAGTGCGAGCCAGCCGGCCAGCACGTCGTCGCCGAGCGGCGTCAGCCCCTCGCCACGACCGAGCAGGTCGTCGGCGGTCGCGGCGTCGATCCGCCGGTCCGCGAGGTGCGAGGCAGCGAACCCGGCCACCGTGGCCGGGGGGGTGGCCTGAACGGTGACCGGGGTCGCCTTCTTCAGGACCACTTCGCGCCGGACGCGGGGTACGTACGTCTCCACGATCCGGCCGACCGGCAGCGCGCAGCTGCCGACGTGAAGGGTCCCACAAGAAACGTACGCCGCAGGATCGCCCGACACCACATCGTCGAGGTCCGCCACGCCGGTGGCGCGCAGGCCGCAGGGAACCTGGGCCGCCCTCGGGGCGAGCACTCCGACGCACCAGCCCCCGACGTCGACGTAGATCGCCTGAGGGCTGCGATGCAGGATCGGGACCGGTCCGTCCGGGACCGCGTGCAGCCGTTCCCGCACCCGGCGGGGCGCTGCGACGGGGATCATGCTTCCCGACGCTAGTAGCCGTGGGTACGGTGCGCGATGTGAGGTTCTGCCAAGGCGGGCCCCGATCCGGGGCACATGGTGATAACTGGTGAGCGCATCACGGAGGACCGGCACCGCTCGCGACGCCGCAGCGGCGCTGGCCCGCGTCGACGCGCTGCACACCGCGCTGACGCATATCGTGCTGGAGGGGGGAGACCTCGCCCGGATCGCCGAGGAGGTCGGCCGGGTGCTCGGCTGCGGCGTGCTCGTCACCTCGACCGACGGCCGGGAGCGAGCCGCCCACCTCGACGACGCCGACCGCGCGGTGCTCGCGGACTACGACCTCGTCGACCCGACGGGGCGGGTGCGGGTCGAGCGGATCGCCCCGGACGGCTCACCCGTCGGCCAGGGGGAGGTGCGCGCGCTGCGGGTGGCCGCGGGTGGCACGGATCTGGCGCGGCTGGTCTCCGTCCGGCGTGAGGGGCGGATCGCCGAGGACGACGTCCACGCGCTGGAGCGTGGCGCGACCGTGGCAGCGCTGCTGATCACGCGCGAGGAGTCGATCACCGCCGTCGAGAACAAGTACCAGGGCGACTTCCTGCGCGAGCTCTTCGCGCGCCGAGCACGCGACACGGCGTACGTCGAGGAGCACGTCGCGTCCTTCGGCTGGTCGCTCGAACGGCCCGGTGTGGTCGTGGTCGCGCAGCTCGACCCGGTCGAACCGGCGACCCCGCCGCCGTCGAGCCACGACCGCCGTCGCTTCCAGGAGCGGTTCTCGGCCGCGTGGCGACAGGTCACCCAGGCGGTGGATCCCGGCATCCCGTGCGTGGACTTCTCCTCCGAGGTGGTGGCGGTGCTTCCGGTGCTCCCGGTGAAGGACACCGACGCCGGCCGTCCCGGCGCCGATGCCGTGGAACGGTCGGTCGCCTCGGTCGCGGGTGACAAGGGCGGTGGCCGGCGGTCGTTCTCCGTGGGTGTGAGCCGGCCGGCATCGGCGCTGGACGACCTGCCGGACTGCTACAGCCAGGCGCGCCGGGCGGTCGAGGTGGGTCGGCTCGTGAGCGGTCCCGGCGCCACGACGTACTTCGACCAGCTGGGTCTGCACCGGCTGATCGCGCTCGTGCCCGACCAGGCCGAGCTGCGCGCGTTCGCCCACGACGTGCTCGGTCCGCTCGCGGAGCGCACGCCCGAGGCCGCCGACCTGCGCGAGACCCTGCAGGTGCTGCTCGACACGAACTTCAACGTGGCCGAGGCCGCACGGCTGCAGTTCTTCCACTACAACACGATGCGGTACCGGGTCGGGAAGCTCGAGCGGCTGCTCGGCCCACTGTCGTCCGACCCCCACGTGCGGCTCGACGTCGCCGTAGCGCTCCGGGTCCTCGAGATCAGTGGGTGAGGGCGGGCCGGAGCCCGCCCCCACACTCACCAGCGGACCGACATCCCGACGGAGCCCTGAGCCCCCAGGAAGCTGTGGTTGAACGCGATCAGTCCCTCGCGGAGGACCTTGACCCGCCGGTGCGCCGTTCCGGAGTAGGTCACGTGTCGGTTGCGGAACGCCGCGTTCAGCGTCGGCGAACCGTCCACGGGGTGGCCGCAGAGCTCACCCCGAGTCGTGATTGTGAACGCCTCGCCCGGCGACACGGTGAGGACGGCGCGGACCCGAGCGTTCTCGCACGCCCCGGCCGCCGGGACCGAGCCGTCGGCGGCCCGCACCGACAGCTCGAGGTGGCCGCCGAGCTCACCCCTGGTCGGCGCGGACATCGCGTAGCCGGAGGCGGTGACGACAGGGGCGGAGTCGAAGGCGCTCCGGTCGAACCGCTCCACGGTGCTGGCCTGGGCGGCAGCCGCGCTGAGCGAGACGGCGGCTGCGGCCGCGACAGCTGCTGAGGCAATGCGTGTCTTGTTCATGGTCGATCTCCTCGTGGGACGTGTGTGGATTCAGCGCGCCCCACGATCCGTGACCGTGCTTGAGCGCGAGTTGAGAAGAACTTGCGGACGATCCCGGCGAGGCCCACCGACTCGACGCGCGTAGGGCACGACTCGACCGGAATGGGGCACGACTCGACAGGAGCGGCGCGCGACAACCTGTGCCAGCCAGATCGGCGTTCCTTCGGCATTTGTCGCCGTTCAGGGTGTGTGATGGAGGCCACTACGTTGTGGAGCCTCGGGGTCACACGAGCCGCCAGGAGGGTCTATGTCGATGTTCAAGTGGGACGTTGTCGATCCCGCACCCGGAGAGGCCGTCGCGCCTCATCAACGGCTTGCCTGGGGCAAGACCGTGGGCCTCGGCGCCCAGCACGTCGTCGCCATGTTCGGGGCGACGTTCGTCTTCCCGATCGTGATGGGGCTCGACCCCAACCTCGCCATCATGTTCTCCGGCCTCTGCACGATCCTCTTCCTGCTGATCGTGTCGAACAAGGTGCCGAGCTACCTCGGCACGAGCGCCTCCTTCGTCGCCAGCGTCGCGGCGATCCGCGCACTCGACGAGGGCAACGACTCGTCGTACGTCACCGGCGCGATCCTGGTCGGCGGCCTGGTCCTCGCGGCGATCGGAGTGATCGTCCACTTCGGTGGCTCCCGACTCATCCACCGGCTCCTCCCGCCGGCCGTGACCGGTGCCGTCGTCATGCTGATCGGCTTCAACCTCGCGCCCGTGGTCGCCGGGATCTACTGGCCGCAGGACCAGTGGGTCGCGCTGCTGACCGCGACGTTCATGGTCTGCGCTGCGGTGCTGCTTCCCGGCTTCTGGTCCCGGATCGCGGTGTTCCTCGCGCTGATCTTCGGCTACCTGCTGTCGTGGGTCTTCGACGCGATCTTCGGCATGATCAACACGGCCTTGCCCGGCCAGAACCTCGACGAGAACGGCGTCGCCCAGCCCTTCGAGCACGACCGGCTCTGGGCCTGGGACAGCATCGGCGACGCGTCCTGGATCGGACTGCCGAGCGGCCAGCTGGCCGACGGCATCGACGTCGTCCACGGGCCGTCGTTCTCGCTGACCGCGATCCTGCTGGTGCTGCCCGGCGTGATCGCGCTGGTCGCCGAGAACACCGGTCACGTGAAGGCGGTCGCCGAGATGACCGGCGAGGACCTCGACCCCTACATGGGGCGCGCGATCGGCGCCGACGGCCTCGCGACCGCGCTGGCATCCTCCTTCGGCGGGTCCCCGACCACGACGTACGCCGAGAACATCGGCGTCATGGGAGCCACCCGGGTCTACTCGACCGCCGCTTACTACGTGGCGGCCGTGGTCGCGATCCTGCTCGGTCTGTGCCCGAAGTTCGGCGCGATCGTGAACGCGACCCCCGGTGGCGTCCTCGGCGGCATCACTGTGGTGCTGTACGGCATGATCGGCCTGGTCGGCGCCAAGATCTGGGTCGAGAACCACGTCGACTTCGGCAACCCGATCAACATGGTCGGCCTCGCCGGCGGCCTGATCGCCGGTATCGGCGGCGTGACGTTGACCTTCGGCGACGACTTCGAGCTCGGCGGGATCGCGCTGGGCACGATCATGGTCATCGTCTACTTCCACCTGGTCAAGGGCCGCGCGGGTGACGGCACCGGTACGGTGACCCGCCACCTGAGCCACCCCGACTACGACGAGGGCGTCGACGACATCGCCTCGAAGGGGAATCCCGACACCCGATGAAGCCAGCCCCGTTCGCCTATCGCCGGCCAGAGACCCTCGACCAAGCGCTCGACTCTCTGGCCGGCGCATCGGGAGCCAAGGTGCTGGCCGGCGGGCAGAGCCTGGTGCCGCTGCTCTCGATGCGGCTGGCATCTCCGGCGATGCTCGTCGACATCAACGGGCTGCCCGACCTGGACCACGTCACGGTCACCGAGGACGGGGTCCGGGTCGGCGCGCTCGCCAGGCACGCCGACGTGCTCGCCGACGAGGCGGCGCGTGCCAGTCAGCCGCTGCTGGCGATGGCGCTCGCCCACGTCGCTCACGCGACGATCCGCAACCGCGGTACGACGGTCGGCTCGATCGTGCACGCCGACGCGGCCGCCGAGATGCCGGTGGTGCTCGCCGTGCTCGGCGGGTCGGTCACCGTCGCGTCGGTGCGGGGCGAGCGCACCATCCCGGCCGACGAGCTGTTCGCCGGCCCGCTGGAGTCGACGCTGGCCGCGGACGAGATCGCCACCGAGGCGTTCTTCCCCGCGCTCGCAGCGGGGGAGGGAGTCGGATTCGCCGAGATCGCCCGGCGGCACGGTGACTACGCCCTCGTCGGGGTCGCCGCCATCGTCCGCGTCGAGGGAGACCGGAGGGTTGGGGCAAGGTTGGGCTACCTCTCCGTGAACGACGTCCCTACGGTGGTCGACGTGTCCGGCTCGAGCGACGACGAGGCCGTCGAACGCGCGCTCGAGCAGCTCGAGCCCGCCGACGACATCCATGCCACCGCGGCGTACCGCGCCCACCTGGCCCGTGTGCTCACCCGCCGGGTGCTGCGGGCCGCGACCCGCGACGCCCTCGACCGCTCAGGGGTGACGAAGGCGTGACCGATCCGACCTCCGACGAGCTGCACGACGTACAGCTGCGGGTGAACGGCGCGACCCACGTGGTCCGGGTGCCGGCCCGGCGGCTGCTGTCCGACGCGCTGCGCCACGACTGCGGGCTGACCGGCACCCACGTCGGTTGCGAGCACGGCGTCTGCGGCGCCTGCACCGTGCTGGTCGACGGCCGCCCGGTGCGCTCCTGCCTGATGCTCGCGGTCTCGGCGGTCGATGTCGACATCACGACCGTCGAGGGGCTGACCGAGGCCGACGGCTCGCTGTCGCCGGTGCAGCAGGCCTTCGCCGACTGCCACGGGCTGCAGTGCGGCTTCTGCACTCCGGGCTTCCTCACCACCATCGCCGCGGGCCTGCGCGAGACGCCCGATCCCACCGAGGACGAGGCACGCGACATGATCGCCGGAAACCTGTGCCGGTGCACCGGGTACCAGAACATCGTGAAGGCCGTGCTGCGGGGGGCGGAGATCGAGCGCGAGAGCCTCGAGGCTCGCTCCGCTCGCACCTCAACCACCGGGGACAGCGCATGACGACGAAGCTGTTCGGCAGCAAGGTCCCGCGGGTCGAGGACCAGCGGTTCCTGCGCGGCCAGGGCCGGTATGTCGACGACGTGCTGGTCGGCCAGCGGGTGCTCCACGCCGCCGTCCTCCGCTCGCCCCACGCGCACGCGCGCATCACCGACATCGACGTGTCGGACGTGCTGGACGTCGAGGGGGTCCACCTGGTGTGGACCCACGACGACCTGACCGGCCCGATGGCCGAGCCGCTGCCGCTGCTGATCCCGCACCCCGCGCTGGTGCACGGCCGCACGCAGTACGCGCTGGCTCCCGAGGAGGTCAACTACGTCGGCGAGGCGATCGCGTTCGTGGTCGCCGAGGACCGCTACGTCGCCGAGGACGCCGTCGGGCGGATCAAGGTCTCCTACGAGTTCCTGGAACCGGTCGTCGGCATCCCGGCCGCCCGCGCCGCGCAGTCGCGCGTCCACGACGACCTGGCCGACAACGTCGGGGCGCGGCTCGAGCAGGAGAACGGCGACGCCCGGGCCGCCATCGCGGCGGCTCCCCACACCCTCACCCTCGACCTGACCGTCGAGCGCTCCGCCTGCCAGCCGATGGAGGGTCGAGGCACGGTCGCGCGGTGGGATCCCGACACCAGCCGGCTGACGGTGTGGACCTCCACCCAGACCTCGACCGGGGTCCGTGGCTGCGTCGCGGCCAAGCTGGAGCTCGACCTCGGCCAGGTCGACGTGGTTACACCCGACGTCGGCGGCGGCTTCGGCGTGAAGATCAACCACCCCTGGCCCGAGGAGCTGCTGGTGCCGCTGGCGGCCCGCACCCTCGGCGTCCCCGTGAAGTTCACCGAGGACCGCCGCGAGCACTTCATCTCCTCCGCGCACGAGCGCGGCCAGGAGCACCACGTCGAGGTCGGGTTCGACGACAAGGGCAGGGTGCTCGGGCTGAACGTGGAGTTCTGGCACGACCACGGGGCGTACACGCCGTACGGGCTGATCGTCCCGATCATCACCTCGACCCAGCTGCTCGGCCCGTACAAGCCGGCGAACTACCGGGTCGTCTTCGAGAGCATCTACACCAACACCGTGATGGTCACGCCGTACCGCGGCGCCGGTCGCCCGCAGGGCTGCTTCGTCATGGAGCGCACCATGGACGCGATCGCCGCCGCGCTGGGCAAGGACCGCACCGAGGTGCGGTCGGTCAACTTCATCCAGCCCGACGAGTTCCCCTACGACCAGGGGCTGATCTTCCAGGACGGCCGCGAGCTCGAGTACGACTCGGGCGACTACCCGGCGTCGCTGGAGAAGCTCAAGCAGCTCGTCGGATGGGACGAGTTCCCCGCGTTCCGGGCCGAGATGGCGGCCCAGGGACGCCGGGTCGGGATCGGGCTCGCCTGCTACGTCGAGGGGACCGGCGTAGGCCCGTACGAAGGCGCTCACGTGCACGTCGAGACCTCCGGCAAGGTCAAGGTCGCTACCGGGCTCACCACTCAGGGGCAGGGCCACCAGACGGCGTTCGCGCAGATCGTGGCCGACACCCTCGGCGTCCCCTTCGAGAAGGTCGAGGTCGTCACCGGCGACACCCGTCGGATGCCGTACGCCGTCGGCACGTTCGCCTCGCGCGCGGCCGTCATGAGCGGCTCGGCGATCCACCTCGCGGCGCTGCGAGCACGCGAGAAGGCGCTGCGGATCGCGGCGGAGGCGCTGGAGGCCGACGAGGCCGACCTCGAGATCGTCGATGGCGTGGTGCGGGTCAAGGGCACGGAGTCACAGATCGACCTCGGCACCGTCGCGGTGCTCTCCAACCCGTTGCGGTACGCGTTCGACGAGGCTTCCAAGGCCGCGACCCAGTTCTCGGTGGGCGACCCGGGCAAGCCCCCGGTGGCCGAGGACGACGAGCCCGGGCTGGAGGGCAGGGACTTCTACTCGCCCGAGCGCTCGACGTTCGCCTCCGGCATGCACGCCGTGATCGTGGAGACCGACCCGGAGACCGCGGAGATCTCGATCCTCAAGTACGCCGTCGTCCACGACTGCGGGCACCTGATCAACCCGATGATCGTCGAGGGCCAGATCCACGGTGGTGTCGCGCAGGGCGTGGGTGGCGCCCTCTACGAGCGGATGGTCTACGACGACGCGGGTCAGCTGCTCAACGCGTCCTTCATGGACTTCCTGATGCCCTACGTCACCGAGGTGCCGACGTCGATCGACATCGACCACCTCGAGACACCCTCGCCGCTCAACCCGCTCGGCATCAAGGGGGCCGGCGAAGCCGGCGTCATCCCGTCCGCCGCCGTGTTCGCGGCCGCCATCGAGGATGCTGAGGGCATCCCTGTCACCGCCATGCCGATCTCGCCCTCGGAGCTCTACGACCTCCGACGGCAGCACGAGTCGTCCGGCCCAGAGGAGAGCGCATGAAGTTCACCGGCGAGAACACCCTGCACGCCCCGGTCGAGAAGGCGTGGGACGCGCTGCTCGACCCGGCGGTGCTGGTGCGCACCATCCCGGGCTGCGAGCGGCTCGAGGCGACCGGGGAGAACGCCTACGCCATGACCGTCACCGCCGGGGTCGCCGCCATCAAGGGCACGTACAGCGGGTCGTGCGCACTGAGCGACCTGAAGCCGCACGAGTCGCTGGTGATGAAGCTCGAGGGCGCCGGCGCACCGGGCACGATCGGGGCGACCGTCGACGTCCGGTTCGCGTCGTCCGGAGACGGAGCCACCACCATCACCTACGACGCCGACGCGATCGTCGGCGGCATGGTCGGTGGGGTCGGTCAGCGGATGCTCACCAGCGTCTCGCGCCGGATGGCGGGGGAGTTCTTCGGCAACGTCGATGCCGTCCTCACCGGCACCGCCCCCGCGCCGGCCGTCGCCGCCGAGTCGGGTGCCGCGACCCAACCCGGCGTGTTCACCGCACCCGCCAGACCTGCCGGACTGTCGTCGCAGCGCGACTTCCTCACCGGTGTCGCGGTCGGCGCCGCCCTGGTGGCGTTCGGCGTGCTGATCGGCCGCCGCCGGTGAACGGAGCCGGCATCACGGTCGAGTCCACCGCCCGCGCCCAGGCCGAGGCCGTACGACGGCGTGAGATCTCCGCCCGCGAGCTGCTCGAGCTCCACCTGGCCCGGATCGCCGAGCGCAACGGCGAGCTGAACGCCATCGTGTCGCTCGACGAGGAGCGGGCGCGTGCCGGCGCCGCGGCCGCTGACGAGCACCTCGCCCGGCGTGGTAGGACCGGACCGCTGCACGGTCTGCCGTTCGCCGTCAAGGACACCCACGCGGTGGCCGGGTGGCGCACGACGTACGGCTCGCCGCTCTTCGCAGAGCACGTGCCCGACACCGACGACCTGGTCGTCGAGCGGATCCGCCACGCGGGCGCGGTGCTGGTCGGAAGGACGAACGTGCCTGAGTTCGCAGCCGGCTCTCACACCTTCAACCGGGTCTTCGGCACGACGCTGAACCCGGTCGACGCGAGCCGCTCGGCCGGCGGCTCCAGCGGCGGCGCGGCGTGCGCCCTCGCGGCGGGGATGGTCCCGCTCGCCGACGGCAGCGACATGGGCGGTAGCCTGCGCAACCCGGCGTCCTTCTGCGGCGTCGTCGGCCTGCGGCCCTCGCTCGGACGGGTGCCGACCTGGCCGGCCGCGAACCAGTGGGAGACCACGTCGGTCAGCGGGCCGATGGCTCGCACCGTTGGTGACGTCGCCCTCCTGCTCTCGGTGATCGCCGGCCCGGACCCGCGCGTGCCGCTCGCGCTGGGCGAGCCGGGGGCGGTGTTCGCGGCGCCGCTCGCCGGCACGCTGGCCGGGCTACGGGTGGGCTACACCGTCGACCTCGGCGGCGCCCTGACCGTCGACCCGCAGGTCGCGGCCGTGCTCGAGACCGCCGGCCGGCTGATGGTGCACCACGGCGCAGCCGTCTTCGACGCCCATCCCGACCTGCACGACGCCGACGACACGTTCCGCACTCTGCGAGCGTGGCACTTCCAGGCGACGTACGGCGAGCTGCTGCGCCGGCACCCCGACAGCTTCAAGTCGTCGCTCGCCGACAACATCCGGGCCGGAGAGCGGCTCACCGGCGCCGACGTGGCGCGCGCCTACCAGCAGCGGACCGCGCTCGGCGACACGATGCGCCGGTTCTTCGAGGAGTACGACCTGCTGCTGCTCCCGACCTCACAGGTGCCGCCGTTCCCGGCCGATAAGGAGTACCCCACGGAGATCGACGGCCGACCGATGGAGACCTACCTGGACTGGATGCGTTCGGCGTACCTCATCACCGTCACCGGCTGTCCCGCCATCTCCCTCCCCGCCGGCCGGACCCCCGATGGCCTCCCCGTCGGCGTCCAGATGGTCGCCCCGCACGGCCAGGACCGGCGGCTGCTCGAGATCGCCTCGGCGTTCGAGGCGGCGGCTGCTGGTTTCCCCG
>NZ_DASUTK010000031.1:0-9074 GCF_036374615.1 Nocardioides sp.
CCGGGGTATTCAAGCGATGGGGCGCTCGCTGACCGTCAGTCCGCAGGGAGTCCGCAAGACGACCGATTGCGACCAACGGTCGTCAACGCGTCTGCGCAGGTCAGGCCACAAGCGCCAACGGTTACCACCGCTAGTCACTGAGCGGGGACTACAAGGAGAACAAGAAGGCGTGACCAGGCGGCTCCGCCGCCGTGTCACGCCTTCGACGTGTCAAAGCGCGACTGAGCCTGCGAAGTCGCGTCCGCTCAACGCAACCACACGCCCACCGGACCGCCGCTCCTGACCAGGCGGCTCCGCCGCCGTGTCACGCCCTTCGACGTGTCAATGCGCGACTGAGCCTGGGTAAGGGCCATTCGGGCCAAAGGGAGGGACCCGCCCTCGAAAACCCCTGGGTGCCGAGGGCGGGCTCCCTTACTCCTGAGACGGGCGGTCGCCCAAGGTGTGACGCTCCCAGAAGGGTGAAGTCGTCGCTGAAAGACCTGCCGTTATGCCTGAGGGCCTCGACCGCGTCGGTCGACGGACTACGGCACGGGACGTAAACCGCCCCCGGCCGCATGGGCCGGGGGCGGCGGTGTGCCAGGGGGCGTGGGTGTCTTGCCGTCACCCAGCATGGACACACTCGATGGAACCACGGTCACCGCGCCTCGACATCACCCTGATGGGGTATGGGGCTCAGCCCGGCTCGCGTTGTGACCGCGATCTCACCCCGTACGCCGCATCGGAGACCAGCCTTCCGGGTACTCCGCACCCAGCGTCGAACCGTCTTCGGACGAGATTCCGCGAGGGGGGCCAGACCGTGGCCCTTGGGGGGCCGTCCCTGGCAGGCACGGGGGTGCGCCGGGGGCGGCCCCTCCATCATGTGCCACGGGATCGGGGAGCCGTCAGGGCCACTTGAGGCCGAGCCGGTTCCGGCGACCGACCTTCTTCTCGGCGGTCTTGCGCAGGGCACTGCCACGCTTCTTGCCCTCCTGCCGCGTGCGCTTGGCCACGCCACTGCCCTTCTTGTCCAGCTCCTTCACCGGATGCCGGACCGCGGCAGGCAGCATCATCCGCCCGGCCAGCGAGAAGAGCCGGCGCGAGAGCATGATCAGCGGAATGCCCAGCGGCAGCAGGAGGATGGTCACGCAGAGCAGTCCTCCCACCAGGCCGACCAGGCCAGCCACGATCCAGACGAGTCCGGCGCCGAGCCATCGGAAGATCTTCATGAGGCTGAGCCCTTTCGCCGGAGACGTCGCATCAGCGTCAGGAGGCGCGAAGCTTGCGTAGTGCTGCTGCCAGCTGAGCCTTCGTCATCGACGAACGACCACGCAGCTGCTCCTGGCGAGCCAGCTCCATGAGCTCCTCCTTGGTCATACCGTCCATGTCCGGTCCCGGGCCGGCGCGGCCGGTGCGTGAGGCCACCCAGGCGGCGGCACTCGATCGCGCCTTGGCTGCGCTGCCTCGGACTCGGTCCCACACCCGCACTGCGTTGCTCGGCAGGTCTCGCGCCCCGGAGCGGAGCAGGTCACCCACCTCGGCGATTCTGTGCTGCACCATCGTTCCCTCCCGCGGCAGTCGTTCACCACTCACCCGCCACGAGCGGTACCCAATCGGGCGCGCTGCAAACGGCGCAGTCGCCGAGGGCTGCCGCTGAGCGCTGCCCGTTCGAGATCGCGACGATCGGGTACCACATCGCGCCACCGACGCCCACTAGTGTCTGCAGCACGACGAGTGATGGAGGACCGCCCGCCCATGCCACCAACGCGAACGCCCGACGAGCGCGCGGACGTCGAGCTGCGGGTACCGGCCGACAGTGTGTACGTCTCGGTGCTGCGCACGACGACCGCGAGCCTGTCGGCTCGGCTCGACTTCACGATCGACGACATCGAGGACCTGCGGATCGCCGTGGGCGAGGCCTGCGCCATGGTCCTGCCGGAGGCGGATCCGGGCACCGACCTGGTCGCCGAGTACTTCCTGGGAGCCGGAAGGCTCACGGTGCGGGTGTCGGTCTCGGGGTCCGACATCGGTACGCCTGACTACGACAGCTTCGCCTGGCAGGTGCTCGACACCCTCGCCGGCGGCGCTGCCGCCGAGGTGGCCGACGGCCGCTTCGTGGTGAGCCTGTCGATGGAGTCCGAGACCCTGAGCTCCCGTCTCTGACATGACCTCCGCGACCCCGTGTGACGGGCCGGAAGACACCCCGACTTCTGGTAGCGAGGACAACCGGCGACGCAGTGTCGAGCTCTTCGCCACGCTCGAAGGAGACGGTACGGCGCACGAGCGGCGTGCCGCCCGTGAGGAGCTCGTGCACCTGCACCACGCTCTCGTGCAGCACTGCGCCCGCCGCTTTCGCAACCGGGGGGAACCGTTCGAGGACCTCGTGCAGGTCGGCACGATCGGGTTGCTGAAGTCGATCGACCGGTTCGACTCGGCCCGCGGCGTCGAGTTCTCGACGTACGCGACCCCGACGATCATCGGTGAGATCAAGCGCTACTTCCGTGACAAGGGCTGGGCGATCCGGGTCCCGCGGCGGCTGCAGGAGCTTCGGATGCAGATCGGCGCGGCCACGGCGGAGCTGAACCAGTCCCTCGGGCGCTCCCCCACGGCGCGCGAGCTCGCCGAGCGGGTCGGCTGCTCGGTGGAGGAGATCGTGGAGGGGCTCGAGTCCAACAACGCCTACTCCACCCTCTCCCTGGATGCCGGCGACAACCACGAGGACAGCGCGTCCCGACTGCTGGACACCCTGGGCACCGACGACGCCACCCTGGAGCACGTCGAGATCCGCGAGTCGATCAAGCCGCTGCTCGACGCGCTCGAGCCGCGCGAGAAGAAGATCCTGCTGCTGCGCTTCTTCAAGAACATGACCCAGACCCAGATCGCCGACGAGATCGGCGTGTCCCAGATGCACGTGTCGCGGCTGCTCACGCGCGCCCTCGCGCAGCTACGCGAGTCGCTGGAGGATCACGGCTGATCCGCCTCGGCGGCAGACCCTTCGAGTGCGTTCAGGCTGGCGGGGTGGAAGATCCCGACGAGCACGATCAAGGCGACCACGGCCAGCACGACGGCGAGCCAGGTGGTCGGGGCGCTGCGGAAGTTCCATGCCAGGCCGAGCTGGATCAGCTGGGCCAGCACGATCGGGCTCCGGGCCCAGGACGACCGTCGCTGGACGTAGAAGGCGCAGACGCCCAGTCCGGTCCCCGCGGCGAGGAAGAAGACAGCGGTGGTCACGCCCATCGTGACCCGACCGAGGCTGAGATTGGCGACCTCCAGGACGCCGTAGAGCACGAGCAGACCGCCCTGCACCGCGGCCAGCGAGGCCGCCACGGTGAGCGGGGGCGGGTTGTCCGAGCGCAGTGCGCTCACGAGTAGATCACCGGTCCGGGCACGTGGCCAGAGTAGTTGGCGGGGTACTTGTGACGGACACGACGGAATCAGGGGTTGTTTCACGATCCAACTCTTGCAACCCTAGGTGTTGCGCTCGTGAAAGCGTGCACATGGTGCTGCCGTCGACTCACTCGGGTTCCGCAGCCGCGCACACGAGACTTTCGACCAATGAACCGAGCGTTCAGAAGAGAGGGATCCCCCACCCATGGATTGGCGTGACCGTTCCGCGTGCCTCGACGAGGACCCGGAACTGTTCTTCCCGATCGGCAACACCGGTCCGGCCATCCTCCAGATCGAGGAGGCCAAGCAGGTGTGCCGACGCTGCGAGGTGCGCGAGCAGTGCCTGCAGTGGGCTCTCGAGGCCGGGCAGGACCACGGCGTGTGGGGGGGCCTGAGCGAGGACGAACGCCGGGCGCTCAAGCGGCGTACGGCGCGGGCACGGGTGCGCACGGCCTGAGCCCCGCTCCCCGGAGAGACGCACCCGGTCACGTCAGCGGTACGTCGACGACCACGCGAGTCCCCCGACCCGACGGCGCGGCGTCGACGGTGAGGCGACCGCCCAGCTCGGACTCCACCAGCGTCCGGACGATGGACAGCCCGAGGTTGGTCGAGGCGTCGAGGTCGAACCCCCGTGGCAGCCCGCGCCCGTCGTCCTGCACGCTCACCTCGAGCCGTCCCACGAGCCGGGTGACGTCGACCTCGATCCGTCCGCGCTGCTCGGCTGCGTAGCCGTGCTCGACCGCGTTCTGGAGCACCTCGGTCAGCACCATCGCCAGCGCGGTCGCGGCGTCCGAGGGGAGCACCCCGAACGACCCGCTGCGCACCACCCGCACCTGGTCACCCGTCGCGCTCACCTCGGTGACCATCCGACCGAGCCGGTCGGCGATCTCGTCGAAACCGACCTGCTCGTCGGCGGTCGAGCTGAGGGTCTCGTGGACGATCGCGATCGACCCCACGCGGCGGACCGCCTCCTCCAGTGCCGACTTCGCCTCGGCGGCGTCGATCCGCCGCGCCTGGAGCCGCAGCAGCGCCGCGACCGTCTGGAGGTTGTTCTTCACCCGGTGGTGGATCTCGCGGATCGTGGCGTCCTTGGTGACCAGCTCCCGGTCACGTCGGCGCAGCTCGGTGACGTCGCGCACGAGGACCAGGGCCCCGATCTGCTCCCCCTCCGGCCGCAGCGGGATCGCCCGCACGATGAGGGCCACCTCGTCGGTCGCGAGCTCGGTGTCGCGGTGCGCGCGGCCGGCCAGCACGGCCGAGAGGACCTCCTCGTCCGGACGGCGCTTGGGCGGCACGAGCTCGCGCGTCACGTCCGCGAGCACCAGCCCCTGCAGGTCGCCGTTGAGGCCGAGCCGACGGAACACCGACAGCGCATTGGGGCTCGCGTACTCGACGCGACCTGCGTCGTCGATCCGTACGAAGCCGTCGCCCACCCGGGGTGAGTCCGCGTGGTCGGAGCGCTGGCCGGACGACGGGAAGTGCCCGTGCGCGATCATCCGGGTCAGGTCGGAGGCCGTCTGCAGGTAGGAGAGCTCGAGCCGGCTGGGGGTGCGAACGCCCAGCAGGTTCGTGTTGCGAGCGATCACCGCGATCACCCGCCCCGCCCGGCGTACCGGGATCGTCTCGACCCGTACCGGAACCTCGTCGCGCCACTCCGGGTCCCCGTCGCGCACCAGCCGGCCGTGCTCGTAAGCGGCGTCGAGCATCCGCCGCCGACCTGCGGGCACGAACGTGCCGACCACGTCGTCGACGTACGCCGTCGGGCCGGTCGTGGGTCGCTTCTGGGCCCCCGCCCAGAACCCCTTGCCCTCGCGATCGGGCAGCCAGAGGACCAGGTCGGCGAAGGACAGGTCGGCGATGATCTGCCAGTCGGCCTGGATCAGCTGCAGCCACGCCACGTCCTCGTCGTCCAGGTCGGTGTGGCTGCGCACGAGCTCGGTCAGCGACGGCACGCCTCGAGGGTAGAGGGAGGGGTCACCCGCTCGAACCCTGGCGAGACCGACTGGCAGGATAGGCCCCATGTCGGGGCTCTACTGGAGGCAGGTGCGCGAACGCGGCCTCGAGGTCCCCACCGATCGGCCGTTGGACGAGCTGACCGCAGAGCTGACGCGGATGCTCGGATCCACCGACCCGGTGGAGCGCGACCGCACCGCCTACCCCGCGCTCGGCACCTGGATCGACCGCGGCGTGTACGACGAGCTGCTGCCGGGTCTCGGCGACGGGATGGCCGCCGGGCTCGAGATCGGGCTGGGCGAGCAGGGCACCGACACCGTGTTCCGGCGCGCGTTCAGCGTGCTCGTGCTGGCGACGGTGATCGAGCGCGACACCAAGGAGTACCTCGTCCCGGCCGAGCAGGTGCTGCGCTGGGGTGACCAGATCGTCGGCTGGTACCTCCGTGAGCGTGACCTGCGCGGTCACGTCGAGGGCAAGGGGTGGGCCCACACCGTGGCCCACGGTGCCGACGCGATCGCCGCCCTGGCTGGGTCGCGCCACTTCGGCGTACCCGAGCTGACGGTGCTGCTCGACGTCGTGGCCGACCGGATCGCGCTGCTGACCACCCCGCTGCTGAGCGGCGAGCCGGACCGGATGGCGCACGCCGTGATGGAGGTGCTCCGACGGGACCTGGTTCCGATCACGGTGGTCGAGCCGTGGGTGCGCCGGGTGGCGCGGCAGGCCGCGCCGGACGCGATCCGTGGCGACGGTGACCCGTACGCCGCGACCAACAACGCCCAGCAGCTGTTGCGGGCCCTCTACCTCCAGCTCGCGCTCGCTCCTCGTCCGCCCGCCGAGCGGGCCGACTTGATCCTGATCACGGTCGAGGCCCTGCGTGCCACCAACCCGTTCACGTTGGGTGGTCGCTGACGGCGGTGCTACCGCCGAGTAGCCTGCGGGTCATGACCGAGGTCCACGAGTCCGCCGTCCACACCGACGGGTCCGCCCTCTCCGGCCACGCAGGCGAGCTGGCGGTCGCGGTCGCCCGTGCCCACGGGGTCGAGACGATGTTCACGCTGTCGGGTGCCCACGTCTTCCCGATGTACGACGGGGCGGTGAAGGCCGAGCCGCCGATGCGGCTGCTCGACGTCCGTCACGAGCAGACCGCCGCGTTCGCGGCCGAGGCGACCGGGAAGCTGACCCGGGTCCCGGGGCTCGCCGTCCTCACCGCGGGCCCGGGCGTGACCAACGGCCTGAGCGCGATCGCCCAGGCGCAGTTCGCGGGCTCGCCGATGGTGGTCATCGGCGGTCGGGCCCCGGCGAACCGGTGGGGCAGCGGCAGCCTCCAGGAGCTGGACCAGCCACCGATCATCGCGCCGATCTCGAAGTCCGCCCGCACCATCCACACGGCCGACGGCGTCCTCGACGGCATGCACGACGCGTTCACGGCGGCCGGGTCCGCCCACCGCGGACCAGTCTTCGTCGACATCCCCATGGACGAGTTCTTCAACAGCGCCAGCGGTGAGCTGCCGACCGGTGCCCGCCGTCGCGGCGCCGAACCCGACCCCGAGGCGCTGTCGGAGGTGGCGGAGCTGCTCGGCGCGGCGAACCGGCCGGTCTTGGTGCTCGGCACGGACGTCTGGGCCGACGGCGCGGAGGAGGCGGCGCTGCGCTTCGTGGAGGCCACCGGCCTACCGGTGATCACCAACGGGATGGGACGCGGAGTCGTCCCCGGCGGTCATCCGCAGCTGGTCACCAAGGCGCGGGGTGCCGCACTCGGCGGCTCCGACCTGGTGGTCGTGGTCGGGACACCGCTCGACTTCCGGCTCGGGTACGGCGTCTTCGGCGGGAAGGATGGCGCCACCCCGGCCCAGGTCGTGCACCTCGCCGACTCCCCCGGTCAGGTCTCCCGCCATGCCGACCTGGCGGCGTCCGCCAGCGGCGACCTGTCGGCTGCCCTGGACGGCCTTCTGGCCGCCCTCCAGCAGCTGGTACGCCGTCCCGACTGGTCGGGCTGGCTGGCCGAGCTGCAGCAGAGCGTGGCCGCCGCCGCCGAGCGGGACAGCCAGCTGCTCGGCGCGGAAGCCGACCCGATCCACCCCGCCCGGATCTACGGCGAGCTGGTGCCGCGCCTGGCCGAGGACGCGGTCGTGATCGGCGACGGCGGCGACTTCGTCTCGTTCGCCGGGAAGTTCGTCGAGCCGCAGCGGCCTGGCGGCTGGCTCGACCCCGGCCCGTACGGCTGCCTGGGTGCCGGGCTCGGCGCCGCGATCGCCGCCCGGCTGGCCCGCCCGTCCGCGCAGGTGGTGCTGCTACTGGGCGACGGCGCGGCCGGCTTCTCGCTGATGGACGTCGACACGCTGGTCCGCCACCAGCTGCCGGTGGTGATGGTCTGCGGCAACAACTCCGCATGGGGTCTGGAGAAGGGACCGATGCAGATGATCTACGGGTACGACGTGGCCGCCGACCTCGCCGGCCAGACCCGGTACGACGAGGTCGTGAAGGCGCTCGGTGGCGCCGGGGAGACCGTGACGGACCCCCGACAGATCGGAGCCGCCCTCGACCGCGCGTTCGCCGCGAACGTCCCGTACCTGGTCAACGTGATCACCGACGTGGACGCTGCGTACCCGCGCACCACGTTCGGCATCTGAGGCCGGCGCCGATGGAGCTGCGGCTGGCGAGGCCCGAGGAGCTCGACGAGCTCGGCGAGCTCAGCGTGGCGGCCTACGAGGAGTTCATGCTCGGCGCGGAGGACGGCTACCGGCTGCACGTGCGCGACGCCGCCCGACGCGCCCGGGAGGCCGAGCTCTGGGTCGCCGCCGAGGGCGACGCGCTGCTCGGCTGCGTCACCTACTGCCCGCCGGGTTCGCCCTGGCGTGAGATCTCCACAGCCGAGGAAGGTGAGTTCCGGATGCTCGCCGTGCATCCGGACGCACGCGGGCGCGGCGCCGGACTGGCGTTGGCGGAGCTCTGCGAGGACCGCGCCCGCCAGCACGGCGCGACCGGGATGGTCCTCTCGTCGCTGGCCGACATGGCTGCGGCCCACCGGCTCTACGCCCGGCTCGGCTACACCCGGTCGCCGGATCGCGACTGGGACCCGATGCCGGGGGTGCACCTGATCGCGTTCGACAAGGTGCTGGCATGAGCGACGACGCCCAGGCCACGTTGCGCTTCTCGGTCTCGGACGACGACACCGCGGCGGCGGTCGGCAGCGGCTCGCTCCCGGTGCTCGGCACCCCGCGGCTGCTCGCCTGGTGCGAGGCTGCCACCTGCGCGGCGATCGAGCCGCACCTGGCCGCGGGCCAGACGTCGGTCGGGACCCGGATCTCCCTCGAGCACCTCGCCGCCTCCCCGGTCGGGGCCGAGGTCGAGGTGACCGCCTCCTCGTCGTACAGCGACGGTCGACTGCACCGCTTCACCGTCGCTGCCCGCCACACCGGCGACAGCAAGGTGGTCGGCACCGGTGAGATCACCCGGGTCATCGTCGAGTCCGACCGCTTCCTCGCCCGCCTGCACCGTTGAGTCGCGCTGCACCGTTGAGTCGCGCGGATGCGGCACTCGAGTCGCGCCGATGCGGCAGGCGCCCGCCGCAAGCGCGCCGTTCATGTGCCGCAAGCACGCGAATCAACGGGCATGAGAAGGGCCTCCGCGCCCTCCGGTCGAAGGGTGAGGTTCGGCTCGGGGGGCACCCACGTAGGTGACCAGCCCCGACTCGACGTCGTCGAGTCGTGGGCTTGCGGCAGCCGAGTCGCGGGAGTGCGGCGAGCGCCCACCGCAAG
>NZ_DASUTK010000032.1:0-4210 GCF_036374615.1 Nocardioides sp.
GCGCGACTTCCCGACGAAGTACGCCGGCACCACCTCGATCGAGCTGGTCCGCAACTACCGCTCGACCCCCGAGGTCGTGGCCGCGGCCAACCAGCTGCTCGCGGGCACAGCGAGCCACGGCGTCGAGCTCCGCTCGCAGCAGGCAGCAGGCCCTGCGGTCGAGTACCGCGGCTACCCCGACGAGGTGGCCGAGGCGGCCGGGATCGCCGAGCGGATCGCCGCGTCGGCACGGTCCGGCACGCCGTACGGCCAGATGGCGGTGCTGTTCCGGATCAACGCCCAGTCCGAGGCGCACGAGGAGGCGCTGGCCGAGCGCGGCATCCCGTACGTCGTCCGGGGTGCCGCCAGGTTCTTCGACCGTCCGGAGGTCAAGCAGGCGGTGACCCTGCTGCGCGGCACCGCCCGCTCGGGGGAGGCAGGCGACGACCTGCTCGAGACGGTGCGCGCGACCCTCTCCGGTCTCGGGTGGTCCGCGGAGCCGCCCGAGACCCGCGGCCAGGTGCGCGATCGCTGGGAGTCGTGGCAGGCGCTGGTCGACCAGGCCGCCGAGTTCGCGACGGGAGCTGACGTCGATCTCGGCGGCTTCGTCGACGACCTCGACCGACGGGCCGCGGAGCAGCATGCACCGGTCGCCGACGGCGTCACCCTCACCACGTTCCACGCGGCCAAGGGCCTCGAGTGGGACGTCGTGCTTCTCGCCGGCCTCCAGGACGGCACCCTGCCGATCACCTACGCCGAGACCCCGACCGAGCAGGAGGAGGAGCGCCGACTGCTCTACGTCGGCATGACGCGGGCGCGACTCGTCCTCTCGCTGTCCTGGAGCCAGGCCCGTAACCCGGGCGGGCGCCCCACCCGCGTGTCGTCGCCGTTCCTCGCCGGCCTGATCCCGGCCGACCAACGCCCGACACCGCCAAAGAGCCGGCGCCGGGCCGCGCACTGTCGCGAGTGCGGCAAGCCGCTGTCGACACCGGCCCAGAAGAAGCTCGGGCGGTGCGACGACTGCCCGGCGTCGTACGACGAGGACCTGTTCGAGCGGCTGCGTGCCTGGCGGAAGACCCGGGCCGAGGAGGACGGCGTGCCGGCGTACGTCGTCTTCACCGACGCCACCTTGCAGCTGATCGCCGAGCACAAGCCGGGGAGCGAGCAGGCGCTGCTCAAGATCAGCGGCGTGGGCCGCTCCAAGCTCGACCGGTACGGCGCCGACCTGCTCGACCTCGTCTCCTGAACGCCGATCCTGCGGTGATCCTGGGATGATCGAGCGGCGATCGTGGCGTCTGGCAGCAGATCGACGAAGAAATGTCAGGAAATACCCATTAAATGGTTTGCCTCTTACGAGGTCGGACGGGTACTTTTCTCAGGAACCAAACCGGACCGCGCACAGTAGCCCTGGCAAGGCTCGCGCCTGAAGAATGACAAGGAGGTGGCACCAATGATGAGCATCAACTCGCAGAAGGCGACGGCACAGACCCCGTCCGGCTTCGGCATGCCCAACACCGGTGTCACCTATGGCACCAGCCTCGGCATGACCACGGATATGACGGTTTGCACCGCTCCCGCGATTGTCGTGCGCGATCGGCACGTGGCGGGCGTTGCCCTCGCCGAGGCCACCCGTCCGGGTACCACTTCCTGGAGTCCACCGACCTGTTGACCCAACAGCATCGGCTACCTCCAGGCCGCGGACCCGAAACCCGGGATCCGCGGCCTTTCTGTTTCCAGCACACAAGCGATCAGGTCCAGTAGGAGGTGACCACATGACCATCAGCGTTCTCGACCGCACTGATGGACTCTCCCCGAACAGGGGGGCTGAGGCTTCGCTCGGCGGCTTGCACGACGTCGCCAGCGAGGTGGACGAGGACCAGTTGCCCTGCCGGGTCAACGACCCGGAGCTCTGGTTCGCCGAGTCCCCGAGCGACGTGGAGTTCGCCAAGGCGCTGTGCACGGAGTGTCCCGTGCGCGACCTGTGCCTTTCCGGAGCCAAGCAGCGCCGGGAGCCGTGGGGCGTCTGGGGCGGCCAGCTGTTCCTGCAGGGCACCGTGATCCCGCGCAAGCGGCCTCGCGGCCGGCCCCGCAAGGACGCCGCCTGACATCCACCTCGAATCGAAGCGAGCAACAACAACCAACATGACCACACCACACGTACGGAGTATTGAGATGGAACTCTTGAACGAAGAGCTGGCACGGGCACAGATGTCCGTGCGCCTGGGAGAGGCGCAGCAGCAGCGACGGGCCTACCACGTGGCCCACGCTCGTCGCGTCAGCCGCAAGGCCGAGAAGGCCGCGCGCCAGGCACGCCTCGCTCTCGCTCGTGCGATCTGAGGGAGCCGGCGGTCGATTCCCGCAAGGGAAGGGCCACCTCCACCCTGATCGCTGGGTGAGTGAAACAGGTGAACCGAAGAGCCGGGTACGACGTCGTCGTACCCGGCTCCTCGCATGTCCGGGCGCGTGTGGGGCGTAGCCTGGAACCGTGTCCGACGAGGGGAGCGGCGTGACGACGTGCGACTTCTGCGGACGCCAGGAGGCCGACGCCGCGAAGACCCTGACCTGGACCACGGCCGTCGAGAACGGCCGCCGCCGCGTCTACTGCGACACGTGCTCGCGCCAGCACCTGCGGTCGATGGAGGGCAAGCTCGACAGCGAGTTCTGGTGACGGCTCCTACCTCGCTCGCCTAACCCGCCAGCAGCTCGCCCCAGGCGCACCCGCACCGAGGATGCCGCGACCACTCGTCCAGCTGTGGCCCGTCCGGGCGCAGCATCACCGTCGCCGACCAGGTCGTCGGGCGGTCACCCCGGAGCAGGGTCGCCACGTCGCGAACGGCCCACGCCAGCGCCAGCGCGAGGTCACCCGACGGTGGTCGGTAGGTGCGATCGACCGTGACGTGCTGGTCGACGACCCGCGCGTGGCGGGGGTCGCGGTCGGCCAGGTGCTCGTCGAGGCAGCGCAGACAGGCGGTGAGGCCGGGTACGACGCACGGCCCGACCCGGGTCCGGCCCGCCACGGACGTGACCAGCAGGTGGGGCCGATCGGCCTGCACGATCGCGTCGAGGCCGGTCCGGGAGGGCTCCGCGCCCACGCTCACGACCAGCGTGAGCGCCGGGTCGAGACCACCCCGGGACTCGGGTAGGGCGGCCTCGGCGAGCAGCCGGCGAGCGAGAGCCGCGGCAGGCTCGGGTGCGAGGACCTCCACGCTGCCCGGCGTCGGCGGCGGATCCTCGTGCTCGAGCAGTCCCGCGACGGCCAGCTGCTCGATGACGGCGCGCTCGGCCGCGGTGGTCCGGTCCGGGTCGAGGAGGTGTCGCAGCCTCGTCAGCAGCTGCCGCACCGACGGATCGTCAGCCAGCAGCAGCCGATGGTCGTGGTGCAGGCCGACCTGGAGCCGACCGTCGCCACGCTCGGTGACGCGTAGCCCGACGGCCAGGCGGAGGCGAGATGACATGGTCCGACCCTGGCATCTCGTGCGGCCGCGGCGGAGGCTCGTCCACAGACGACGGCGGCGTCCGCCCGCTCAACCGGGTGGACGCCGCCGTGAACGACGTGGGGTCGTGCTCAGGCCTTGCCGAGGATGCGGTTGAGGTTGGTGCCGCAGACAGGGCACACAGCCTTGGCCATGCGCGTGCCCTTGTCGTTGACCCGCACCTCGCCCTCTGCCTCGCGCTTCTCCTTGCACTTGACGCAGTAGAACTCGCCGCTCCAGGTCTCCGCCATGACGGCCTCCTTGCTGTTTTGTTGTTCGGTCGTCGCGACGGGGTGGTTGGGGAAGCCCGTCGGAGGAACCGGAGCCGCTGGCCCCAGAACCGGTATGACCCTACGACAAGCGTGGACACGCGTGCGTGAGGCTCGCCCTGAGCGTGAAATCGCTCGATCACTAGGGTTTCGGCCATGTCCGACCTCCAAGCCGACCGGCAGCCCGACCATGACCACGACTCCACGTCCGATTTCCGCCACCTCAGGCTCAGCCGACCGGTCGACGGCGTCGCCCTCCTCACCCTCGACAACCCCGACCAGCGCAACGCCATGTCCGAGGCGATGACCGCCTCGTGGGTCCGCGCGGTGGGCGAGCTGCGGGAGGACCGCGACTTGCGGGTGGTCGTGGTGACGGGGGAGGGCAGCGCGTTCTGCTCCGGCGGCGACACGAGCTGGATCGCCTCCGAGCCGGACGCGTCCGTCGACCGTCTGCGCAGCCGGATGGTCGCCTTCTACCGGTCGTGGCTG
>NZ_DASUTK010000033.1:0-3215 GCF_036374615.1 Nocardioides sp.
AACCATGTCAACCATCTCGGGACCGGGGCGGATAGATTCGGGTCATGCCCGCCGTCGACGAGCAGACGCCTCAGGCTCCCCGCCACTGGGAGGCCGACGTGCTGCTCCGCGACGGCCGGACCGCGCACCTGCGGCCGATCCGGCCGGACGACGCCGATCAGCTGGTCGACTTCTACACCCGGGTGTCCGACGAGTCGAAGTACTACCGGTTCTTCTCGCCGATGCCGACCCTCTCGGCGAAGGAGGTCGAGCGCTTCACCGCGGTCGACTTCCACGACCGGGTGGTGCTGATCGTCGAGCTGGGCGGCCAGATGATCGCCATCGGCCAGTACGACCTCGTCAAGGACAGCGAGGCGGAGGTGGCGTTCCTCGTGGAGGACAAGCACCAGGGACGCGGGATCGGGCAGCTGCTGCTCGAGCACCTCGCGCAGGCGGGCCGCGAGCGCGGGGTGGAGCGGTTCGTGGCCGAGGTGCTCCCCGACAACCAGAAGATGATCCACACGTTCCGGGACGCCGGCTACCGGCTGCGCAGCGAGTACGAGGACGGCGTGATGGCGCTCGAGTTCCCGATCGACCCGACGGACACGTCGGTCGGGGTCATGGTCGCGCGCGAGCACCGGGCGGAGGCAGCGTCGATCGAGCGGTTCCTGCACCCGCGCTCCGTCGCGGTGGTCGGCGCGAGCAGGCGACAGGACACGATCGGCCGCGCCCTCGTCCGCAACCTCGTCATCGGCAACTTCACCGGGCGCGTGTACGCCGTGAACCCGTCGACCGACGCGGTGTCCGGCATGCCGGCGTACGCCTCGGTGAACGACATCCCCGGCGACGTCGACGTCGCCGTGGTGGCGGTCCCTGCCGAGGCGGTGCAGGACGTGGTGCTCGACTGCGCGGCCAAGGGGGTCCACGGCCTGATCGTGATCTCCTCCGGCTTCGCCGAGACCGGTGAGGAGGGCCGTCGGCGGCAGCGCCGGCTCGTGGGCCTGGCCCGCTCCTACGGGCTGCGCCTGATCGGCCCCAACGCGCTCGGCGTCATCAACACCGACAAGGCCATCTCGCTCAACGCCTCGCTCTCGTCGCTGATGCCGCCGGGCGGTCGGGCGGGGTTCTTCTGCCAGTCCGGCGCCCTCGGCTCCGCGATCCTCGAGAAGGTCAACAACCGCGGCCTGGGTCTGTCGACGTTCGTCAGCGCCGGCAACCGGGCCGACGTGTCCGGCAACGACCTGCTGCAGTACTGGGAGGAGGACGACGCGACCGAGGTGGTGCTGCTCTACCTCGAGTCGATCGGCAACCCGCGCAAGTTCTCGCGGATCGCTCGCAAGGTCTCGCTGCGGAAGCCGATCATCGCCGTGCGCTCCGGCCGGACGACCCAGGGCGTGCCGATGGGGCACGCGGTCAGGAAGATCTCGGCGCCGCAGCAGGCGGTCGACGCGATGTTCCGGCAGGCGGGCGTGATCCAGGTCAACACGCTCGACGAGATGTTCGACGTCGCCCAGCTGCTCGCCCACCAGCCACTGCCGCGCGGACGTCGGGTCGCGGTGGTCGGCAACTCCGACGCGCTCGGGCTGCTGGCCGCGGACGCCGCGGCGGCGGTCGGCCTGGTCGTCAACAAGTCGGTCGCACTCGGAGCCGACGCGGGCGCCGACGACTTCGAGGACGCCCTCGACGCGGCGATCGACGATCCCGAGGTCGACGCGGTGGTGGCCGTCTACATCCCACCGCTCAACGTCTCCGGTGAGGACGTCGCGAACGTGCTCGCCGCGGTAGGGGAGCAGTCCGACAAGCCGCTGGTCTCCTCGTTCCTCGGCGCCGAGGGGGTGCCGGAGCTGCTGCGGGTCCCCGACGTCGCGGGTCGCTCCGCCGGCCGCGGCTCCGTTCCGTCGTACCCCGCTGTGGAGGCGGCGGTGCGCGCCCTCGCGCGGGTCGTCGAGTACGCAGTGTGGCTGCGCACGCCGGACGGCGCCGCGCTCGATCCGTCCGACCTCGACATCGCCGGCGCCCGGACGCTCGTCAACGGCGCGCTGCGCGAGCACCCGGACGGGATCGACCTCGACGAGAAGCAGACGGCGCGGCTGCTCGCGGCGTACGGCATCGAGCTCTGGGCCGAGCGTCCCGTCGCCGACCTCCGAGCCGCGCAGAAGGCGGGTCGCGAGCTGGGGTGGGACGTGGTGCTCAAGGCGACCGCCAGCCACCTCCGGGAGCGCCCGGACCTCGCACACGTGTGGCGCAACATCGACTCCTCCGCCGAGATGCGTGACGCGTGGGAGTCGCTGCACGCCCTCATCACGAGCACGGACGACGCCGGGTTCGTGGTCCAGAAGAACGCGCCGCCCGGGGTCCCGGTCGCGATCAGCAGCCTCGAGGACCCGCTCTTCGGGCCGGTCGTGTCGTTCGGGATCGCAGGCATGGCGATCGAGCTGCTCCAGGACCGGTCGTACCGGATCCCACCGATCGGGGAGCACGACGCGGCCGCGATGGTGCGTGAGGTGAAGTCCTCTCCGCTGCTCTTCGGGTACCGCGGCTCCGAGGTGGTCGACGTCGGGCTGGTCGAGCAGCTGATCCTGCGAGTCGCCCAGCTGCAGCACGACCTGCCGCAGGTGAGCGCACTCGAGCTGCCCCTGGTGCTGGCTGGTGCGGAGGGGGTCTCCGTCCTGCGCGCCACGGTTCGGGTCGACCCGGTCGCCGACTCCCGGTCCGACTGGTTCGCCCGCCGCCTCCCCACCCCGGCAGGAGACACCGACCCCGGTTGACCGTGGTCACGCTCGTCAGGGGCGCGTGAAAGACTGCCGCTCATGCGCACCCGCAGCCACGACGGCGACACCGCGGCCGACCTCAGGCGCGCGATCGAGCGGACCGGCTACTACCCCGAGGTCGTGGCCGACGGCGTGGCCGCCGCGGTGGCCGGGGAGGCCGTCGTCTCGTACTACGTGCACCACGAGCCGACATTCGACCGCGACGAGGTGCGCCGCCACCTGACCGTGGTCGTGCTGACCCCGAGCCGGCTGATCCTGGCCCACACCGACGAGCACGAAGGCGACGACCTGCTGCCCGAGCCCTATACCTCGACTTCTACCGAAGCGATCGCGCTCTCGTCGATCCGGTCGGTCGTGGTGACCCGGATGGTCACGAACCCCACCGCGGGGGCCGGTCGCCCTGCGGAAGCGGTCGTCACGCTGGGCTGGGGAGGCGCGGGCCGGCTCGACCTGGAACCGGCCGGC
>NZ_DASUTK010000034.1:0-29430 GCF_036374615.1 Nocardioides sp.
CCACGCTCGCCGGCCTACCGGAGGGCACGACCACCCGGGTGGTGACCTGGTACGACACCTCCTCTCCCGACCTGCTCAGCCAGGACGGTCACAGCACCCAGGTCGTGATCTCGCTGGCGGGCGAGACGCAGGACGAGTACCTCGAGAGCTTCGAGGCCATCGAGGACGACCTGCACGCCGACGGGCTCGAGACCCACCTCGCCGGGACGTTCGCGATCTTCTCCGACGTCAACGAACGCACCGAGCAGGACCTCCGTCGCGCCGAGACGATCTCGCTGCCGGTGGTGGCCGTACTCGCCGTCTTGGTCTTCGGCAGCCTGGTCGCCGCCTCGATGCCGGTCCTCGTGGGCGCCATCGCGGTGGTCGGGGCGCTCGCCGTCGTACGCCTGCTGACTCTGTTCACCGAGGTCTCGATCTTCTCCGTCAACGTGATCACGCTGCTCGGGATGGGGCTGGCGATCGACTACGCGCTGTTCGTCGTGAGCCGGTTCCGCGAGGAGCTGGCGCGCTATCGCGACGACGACCCCGGCGCGGTCGGCGCAGCGCTCACGACGACGATGCGGACCGCCGGCCGGACCGTGCTCTTCTCCGGCCTCACCGTCGCTGCCGCGATGTCGTCGTTGCTGGTGTTCCCCCAGGCCTTCCTGCGCTCCATGGGGTTCGGCGGCATCGCCGCCGTGCTGGTCGCGATGCTGGCCACGCTGACCGTGCTCCCCGCGACCTTGCGGCTGCTGGGCCGCCGGATCGACAAGGGTCGCGTGTTCCGTCGCCGTCGTCAGGTGGACGAGGAGAACGGCGTCTGGGCGCGGATCGCGCGCGGCGTGATGCGACGCCCGGTCTGGGTGCTGGTGGCGGTCACGACCGGCCTGCTGGTGCTGGCGTCCCCGTTCCTCGGTGTGAAGTGGGGCTCGGTCGATCACCAGATCCTGCCCCCCGACGCACCGTCGTACGTCGCGATGGAGAAGCTGGCGACGGACTTCGGTGGGGAGACCTCGAGTGCCACCGTGGTGCTCGACGGCACGGACCCGGCGGACGTCGAGGCCTACGCCGGCGACGTCGAGGCGCTCCCAGGCGTCACGGGCGTGCAGCCGGTCGCGCAGAGCGGCGACGTGACGCTGGTCCGGGCGACCTGGGAGGGCGCGGCGCAGGCGCCGCCGTCCCAGGACCTGGTGCGGGAGCTCCGCGACCTCGAGCCCGCGAGCGGGGAGGCCCTGGTGGGTGGGCTGAGTGCCGAGACGGTCGACCTGGAGGAGTCGGTCTCCGCGCACCTGCCCTGGATGGCCCTGATCGTCGTCGTCGTGATGATGGTGCTGCTCTTCTTGGCGTTCGGGTCACTGGTGCTGCCGTTCAAGGCGGTGCTGATGAACGTGCTGTCGATCACGGCGTCGTTCGGCGTGGTCACCTGGATCTTCAGCGACGGCAACCTGGAGGGGCTGCTGAACTTCTCCTCCCAGGGCTTCCTCGACCTCACGAACCCGATCCTGATGCTCGCGATCCTGTTCGGGCTGTCGATGGACTACGAGGTCTTCCTGCTGTCGCGGATCCGCGAGCAGTGGGACGCCGGTGCGTCCGAGCCGGACCTCAGCCGCCGCAACGACCTCGCGGTCGCCACGGGGCTGCAGAAGTCGGGGCGGATCATCACCTCGGCCGCGCTGCTGCTGATCGTGGTCATCGGGGCGTTCTCGTTCAGCGACGTCCTCTTCATGAAGATGATCGGTGTCGGGATGGTGGTCGCGATCGCGGTGGACGCCACCATCGTGCGGGCGTTGTTGGTCCCCGCGACGATGACCCTGCTGGGCGCGTGGAACTGGTGGGCGCCCGGCCCGCTCCGCCGGTGGTGGGAACGTCACGGGTTCCGCGAGGGGGAGGCTTCCGACGCCGTACCACCTGCGGACGGCCCGGCGCGAGAGCCGGAGCCGGCGGGTCGCGCTTAGCCTCGGGCGTCACCGGGCACGAGCAGGACGCCGGTACTGGACGGCAGTCCGATCGTCTCGACCACCGTGGCGCCCTCGGCGAGACCGGCACCTGGGGTGGCGAAGCGAACCCCGTAGCTAGGACCGGCGGGCAGTGGAACCGTCGCCTCACTGTTCGAGAGGTTGACGGCGACCACCGCCTCCTCGGGGCCCTCACCCCGTCGCAGGGTCAGCCACCGGTCGTCCTCGGAGAACGAGACCGCGGTACGACGGAGGTCCGGATCGGTGAGCGCCGGGAGGGTACGACGCAGCTCGGCCAGCCGCCGGTAGCAGGCCAACAGTCGTCGACCCCGATCCGTCTCGAGCTCCGACCAGTCCAGCCGGGAGCGCTCGAACGTCGCCGGGTCCTGCGGGTCGAGGACCGCGTCGCGATCCCAGCCCATCCGCGCGAACTCGTCCAGCCGGCCGTCCGACACCGCCTGCCCCAGCTCCGGCTCGGGATGCGA
Source organism: Nocardioides sp. (assembly GCF_036374615.1). Lineage (GTDB taxonomy): Bacteria > Actinomycetota > Actinomycetes > Propionibacteriales > Nocardioidaceae > Nocardioides. Next base: position 2,420 of record NZ_DASUTK010000034.1, read on the forward strand.
GGTGAAGAACGCGAACGGCGTGGTGGCGCCCCACTCCTCTCCCATGAAGAGCATCGGGGTGAAGGGGGAGCTGAGCGTCAGCAGGGCCGCCACCGCGAGTGCGTCCTCGTCGAGCGTCTCGGTGAGGCGGTCACCGCGGGCCCGGTTGCCGACCTGGTCGTGGTTCTGGTTCGCGACCACCAGCCGCCAGCCGGGGACGCGCGCGGTGTCCAAGGGCGCGCCGTGGTCGCGACCGCGGAAGGAGGACCACGTGCCGTCGTGGAAGAAGCCGCGTTCGAGCACCTTCGCCAGGGCGCCGAGCGGCTCGAAGTCGGCGTAGTAGCCGGCCGTCTCGCCGGTGAGGGCGACGTGGACCGCGTGGTGGAAGTCGTCGCTCCACTGTGCGTCCAGCCCGTAGCCGCCTGCTTCCCGCGGCGTGATCAGGTGCGGGTCATTGAGGTCGGACTCGGCGATGAGGAACAGCTGCTTCCCCAGGTGTGCCGACAGCGACGCGACCTCCGTCGTCATCTCCTCCAGCAGGTGGGTCTCGGAGGAGTCCACGAGCGCGTGGACAGCGTCGAGCCGCAGCCCGTCGACGTGGAAGTCGGCGAACCAGCCGCGGACCGATTCGAGGACCAGGCGGCGTACCTCGGCCGCACCCTCCTGGTCGAGGTTGACCTGGTCTCCCCAGGGGGTGTTCCCGTCGACCAAGTAGCTGCCGAACCGCGGCAGGTAGCTCCCCGAGGGTCCGAGGTGGTTGTACACCACGTCCTGGATCACCCCGAGGCCGTGGGCGTGGCAGGCGTCGACGAACCGCTGGTACCCGTGCGGCCCGCCGTAGGGCTCGTGGACGGCGGACCAGAGCACTCCGTCGTAGCCCCAGCCGTGCTCACCGTTGAAGGCGTTGACCGGCATCAGCTCGACGAAGTCGACGCCGATCGAGCGCAGGTGCTCGAGCCGGCCGGTCGCCGCCTCCAGCGTCCCTTCCGGGGTGAAGGTGCCGACGTGGAGCTCGTAGATCGTCCCGCCGGCGAGCGGGCGGCCGCGCCACGCCCGGTCCGTCCACGCGAACGCGGACATGTCGACAGTGCGTGACCGGCCGTGGACGCCGTCCGGCTGGCGTCGCGAGCGGGGGTCGGGCAGCGGCACGTCGTCCTCGTCGAGGAGGTAGCCGTAGTCGACCTCTCCCTCGGGCGGCTGCTCGGCGGGCTGCCACCAGTCACCGGGGCCGCGGGTCATGTCGACGACGTCGTCGCCGACGCTGAGCCGCACCCGCCGGGCTCGCGGTGCCCAGACGTCGAACCGACCGCGTCGCAGCGGCTGCTCGGGCAGCGGGACCAGCAGTGCCACGGGCAGCTCGGCCAGCAGCTCGGCGACCGGCACCTCTCCGGCGCTGGTGATGACGCGGCCGGAGAGCACGTCCCTCCACCGGCCCGGGGACAGCGGCAGGGTCGTCCCACCCCAGCCCCCGCGGGCCGCCAGGCCGAGCGGGAGCCGGGTCGCTACGGAGACTGCGCCACCGCGGTCGAACGCCAGCACGTGGTCGGAGGCCTCGCCGGAGGCGTGCAGGGCCTGGTACGACGTGAACCGGCTCGGCTCGTCGCGACGCAGTCGGAGCGCCTCGCGCACCAGCCGCAGCTTGGGGTGGCCTGGGCAGGGCTGCGCGACCAGCCGGCGGCGCTCGTCGAAGTCGACCGGGCGCCGGTTGTCGGGGTCGACCAGGCTCAGCTCCCAGAGCTCGGATCCCTGGTAGATGTCCGGGACGCCCGGCATGGTCAGCCCCACCAGCTTGGCCGACAGCGCGTTGACCCGACCCGGCGCGCCGATCCGCTCGAGCACCTCGTCCAGCACGGCCCTCACCCGGGCGTCGTCGAAGGCGGCGTCGACCGCGGCGTGGACGGCTCGTTCGTACGCCTCGTCGGGGTCGGTCCACGTGGTGCGGTCGCCCGCCTCGCGCATCGCCTTCTCGGCGTACGCGTGGAGTCGGTCGCGCAGCGCCGGGTCGTCGCACCAGGCCCCCACCACGGCCTGCCACAACAGGTTCCCGAAGCCGGGGTCGGGCAGGGGGGCCAGCTCGAGCAGTCGCTCGAGGGCGTCGGTCCACAGGCCGGGCGCCTCGGCGAGCACCGCGATCCGGCCGCGCACGTCCTCGCCGCGTTTCGTGTCGTGGGTCGTGGCGGCGGTCATGGCGTGCGGCCAATCGGCCTGACGACGCGTCACCGCGTCGTGGAAGTCGTCGACGGACACCGAGAACACCGAGGGATCGCCGCCGACCTCGTTCAGCGAGGTCAGTCGCGCCCATCGGTAGAACGCCTGGTCCTCCACGCCCTTGGCCATCACCATCCCGCTGGTCTGCTGGAAGCGCTGGGTGGCGTCGGCGGCGCCGTCGCCGAGCACCGGCGCGATCTCCTCGAGCACCTCGATCAGGTCCGGGCGGTGTGTGCGGGCGGCGGCCAGGGCCAGGTCGAGGTGCTCGCGACCCTCGGGAAGGTAGGTGCGGTAGACCGGCATGCAGGCGAGCAGCTCGGCCACCGCGTCCTGCAGCTCGGGCAGGTCCCGGTCGACGTGGCCGGCCAAGGAGCGGGCGATCCGGCGGGTCTCGGCCGACAACGAGGTGTCCGCGACGGTGCGCTTGGTGCCGTGGACCATGGCGTGCCAGTCGACCGGCGCCCCACGCAACCGGTCCTCCAGCTCCCCCAGCGGTACGCCGCCGCCCGGGTCGGTCAGCACGCGGTCGACCAGGGCCAGCGCGTCGTACCCCGTCGTGCCCGCGGTCGCCCAGGACTCGGGCAGCCGCTCGCCCGGCTCGAGGATCTTCTCGACCAGGACGTAGGCACCGTCGGTGAGCGCAGCCAGGTCGTCGAGGTAGCCGCCGGGGTCGCGCAGCCCGTCGGGGTGGTCGATCCGCAGCCCGTCGACCAGGTCCTCGTCGAACCAACGCCCGATCTCCTCGTGGGAGCGGCGGAACCACTCCGGCTCCTCGACCCGGATCGCGGCGAGGGTGTTGACGGTGAAGAACCGCCGGTAGTTGAGCTCGCTGTCGGCCCGCCGCCATGACATCAGCCGGTAGTGCTGGCGCGCGTGCACCGCGTCCGCGTCGTCGTCCGGACCGGCAGTGCCGGGCGCGAGCGGGAACCGCTGGTCGTGGTAGTGCAGCTCGCCTGCCAGCAGTCGCAGGTTCCTGATCCGGCCGTCGTCGCCGACGTCCTCGTCGCCGAGCACCGGGAGGAGGAGCCGACCGTCACCCGCTTCCCAGTCGATGTCGAACGCGTCGGCGAAGGAGGAGTCCGGCCCGTGGGTCAGGACGTGCCACCACCAGGGGTTCTCCCAGGGGCGGGCGATGCCGACGTGGTTCGGCACGATGTCGACCAGGACGCCCATCCCCAGTCGCCGCGCCTCGCTCGACAGTGCTGACAAGCCCGAGCCGCGGCCGCGCGAGGTGTCGATGGCGGAGTGGTCGGAGACGTCGTAGCCGTGCTCGCTGCCCGACTCGCTGGCGAGCACCGGCGACAGGTAGACCCAGTCGACCCCGAGCTCGTGCAGGTACCCCAGTGTGGCCGCCGCCTCGAGCAGGTCGAAGTCCTCGGTGATCTGCAGCCGGTAGGTGCTGGCCGGGACGCGCACGTGACTCACTCCGTGGTCAGCCGGCCTGCGCCCTGACGGAGGCCGCGACCGAGCTGTCGGGGGCGGCCTCGACATCTCCGTGCTCGCGGAGCACGACCACGCTGCGGCCGGTCAGCTCGAGCGTCGAACCGGCCGGTCGGGCCGCCGTCTCGGCGGCGCTGGCGCCGGTGTCGATGACGACGTCCCACGCCTCGGCGTACTCCTCCGAGGGCAGCGTCACGCTGATCGGGTCGGCGCCGGCGTGGAAGTAGAGCAGGAAGTGTGCGTCCGTGATCGGGTTGCCAGTGGCGTCGCTGCCGGGGATCCCGTTCCCGTTCAGATACATGCCGATCGCCGCGCCACCGTCGGCGTGCCAGTCGTCGCCCTCCATCGGGTTGGCGCCGGTGTCGAGCCAGACGATGTCGTTGAGTCGGGCGCCGTCACCGGTGCGGACGGTTCCCCCGGTGAAGAACCGCTTGCGGCGGAAGGTCGGGTGCTCACGCCGGAGCCCGATCACGTCCGCGGTGAACTCCACGAGGGGTTGGTCCGCGCCCTCCCAGTCGACCCAGGAGAGCTCGGAGTCCTGGGCGTAGGTGTTGTTGTTGCCCTGCTGCGTGCGGCCGAGCTCGTCGCCGTGCAACAGCATCGGAACGCCCTGGCTCAGCAGCAGCGTGGCCAGGAAGTTGCGTTGTGCGCGGGCCCGCAGCTCCAGCACCTCGGGATCGTCGGTGGGCCCCTCGACCCCGTGGTTCCACGACCGGTTGTGGCTCTCGCCGTCGTTGCCGTCCTCGCCGTTCGCCTCGTTGTGCTTCTCGTTGTAGGACACGAGGTCCCGGAGCGTGAAGCCGTCGTGAGCGGTGACGAAGTTGATGGACGCGAACGGACGCCGACCCGAGTGCTCGTAGTAGTCCGCGGACCCGGCGATGCGGGAGGCGAACTCGCCGAGCGACGGCTCGCCGCGCCAGAAGTCACGGACGGTGTCGCGGTAGGCGCCGTTCCACTCCGTCCACAACGGCGGGAACCCGCCCACCTGGTAGCCGCCCGGACCGATGTCCCACGGCTCGGCGATCAGCTTGACCTGGCTCACGACCGGGTCCTGCTGCACCATCTCGAAGAACGTCGAGAGCTTGTCGACGTCGTAGAACTCGCGGGCCAGCGTGGCCGCCAGGTCGAAGCGGAAGCCGTCGACGTGCAGCTCGGTCACCCAGTAGCGGAGCGAGTCCATGATCAGCTGCACGGAGTGGGGCTGTCGCACGTTGAGGCTGTTGCCGGTCCCTGTGTAGTCCATGTAGTAGCGCTGATCGTCCTCGACGAGCCGGTAGTACGCCGGATTGTCGATCCCCTTGAAGCTGAGGGTGGGTCCGAGGTGGTTGCCCTCCGCCGTGTGGTTGTAGACGACGTCGAGGATCACCTCGATCCCGGAGGCGTGCATCGTCTTGACCATCGACTTGAACTCCTGGACCTGCTGGCCGTCGCCCTGCGCGGCGTAGGCGGAGTGTGGCGCGAAGAAGGCGAGCGTGTTGTAGCCCCAGTAGTTCCGCAGGCCCTTGTCGAGGAGCGTGCTGTCCTGGATGAACTGGTGGACCGGCATCAGCTCCAGGGCGGTGACACCGAGCTTCTGCAGGTGGGCGACGACGGCGGGGTGCGCGAGGCCGGCGTAGGTGCCCCGATCCTCCTTGGGGACCTCGGGGTGCAGCCACGTCAGGCCCTTGACGTGGGCCTCGTAGATGACCGTCTCGTTGTACGGCGTGTTCGGACGACGGTCGCCCTCCCAGTCGAAGTAGGGGTTGATGACCACGCCGAGGGTCATGTGACCGGCCGAGTCCGCGTCGTTGCGTGCGTCCGGGTCGCCGAACGGGTAGCCGAAGAGGGACTCGTCCCAGTCGATCTCGCCGTGCGTCGCCTTGGCGTAGGGATCGAGCAGCAGCTTGGCCGGGTTGCACCGCAGGCCGCGCTCGGGCTCGTACGGACCGTGCACCCGGTAGCCGTACCGCTGTCCCGGCTGGACCTGCGGTAGGTAGCAGTGCCACACGAAGGCGTCGACCTCGGTGACCTCGACCCGGGTCTCGGCCAGCGACCCCGACCCGTCCTCGTCGAACAGGCACAGCTCGACCCGGTCGGCCGCCTCGCTGAACAGGGCGAAGTTCGTGCCGCGACCGTCGTAGGTCGCTCCCAGCGGGTAGGCGGTGCCCGGCCAGACGTCCACGGTGGTCCTCTCCTCGGGTGGTTGGAACGTTCCAACGTACCCTGTGGCTCAGCGTCCATTCGCACTGAAGTGCTGGTAGTCCTTCAGCGTGGTCCAGTCCCCGCCCCAGGACCAGCCGATGTCACGGAAGGCGGCGATCACCGGCCCCTCGGGGGTGACCATCCCCGGTCGCACGCGGCGACGGTCCAGGTACGACGACGCCAGCTCCGGCAGCACCACGCCGTCCTTGTGGTACGGGTTCTGGAAGGTGTTGACGTCGATCGCGAGACCGTAGGCGTGCTGGGAGAACGACGACCCGCCGGTGACGGAGCGGCAGACGAACGCGCCGGTGCCGTTGCCGTCACCGGTCGGTGGTGCCTCCTCGTCGATGGAGCGGACGATCAGCACCTGCTCCAGCGGGAACCTGGCCTCCCACAGCCGCCGGAACGCCCGGTCGACGTCGGCAGCGACCGACGCGTTCACCAGCAGCTCCCCGGTGTGCCGCCGGGCGTCGAACCCCCAGAACGTCAGTCGCAGCCACGCGAGCTCGTCGCGACCCACCGGGCAGTCCCGGCTCCACGTCGAGCGGGCCAGGACGTCGTCCGGCGCGGGTGACTCGATCCGCGACGCGTACCCGTGCCCGGGCAGTGCCGGCACCTGGTCGACCAGGGTGAAGGCGCGGCGACGCAGCGCCGGTGGTGTGGGTCGTACCTCGCCGAACCCGTCGGCGTCCTCCGGCAGCTTGCGCTGGAAGAGCCACGGCGGCGGCGTGCTGCCCCGACCGTACGCCGGCTCCGACAACGTGCCGTCAGTGCTCGCCGGGCCCGGGGTGCGCGACGCGGTTTCGTCGTCCGTCGGTTCTCGGGAGGCCGACGACCCAGGTGTGGTCGGCCCGGCGGTGGGCGAGGGTCCCTCGGGCGGCGCGGTCGCGGGCGGCGTGGTGCACCCGGTCGCCAGCGCCGCTGCCAGCGCGAGGCCCGCGAGAGCGCGCCGGGGTCTCACGCGCCGGGCAGGGTGACCCGGAACGCGGTGCCCTCGCCCAGGGTCGAGTCGACGTCGATCCGGCCGCCGTGCCGGCTGGCGATCCGAGCCACGATGGCGAGGCCCAGCCCGGTCCCCGGTCGCTCGAGCGCGTCGGGGTTGGTCGACCGGAAGAACTCGTTGAACAGCTGGTGCCGGTCGTCCTCCGAGATGCCGATCCCGTCGTCGCAGCACGTGAAGACCACAGCGCCACCCACCCGCTCCAGCGCGACGCTCACCCGCCCACCGGGCCTGGAGTACTTGATCGCGTTGTTGACGAGGTTCGCGACCAGCCGCAGCAGCTCCTTCGCGTCGCCGGGCACGGTGAGCGGGCCGGCCGCGTTGTACGTCGGCGGCGACAGTGCCACCCCGACCTGACGAGCGTGCACCGCCTCGTCCTCGAGCACGTCGTCGACGATGGGTGTCAGCGCGACCGGGTGCCGGTCGAGTGGCGTCTCGGGGTTCCCGATCCGGCTGAGCAACAGCAGGTCCTCGACGACGCTGGTGAGCCTGGCCGAGCTGCGGCCCAGCGCCCGGAGTGACGTCGCGGCCTGCTCGGGCATGCCCGACAGCGACTCGAGCATCTCGACGTGTCCCACGATCACTCCCAGCGGGTTCTTGAGCTCGTGGGACACCGTGCGGATGAGCTCGGAGCGGTAGGCGTCCAGGCGGCGCAGCTCGGCGATCAGCTCCAGCTCGCGGTCCCGGGCACGGGTGCTGAGGAGGGCCCGGCCGAGGTCGTGGGCGATCCCGAGCGCGGCCCAGCTCTCGCTCTCGGTCCAGCGCGCACCACCGACGGATCGCGCGAGCACGAACATGCCGAGGGCCTCGGGTCCGGCGCCGATCGGCACAACCACCAGCTCGACCACCCCGTGGTCAACCAGGTGGTGCGTGAGCGCGTCGTTGTGGTCCGTGTGGAGTGCGTCGTCGCCCCAGACCCGGCCGGCCTCGACCAGCAGCACCGACTGGGAGGACCACGCGCGTCGGGCGGCGGCGGCGACCGGCACGAGCAGCGGGGGCGGCAGGTGCGCCGCGGCGCTGGCGTAGGTGCTCGGGTGGGCGAAGTCGTGGACCATCAGGTCATCGGCGTTGAATCCGGTCACGAGGTGGCCACGCGCCCGTGCGAGCAGGTCGCGGTAGCCCACCCGGCTCGACGACGCGCGCACCACCGCGCGAGCCGCCTCGGTCAGCCGGACCTGCTGCGAGAGCTCCTCGCGCTCGATCGCCGTGAGCACCGCCCGCAACGAGAGCTGCAGGTCGGTCGCGAGCTGCCGCAGGGCCGGCGGGCTCAGTCGGCGGCCGCTGACCGGCTCGTCGAGGTACATCAGCGCCCGCAGGTGTCCGCGGTCGTCCACGATCCGCGCGACCAGGATGTCCTTGGGGCGCCACTGGTCCGGGTCGCCGGTCTCCGGGATCTCCGGGATCCAGCAGTACGCGTCGAGCAGCCGACTCGCCTCGGGAGTCAGCCACTCCTGCGCCACGAAGGTCCAGGCGCCGTACTCCGCACCGAGGCTGAGGGCCGGCTTCATCGCGGCGAACGGCGACGCCCGGCGCAGCATCTCCTCGTTCGCGTCGTCGTTGCCCGCGATCGCGACGAACTCCAGCATGTCGTCGGGGCGCAGCACCTCGACCTCGCAGGTCCCGAAGTCGGTCCGCGTGCGCACGTCCTCCGCGATCACCCGGATCGCCTGCCGGGCCCGGTCGTCGCCCCAGCCGTCGTCGCGCGCGCGAACCACAGGCGGCGTCGTCGTCGACTCGGCCATCGGGACAACCCTTCGCAGCAGATTTCTGTGGAACAGGGTCGCATCCGAGGGCAGTCGAGGGGCGCTCTTCGGAGCAAGTCCCGGGCGACGCCGGGTGACCGGCCAGTAACATGGGTGGCATGAAGCGCACCATCTACGACGATGACCACGAGGCCTTCCGGAGCTCGGTCAAGGAGTTCCTCGACCGCGAGGTGGTGCCGCACCTGGACGAGCACGCCAGCAACCACGGACTGCCCCGTGAGTTCTGGCTGGCGGCGGGCAAGCAGGGACTGCTGGGCCTGGAGGTCCCTGAAGAGTACGGCGGCTCCGCGGCCGGCGACTTCCGGTTCAACGCGGTCCTCACCGAGGAGTTCGCCAAGGTCAACATGACCCTGCCGAGCTGCGTCGGCATCCACACCGACATCGTCGCGCCGTACCTCGTCCATCTGACCACCGAGGAGCAGCGACAGCGCTGGCTCCCCGCCTTCTGCACCGGCGAGCTGCTCACCGCCATCGGCATGACCGAGCCGTCCGGGGGGTCCGACCTCGCGGCGCTCAGGACGACGGCGGTGCGCGACGGCGACGACTGGATCCTCAACGGCTCCAAGACGTTCATCACCAACGGCGGCTCCGCCGACCTCGTCGTGGTCGCGGCGCGCACCTCGCCCGAGAAGAAGGCGAAGGGCATCTCGCTGTTCGCGGTCGACACCACGGCGGCCGGCTTCTCGGTCGGCCGGGTCCTCGACAAGGTCGGCCAGGACGAGTCGGACACGGCAGAGCTCGCGTTCGAGGACGTACGCGTCAGCAACGACGACCTGATCGGCGAGCTCGACACCGGCTTCATCGCGATGATGAGGTTCCTGCCGCAGGAGCGTCTCGGATCCGCCGTCACGAACCTGGCCCACGCCGCGCAGATCCTCGAGGAGACGGTCGAGTACGCCAAGGAACGGCGAGCCTTCGGGCAGCCGATCGGCTCGTTCCAGAACACCCAGTTCCTCCTCGCGGAGCTGGTCACGCGGGTCGAGGTCACGCAGGCCTACGTCGACCAGTGCGTGCTGGCCCACATGCGCGGAGAGCTCAGCGCGGTCGACGCCGCGAAGGCGAAGTGGTGGACCTCGCAGGTCCAGAACGACGTCCTCGACCACTGCGTGCAGGTGTTCGGCGGCTACGGCTACATGAACGAGTACCGCGTCGGCCGCGCCTGGCGGGACGCGCGAGTCACCAAGATCTGGGCAGGCTCCAACGAGATCATGAAGATGCTGATCGCCCGCGACCTCGGTCTGTAGGGGCTTCGCTGCGCCCTAGGAGTGCCTAGCCTTCGTTGCCAGCCGGGGTCAGTCGATCCACGATCGGGGTATGACCGCCGACCTCTCCGCAGACCGGGTGCCGGGCCCGCACGAGGACGAGCCCCACTCGGGCGGGTTCTACAGCCGCCTGAACTGGTTGCGCGCCGGAGTCCTCGGGGCGAACGACGGCATCGTCAGCACCGCCGGCATCGTCATGGGGGTCGCGGGAGCCACCGACGACACCACCACCATCGCGATCGCCGGCATCGCGGGCCTGGTGGCGGGCGCGCTCAGCATGGCGGCGGGGGAGTACGTGTCGGTCAGCACGCAGCGCGACTCGGAGCTCGCCCTGCTGGCCAAGGAGCGTCGGGAGCTCGCGGAGGAGCCCGAGGAGGAGCTCGCCGAGCTGGCCGGGCTGTACGTCGAGAAGGGCCTCAGCGAGCAGCTCGCGCTCCAGGTCGCCGAGGAGCTGACCGCCCACGACGCGCTGGCCGCGCACGCCGAGACCGAGCTGGGCATCGACCCGGACGACCTCACCAACCCGTGGCACGCGGCCGGGGCCTCGATGGTCGCCTTCACCCTCGGCGCCCTGCTGCCGCTGCTGACGATCACGCTGACCCCGCCCGAGGCCCGGATCTGGATCACGCTCGGGGCGGTGGTGCTGGCGCTGGCCATCACCGGGTGGAGCAGCGCGCGGCTGAGCTACGGGTCGACGCGCGCCGCCGTGGTCCGCAACGTGCTCGGCGGGGCGGTCGCGATGGCGGTGACCTACGGCGTCGGCTCGGTGGTCGACACCCAGGTCGGGTGACGGGGTTCCGGGTTCGTGTGCGAGCCGCTGACTTCGGGGTCGATGGTTCGCGCGCGAAGTCGTTGGTTCCCCGGCTGGGCGGGGAATCGACGCGCACTACGCCGCTAGGTTCGGCGGATGCGGATGTTCGTCGCGCTGACGCCCCCAGACGAGGCGGTCGAGCACCTCGACGCCTTCCTGGAGGCACGTCGGGAGGCGGCGCCCTTCCGGTGGACGCTGCCCGAGCAGCTGCACGTCACGCTCGCGTTCCTCGCCGACGTCCCCGACCGCAGGCTCGACGACCTGGTCGAGCGACTCACGCGCGCGGCACGGCGACGGACCCGGTTCCCGACCCGGATCGCCGGGGGTGGAGCGTTCCCGAACGCCGCGCGAGCGCGGGTGCTCTGGGCCGGGCTCGACGTCGACGAGGCCGGCCGCACCGAGGTCGGCCGGATGGCGACCGGCGCTCGTGCCGCCGCGTCCAAGGCGGGGATCGAGGTGGAGGGCCGGCGGTTCCGGCCGCACCTGACGGTCGCGCGGCTCGGCCGCCCGGCCGAGGTGTCGCGCTGGGTCCGGCTGCTCGACGAGTACGCCGGGCCGGACTGGGTCGTCGACCGGATCGATCTGATCGCGTCGTACCTCGGGCAGGGCCCGCGGGGTCGGCCCCGCTACGAGGTCGTGGAGTCGTTCGACGTGCGATGACTCACCACGCCCGGGCATGAGATGCCTGGGCCTGGCGTCCGATGTCCCCTAGGTTCGCACCCGTGAGGATTGCGATCGCCAAGGAGACCCGGGACGGTGAGGCCCGGGTAGCGATGGTGCCCGAGCTGGTCGAGAAGCTGACCGGTCTCGGCTACGTCGTCGCCGTGGAGCCGGGAGCGGGGCAGCATGCCCTCATCACCGACGAGGAGTACGCCGACGCCGGCGCCGCCCTCGACCCGACCGCGTCCGACGGTGCCGACGTGCTCGTGTCCGTCCAGCCGCTCGACGTCGACCGGGCGCGCGGCCTGGCTCCGGGCACCTCCACCATCTCCTTCCTGCCGACCAACGCGGAGGCCGAGCTGGTCACGACCTACCGGGACGGCCGCATCACCTCCTATGCGATGGAGCTGGTGCCGCGGATCTCGCGGGCGCAGTCCATGGACGCGCTCTCCTCCCAGGCCCTCGTGGCTGGCTACCGCAGCGCGATCGTGGCTGCGGGGATGCTGCGCCGCTTCTTCCCCCTGAACATGACCGCCGCGGGGACGATCCATCCCGCCGAGGTCGTGGTGCTCGGCGCGGGCGTGGCCGGGTTGCAGGCGATCGCCACCGCCAAGCGGCTCGGGGCGGTCGTGTCGGCGTACGACGTGCGCGCAGCTGCTGCGGAGGAGATCGCGTCGATGGGTGCGAAGCCGATCCACCTCGACCTCGAGACGCTCGAGGGTGCCGGCGGCTACGCCCGCGAGATGACCGAGGACCGCGCGGCGAGGCAGCGCGAGCTGCTCACGCCGTACATCGCGAAGGCCGACGCCCTCATCACCACCGCGGCCGTGCCGGGTCGGCCGGCGCCGATGCTGGTGACCCGCGAGATGGTCGAGCAGATGGGCGCCGGCGCCGTGGTCGTCGACCTGGCCGCCGAGACCGGCGGCAACGTCGAGGGCTCGCAGCCCGGCGAGGTGGTGCGGATCGGCAACGCGCAGGTCTGGGGCGGCCGCAACGTCCCGAGCCAGATGCCGGGCCCGGCCTCGCGGCTCTACGCGCAGAACATCGTCAACCTGCTGACGCTGATGACCGCCACCGACGACGAGGGGACCTCGACCTTCGCCCCCGACCCCGAGGACGAGATCGTCGCCGGCGCCTGCGTCACGCGTGACGGGTCGATCCTCCACGAACCCACGCGGATCGCGCTGGAAGGAACTCTGTCGGAAGGAGGGGGGTCATGAGCGAGCCGGTCGTCTGGCTGACCGTCTTCGTCCTCAGCGTGTTCGTCGGCGTCGAGGTGATCTCGAAGGTGTCCTCGACCCTGCACACCCCGCTGATGTCGGGTGCCAACGCCATCCACGGTGTGATCCTGCTCGGTGCGATCATCGTGACCGCCCACGCATCGGGCGTCGCCCTGGCCGTCGGCCTGGTCGCGATCGTGCTGGCGGCGGTGAACATGGTCGGCGGCTTCATGGTCACCGACCGGATGCTGCAGATGTTCACCCGCAAGCGGACGCCGAAGAGTACGGGGTCGGCTGAGAAGGGGGCTGCCGCGTGAGCATCCCCGTCTGGGCGCAAGTCGTCTACCTCGGCTGCGCCGTCGCCTTCATCCTCGCCCTCAAGGGCCTCTCCGGGCCGCGCACCGCCCGTACCGGCAACCTGATCGGCGCTGCCGCGGCCGTCGTCGCGTGCGCGCTGCCGTTCTTCTACCTCGACGACATGGACAACGTCGTCCTGATCCTGGTCGCGATCGCGGTCGGCACTGCCGGTGGCGCCTACGGGGCGCGCACCGTGCAGATGACGCAGATGCCGCAGATGGTGGCGCTCTTCAACGGCGTCGGCGGCGGCGCCGCTGCGTTGGTGGCCCTGCTCGAGCTCGACGAGATCGCCGGCACCGGTCTCGACCTCGGCTGGTTCGTGCTGGCGGCGACCGCGTTCACGGTCTTCGTCGGCTCGGTGTCGTTCGCCGGCTCGGTCGTCACCTTCGCCAAGCTTCAGGAGCTGATGACCTCGCGACCGGTCGTCTTCCCGGGACTCGCGGTGGTGTTCGCTGCCGCGTTGCTCGGTGGCCTGGTGCTCTCCGGCCTGCTGGTCGCCGAACCCGCGATCTGGGCCGGGATCGTGCTCGCGCTGGTCGGGCTGGCGTTCGGTCTCCTGCTCGTGCTGCCGGTCGGCGGCGCGGACGTGCCGATCGTCATCTCGCTCCTCAACGCCTTCACCGGCCTCACCGTCGCGGCCGGTGGGTACGTGCTGTCGAACACGCTGCTGCTCGTGGCCGGCACCCTGGTCGGTGCCTCCGGAACGTTCCTGACCCTGCTGATGGCGAGGGCGATGGGCCGTTCGGTGGCCAACATCCTGTTCGGCGCACTCAAGGGCGGCTCGACGCTCGGATCCGGTGAGGCGTCCGACCGCCCGGTGAAGTCGGCCGGGCCGACGGACGCCGCGATCATGCTGGGCTACGCCGACCGGGTGATCATCGTGCCGGGCTACGGCCTGGCGGTGGCCCAGGCCCAGCACTCCTTGCGTGAGCTGGTCGACGTGCTCGGGGAACGTGACATCAAGGTCGACTATGCGATCCATCCGGTCGCCGGGCGGATGCCCGGCCACATGAACGTGCTGCTCGCCGAGGCGCAGGTGCCCTACGAGCAGCTCAAGGAGATGGACGAGATCAACGGCGACTTCAAGGACGCCGACGTGGTGCTCGTGGTCGGCGCGAACGACGTCGTCAACCCCGCGGCGAAGACCACGCCGGGCGCGCCGATCTACGGCATGCCGATCCTGAACGCCGACGACGCCAAGCAGATCATCTTCATGAAGCGCTCGATGCGTCCCGGTTTCGCCGGTATCGAGAACGAGCTGCTCTTCGACGAGAAGACCACGCTGTTGTTCGGCGATGCCAAGGACACCATGAGCAAGCTCGTCAACGCTGTGAAGGCGCTCTGACGGCACCGGCTCGACGCCGGCGCCTGCTCCTGGGGCAACTCCCGGAATTCGCCTCGCCCACCCGACTCCGCCGCCCATACTGAGCGGACGCTCAGCGGACCAGAGGAGGAGACGGGTGGTGCGGGGGACCGTCGCACGGCCGCGCGTATCGGCGCTGGTGGAGCTGGCGCGTCCGCACGCCACCGCTGCGCTGCTGGTCGTGATGGTCGTGCTCTCCTGGCTGCTCCTCCGCGGGGCCGAGGGCGCCAGCGGCGTACCGCTCGCGTGGCCCGCCGCCGGGCTGCTGCCCGGGGTGCTGCTGCTCAACCACGCCTCGCGCCGGGCCTCGTTGCTCGCGCTCGGCGGTGCGCTGCTGCTGCTCTGCCACCTGCTCGCCGACTACGTCGTGATGCGGTCGGTGGGCTTCACGGTCGCGTCGGTCGCCGGTACCTGGCTGATGATGTTCCGGCTGAACCGACTCAGCCGCGGTGCACGGGGCCGGCCGCGGTTGGCGGAGGAGGGAGACGTCTCCACCCTGATCGGCGGGGCCACCCTCAGCGCCGGCGTCGCCGCCGTGACGATCGCGACGACCGTCGCGGTCACGGGTGACGGCAGTCCGTGGCTCGCGCTGGGCGCCGCCTTCGGGACTCATGCGACCGCGATGCTGATGCTGCTGCCGCTGTTCTTGTCGGGTCCTCGGTTCGCCTCGATCGCTCCTCCGCGCGAACGGGTCCTCCAGTCGGTCGTGACGCTGGGTGTCACCCTCGCGCTCTTCTCGTACGCCGACGCGCCGCCGCTCGTCTTCGCGATCATGCCGATGTTCGCCTGGCTGGCCTTCCGGGGCACGCTGCGCGAGGCGAGCCTGCTGCTGACCGGGGTCGGTGCGATCGCCACCGCCATGACCCTGGCCGGGCGGGGGCCGGTGCACGGCCTGCTCGTCCACTACGACCTCGCCCAGGAGATGGTCAACGCCTACCTCCAGCTGTTCCTGCTCGACTGCGCCCTCATCCTGCTCCCGCTGGTCGTGATCACCACTCAGCAGCGGACCGCGAGCGCTCAGGCGTCGTCCCGGCAGCGGACCCTGGAGCGGTTGGTCGACGCCGCCACCGGCACCGCGGTGTTCGCCATCGGCCGCAACGGCAGGATCGAGCTCTTCAACCCCGGTGCCGAGCGGGTCTTCGCCCGGACGTCAGCCGAGATGGTCGGCGAGCCCGTCGACCGCGTGTTCTCGGACCTCGAGCTGGTCAGGCACGGGACCCGGCTGGGTGCCCGGCCGGTGTTCGCCGACATCTGCTCCGCTGCGGCGGCCGCCGAGGAGGAGCGCCAGCTCTGGTCGTTCAACCGACCCGACGGCGAGGAGCGCGCGATGCTCCTCTCGCTCACCAGCGTCCTCGACGAGCTCGGCGACATCTCCGGCTACCTCTGCGTCGCCGAGGACGTCACCGAGCGGGAGGCCATGCACCGCGCCGCTCTCCAGGCTCTCGAGCACGAGCGCTCCGCGGTGGAACGGCTGCGCGAGCTCGAGCGGGTCAAGGCCGACTTCGTCGCGACGGTCAGCCACGAGCTGCGGACCCCGCTCACCAGCATGATCGGGTACGTCGAGCTCCTCGAGGAGGGTGCGGTCGGCGAGCTGAGCTCGGACCAACGTCAGCTCGCGAACCGGGTGCAGCGCAACGGCCGCCGGCTGCTGTTGCTGGTCGAGGACCTGCTCCTCCTGTCCGAGATCGAGTCCCGCCAGATGAGCATGTCGCCGGTGCAGGGCGACCTGCGCGACGCGGCGGGCGCGGCGCTCGACGGCCTCGGTCCGCTGCTCGCGACCCGCCACCTCGACGTCGTCGTGCGGCTGCCCGACGGGCCGGTCGTCCACGAGGCAGACCCCGACCAGGTCGAGCGGCTGGTGCTGAACCTGCTGGGCAATGCCGTGAAGTTCACGCCGGACGGCGGTCGGATCGAGCTGGTGGTCACCGACCGGCCCGAGACCGTGGAGATCGTCGTCCTCGACACCGGCATGGGGATCCCCGCCGACGAGCAGGACCAGCTCTTCACACGGTTCTTCCGCTCCTCGACCGCGATGGCACAGGCCATCCAGGGCACCGGTCTCGGGCTCACGATCGTGCAGTCGATCGTCGCCCTGCACGGTGGTCACATCTCGGTCTCGTCGAACGAGGGGGTCGGGACGACCGTGTCGGTCAGCCTGCCCAAGCAGTTGCCCGCCGTGTCACCGGCGCATCATTCGGCCACCCCGTAGAGCCGGTCGCCGGCGTCGCCGAGCCCCGGGACGATGTAGCCCTTGTCGTTGAGCTTCTCGTCCATCGCCGCCGTCACGATCGTGACCGGGACGTGGAGGTCCGCGAGCTCCTGCTCGAGTCGCGCGCAGCCCTCGGGTGCCGCCAGGAGGCAGATCGCGGTGATGTCGTTGGCGCCGCGGTCGACGAGGAACTGGATCGCGGCGGCGAGCGTGCCGCCCGTGGCGAGCATCGGGTCCAGCACGTAGCACTGCCGGCCCGACAGGTCCTCCGGCAGTCGTTCGGCGTACGTCGACGCCTCGAGCGTCTCCTCGTTGCGGATCATCCCGAGGAACCCGACCTCGGCCGTCGGCAGCAGCCGCATCAGGCCGTCGAGCATGCCGAGCCCGGCTCGCAGGATCGGCACCACGAGCGGCTTGGGCCGGGCCAGCTTCACTCCCGTGGTCGCCGCGACCGGCGTCACGATCTCCTTCGGCGAGGTCCGCGCCTCGCGCGTCGCCTCGTAGGCGAGCAGCGTCACGAGCTCGTCCGCGAGGCGCCGGAACGTCGGAGAGTCCGTGTTCTCGTCACGCAGGTAGGTCAGCTTGTGGGACACCAGCGGGTGGTCGACGACGTGGGTGCGCATGCGCTGACCCTAGCCGGGGCGCGACGCAGGAGCAGCCCGGGAACCCTAGACCGTGCCGCGGGGTGTCTGACACTCTGGAAGCGACCGAAAGGCGTGTGGACAGGGGGTGTGGAGGCCATGGCGGACCAGCTGGACGGGGTGGACTTCGCCCTTGCCGCCTATCGCGAGGAAGGCGTCTGGCAGGTCGAAGAGCTGGCGCACGACGTCCTCGCCGACGTCGACGTGCTCAGTCACGCGCTGCGCAGGTTTCCTGGTGACGGCGGCGCCGTCGGCATGATCGCGATCGACGAGGACTTCTTCGTGATCGTCCGGGTCGCCGGCTCCGACTCCCGCGTGCTGCTGTCCGACATCACCGCCGCCGACGAGTGGGAGCTCGCCGCGTCCGCCGTCGAGTTCCTCGGCCTGCCGCCGCCCGAGGACGAGGACGACCAGGTCCCCGCCGGCGACCTCGACCTGCTCGGCGACCTCGGGATGCAGGCGATGGACATGGGCGTGCTGCTCGACGACTTCGACCTCTACCCCGACGAGATGCTCTCCGAGGTGGCCCGTCGGCTCGGGTTCGGCCCGCTCTTCGACGAGGCCGTCGGACTCGCGTCCGCCTGACGGTGCCGACGACCTACGACGCCGCGATGCGAGCGGCGCTCGACCTGGCGCGGGCCGCCCTCGACGGCGGTGACGTCCCGGTCGGCGCGGTCGTGCTCGATCCGTCCGGCACCGTCATCGGGACTGGTCGCAACGTGCGCGAGGTGGCAGCGGACCCGACCGGGCACGCCGAGGTGGTCGCTCTGCGCGAGGCGGCCACAGCCCGCGGCGGGTGGCGGCTCGACGGCTGCACCCTCGTGGTGACGCTCGAGCCGTGCACGATGTGTGCGGGCGCCACCGTCCTGGCGCGAGTCGAACGCCTCGTGTTCGGTGCGTACGACGAGAAGGCCGGCGCGGTCGGCAGCCTCTGGGACGTGGTGCGTGACCGTCGGCTGAACCACCGCCCCCAGGTCGTCGCCGGCGTGCTGGCCGAGGAGTCCACCGCGCTGCTGGAGGAGTTCTTCCGTGCGCACCGATGAGTTCCGCGGACGTCGACAGTCGGCACCCGTATGAGCTCCTTCGACCTCGCCGCTGCCACTCAGGTGACCGCGGACGTGGTGTTCGGCGTCGACGACGACCAGCTCTCGGACCGCACACCATGTCCCGAGTACACCGTCGCCGACCTGCTGGACCACGTGCACGGCCTCTCGATCGCGTTCGCCGAGGCGGCCCGCAAGACCGCTGCCGGCGCAGCCCCTTCACCCGACGGGTCGAGGCTGGGCCCGAAGTGGCGGGACGACATCATCGCCGCACTCGGTGACCTCGCAGCCGCCTGGCGGGAGCCAGGCGCTTTCGAGGGCGTCACCATGGCGGGACCGGTCGAGATGCCCGGCGATGCCGCCGCGCTGGTCGCGCTCAACGAGGTCGTCGTGCACGGCTGGGACCTGGCACGGGCCACCGCGCAGACCTACGACCCGGACCCCGGCGCCGTCGTCCTCTGCCGCGAGTTCGTGGCGTCCTTCGAGGCCCCGGCGAACGACGACGGCGGTCTCTTCGGGCCCCCTGTCGACGTGGAAGAGGACGCATCCGACCTCCACATGCTGCTCGGTGCCACCGGTCGCCGACCCGACTGGACCCCCTGATCGCCGCCCCTGCTGCGATTTCGGCGGCCCCCGCCCCCTCCGGTAACCTTCCCGGCGGTGGCGTGTCCGAGCGGCCTAAGGAGAACGCCTCGAAAGCGTTTGTGGGCGCAAGTCCACCGAGGGTTCAAATCCCTCCGCCACCGCCAAGCCAACGTGATGCCTCAGGACATCCGCAAGACCCGAACCCACGGACGTGGTTCGGGTCTTGGTCATGGGTGGGTTCGTCCGATGCCGGCTGGTGCCGTGATGAGAGGTCGCGGGCAACGCGGGCAGCGGCGTGGCATCTTCCCCCCCGTGAGCTCGAGCACCTAGCCTGATCTAGGCCACGTCGCTCGGGGCGAGGGGGATCCCATGCCGATCGCTTGTCGAAGTCTGGTGCGGCGCACCGCCGCCCGGATCCTGCTGCTCGCCGCCGTACCGGTGGGCGCGGTCGCGCTGGCGTCACCGGCGGTCGCGGCCGATATCACCGTTGCGTGTGCCGGAACCACGACCGGCACGACCTTCACTCTCTCACGGCCAACTGCGCCACGACCGAACCCCTGACCGTTCCGAACGGGTTCACCGTCAACGGGCGGGGTTCACGATCAGCGCGACCGATGCCGGTGGCCCGCAGTGGAACGGCGGCATCGTCACCAACGCGACTGCGGGCGGCTCCATGAACATCCAGAACGTCACGATCACCGGTCCTGCGGCGGGCTTCCAAGCATGCGCCGGGGGCGGGGCAGGCAACGTTCTGTACGGCATCTGGTTCAACGATGCGAGCGGCACCGTCACCAATGTGACGGTCGACCACATCTTCCAGGAACAGACCGGCGCGTTCGCGTCCTGCCAGACCGGGCGAGCCATTCGCGCCGACGGCGTGGCCGGACCGCGCGAGGTCACGATCACAGGAACGACGGTCAGGGACTACCAGAAGAGTGGGTTCGAGGCACGCGGGTCGATGACCATGAACCTGACCGGGAGCACTGCTGGGCCACCACATCCTCTGGAAGGGCTGATCGCGCAGAACGGCGTGACCTTCGTCAACACCACCGCCGGAACCGTGGCAGACAACACGATCCACGGCAGCAGCGATCAGGCCCCCGGTCCGCCCGAGTGCGGCAACTGCAGTCCGACCAACGGGACAGGCGTGCTCCTGTTCAGCTCCAGCAACGTGACGGTGACCCGCAACACGCTCCTCGGCAACGGCACCGACATCGGGATCTCGGTCGCCGCCGGCAGCACCGACAACACCATCAGCTTCAACCGCGTCACTCGGACTCCTTCCATGAATCCGGCGAACACCGATCCGACCGGCATCGGGATCCACGTCAGCTCGGGTGCGACCCCTCCTAGTTCCGCAACGCTCATCTGCAACACGTTCAGCGGCTGGAACGAGCGGATCGTCGGCGCGATCCAGATCAACTGCCGGCCGTTGCCCCCCGGCGCCGAGTGCAAGCCCTACGACGCGACCCTGCCCGCCGTGCACGGCATCCCTGACGCGGCACCCCGCGGAGCGGACCCGCGGCCTGCACGGGCGTCATCGCGACAAGCCCCGACGGCCGTGGTGTGGACGCTGGACGAGGGGGCCCTCCCGCCCGGACTGAGCCTTGCAGAGGACGGCGCGATCACCGGCACGCTTCCCCGCAACAGTGCGGGCGTCTACGAGTTCACCGTCCGGGCCACCGAGGCAACCGGTCTGACCGCCACCCAGGAGAAGTCGATCCGCGTCGCCCCGGGCTGCGCACCCGAGCCCACCGCCGGGCCGACCGAGCAACCGACAGGCACCGGTCCCACCGACGAGCCGGGCGCAGTGGTCCCGACGGCCGTCGCAGGCGGTGATCCCGCTCCCGCCCGTGACGCCATGGGAACGGCAGACGACCTCGAGTGGCTGGCTGTGGCTGATCGTGATGGGGGTTGCGGCACTGACCGCCGTCGGGCTGACACGGTCACTCCGCAGCTACCGGAACTGAGCCTGGTGTCAGCGGCCTGGGTGCAGCCCCCATGCAGTCTGGTGCCGGCCTGTGGTTGGGGCCATAGGCTGGAACGAGTCGAGTGAGGAGCGTCATTGATGGTCTCTGAGGACCGGGCGAGGCAGCTCGCGCTCGCGCTGCCAGAGGCCGTCGAGAAGGACCATCACGGGCGGCCGTCGTTTCGCGTTGGCGACAAGATCTTCGCCACCCAGTGGGATGAGCACCACTTCAACCTGATGCTGGACGAGGGCGGCATCCTCAACGCAGTGCAGGCCGCACCCGAGACATGTGCGGAGGTCTGGTGGGGCAAGCGGCTCGCCGCCGTACGCGTTGATCTTCGGAGCGTCGACGCAGAGACATTTGCAGATCTTCTGCTGGACGCCTGGGAGGGCAAGGCCCCCAGAGGCCTCCACCGAGGATGATTCGCCGCCGCTCGCTGCGGCCCGACGGCCCGTTCGGTAGAAGCGACCGTGACGCATGGAGGTGGGCCTCGCCGTCACGGTGCGGGGCCAGTGTCGGCGAGACCCACGTAGCCGCGACGGTAAGGACACCGCGCGACGGATCCGTGAAACGGCGGCGCACGCCGTGAGAGCCGGCTCCGTACTAATGCATCGTCAGCGGTCAGGGCGGCCGCGGAGCCGCACCGAGAGGCAGGTGACGCAGCCCTCGAGCTTCTCGTACTCGGAGATGTCGACGGCCACGACCCGGTGGCCGCGCTGCTCGAAGAGCTCCGCGGTGCGTGGTGCCGAGGTGGACATCAGAACCGTGTCGTCGCCCAGCAGCACGACGTGCGACCCGGCCTCCTCCGGTACGCCGAGGAAGCGGTCGCCCCACACACCGGGGTCGTCGACGAGCGGCTCGTAGCCGACGACCGTCCCGTCGGGCAGTGCGGTCACGGCCGACTTGAGGTGCAGCACCTTGGTCAGCGGGACGGCGACGACCTCGGTGCCGAGCGGCTCGAGGTGGCTTCGGAGCTGTGCCGTCCCCGCGGCGTTCGTGCGGCCGCCCTGGCCGACCCAGACGGTGCCGCCGTGCTTGAGCACGTCCCCGCCGTCGAGTGTGCCTGGCTGCTCGATCCGCGCGACCCGGTAGCCCTGGGCGCGAACCGCCTCCTCCGCAGCAGCAGTCTCGGGCCGGCGCGCGGGCGCACCTGGCCGGCTGATGACCGCCAGGTCGTCGTACACGACCATCGTGTCCTCGACGAACACGGAGTCGGGGCAGTCGTCGGCAGGCGGCACCTCGTGCGTCGTCCACCCGGCGCCGTGGAGCGCGGAGACGTAGCCGTCCCACTGGCGGCGGGCGAGAGCGACGTCCACGTCGTCGCTGCGCTCGATGTGGGTGACCAGCCCCTCGGCCAGCCGGGACGACGGGCGGCGGACCAGCGCGTGACGAGCCTCCATGGGCCGAGTCTCGCAGAGCGACGTACGACAGACTGGTCGTGACCAGTCAGAGGGGACCACATGGACGACTCCGACCTGCACGACCGGATCACGCGCAGCTTCGAGGCCCAAGGGCTGATGCGGCTGCTCGGCGCGCGACTGACGCACGTGGAGCCGGGACTCGTGCGGATCGCCCTCCCCAGCCGACCGGAGGTCAGCCAGCAGCACGGCTACGTCCACGCCGGCGCCACGAGCGCGATCGCCGACAGCGCGGGGGGCTACGCGGCGCTCTCCCTGTTCAGTGCCGACGACGAGGTCCTCACCGTCGAGTACAAGATCAACCTGCTCGCACCCGGGGAGGGTGACCACGTCGAGGCGGTGGGCACCGTCGTGAGGTCCGGTCGCACCCTCACCGTGTGCCGGTTGGAGGTCTTCGGCGTCCGTGCAGACGAGCGAACGCTGGTCGCGGCCGGGCAGCAGACCGTCATGCGCGTCGCAGGCGGGAGTCGGGGCGCGCCGCGATCGGGTCCGTCATGATGGGGCCATGCGTCTGCGGGGGAGAGCCGAAACGGTGACCGGGTCATGACTGTCGTCACGCCCGTGCGCACGGAGAAGGACGGACCCGTCACCATCGTCATCCTGGATCGCCCGGCGACGCGCAACGCGGTCGACCGGGAGACTGCGGACCTGTTGCGGGAGGCCTTCGAGGACTTCGAGGCCGACCCGGCGCAACAGGTCGCGGTGCTGTACGGCGACGGTGGCACGTTCTGCTCAGGCGCGGACCTGAAGACGATGGACCAACGGCTGGAGCCGGACGGGCCGGGGCCGATGGGCCCGACCCGGCTGCGACTGTCGAAGCCGGTGATCGCTGCGATCGAGGGCTACGCCGTGGCGGGTGGCCTCGAGCTGGCGGTCTGGTGTGACCTCCGGGTCGCGGCCACCGATGCGGCGTTCGGGGTCTTCTCCCGCCGGTGGGGTGTGCCACTGATCGACGGCGGGACGGTGAGGCTGCCCCGGTTGGTCGGGACCGGGCGGGCGTTGGACCTGATCCTCACCGGTCGGGAGATCGGAGCCGTGGAGGCCGAGCGGATCGGGCTGGTCAACTGGGTGGTCGACACGGGGACGGCGCTCAAGGAGGCACTCTCGGTGGCGTGGCTGCTGGTGGGGCTGCCGCAGGACTGCCTGCGCAACGACCGGCAGTCGGTGCTGGCCAACGAGGGGGTCGACATCGACCAGGCGATCCGGCAGGAGTTCCGGTTCGGGCTGGAGTCCCTGGCGAGCGGTGAGGCGGCCCGCGGAGCCGCACGGTTCGCGGATGGAGCGGGTCGGGGCGGCGCCGCCGACGTCGTGGACGAGGAGGACGCATGATCCGGGTGTTCCTGCTGGACGACCACGAGGTCGTGCGTCGGGGCCTGCGACAGCTGCTCGAGGACGCCGGCGACATCGAGATCGTCGGCGAGTCCGGTCTGGCCGCCGAGGCCACCGCCCGGATCCCGGCACTACGACCTCATGTGGCCGTCCTCGACGCCCGGCTGCCCGACGGCAGTGGGATCGACGTCTGCCGCGACGTGCGTTCCGTTGATCCGACGATCAAGGCGCTCATCTTGACCTCGTACGACGACGACGAGGCGCTCTTCGCGGCGATCCTGGCCGGAGCGTCCGGTTACGTCCTCAAGCAGGTCGGCGGGCACGACCTGGTCGAGACCATCCGACTGGTCGCCGCCGGTCAGTCTCTGATCGACCCCGCTCTCACCGCCCGCGTCCTCGACCGGGTGCGCAACGGCGACCGGACGCCCGAGGAGCTGGCTGTCCTGACCGAGCGGGAGCGCGAGATCGTCGGGCTGATCGCCGAGGGCCTCACGAACCGCCAGATCGGTCAGCGGCTGCACCTGGCCGAGAAGACCGTGAAGAACTACGTCTCCAGCATCCTCTCCAAGCTCGGCCTCGAGAGCCGAACGCAGGCCGCGGTGCTCGCCACCCGTCTCCTGCGCTGACGTCGCCGGGACCAAGGTCCCGGTCAGCCCCGTCTCTTGCCCCTGATCCGGGACCACTCACCGCGGGTTGCATGGACTCAGGAGGAGCCGACCGGCTCCGACATCAAGAGGAGAGAGACCATGACCACCACCACCAACGAGACCGGGACGGTCCGCCAGCCCGGGACGATGCCCGTCGTGAGCGGGGCCGCAGCCAAGGCGCTCGCGGTGCTGCGGATCGGATTCGGGCTCACGTTCCTCTGGGCGTTCTTCGACAAGCTGTTCGCTCTCGGCTTCGGCACCGGCCGCAGCGTCGACCCCGAGACCGGGGTCGAGACGGTCGACCGGTTCGGCGACGCAGCCTTCATGAACGGCGCCAGCCCCACCGAGGGGTTCCTCGGGTTCGGTGCTGACGGGCCGTTCAAGGACTTCTACAACAACATCGCCGGGGCGGCCTGGGCGGACTGGCTGTTCATGGCCGGCCTGCTCGGCATCGGTCTCGCCCTGACGCTCGGCATCGGGATGCGGATCGCCACCATCTCCGGCGCCGTGCTCTACATGCTGATGTGGACCGTCGTCCTGCCTCCGGAGAACAACCCGGTGCTCGACGACCACGTCCTCGGGGCGATCACGATGATCGTGCTGCTGCTGACCGCGGCAGGCACGACGTGGGGTCTGGGCCGGACCTGGAACGAGCTGCCACTCGTCCGCCGGCAGCCCTGGCTCCGCTGAGCACATCACGGTCGCACCTCCACCCGGCGGGTGGAGGTGCGATTGTCGTGCTCAGAGCGGCACCCGCCACGTGAGCACGGTGCCGCCGTCCTCCCCGACGACGGCCGTGAAGTCGCCGCCGAGGTCGCGGGCCCGGCGCCGAGCGTTGGCCAAGCCGCTCTCGTGCCGCTCCCCCGGCAGGCCGCGACCGTCGTCGGTCACGACGAGCGTCGCCGATCCCTCCACCGCCTCGACGTCGACCCAGGCGCCGCTCGCCGCGGCGTGGCGGGCCACGTTGCTCAGAGCCTCGCGCAGCACCGCGAGCATCGCGTCGGCCACCGCGCCCGTCACGGCCGTGTCGACCGGGCCGCGGCTGCGGACCACGGCGGGGAAGCCCAGCGGTTCGGCGTACTCCTCGGCGAGCGCACGCACCTGGGCCAGCACACCACCTGGTCGCTCCTGCCGCAGCCCGAAGATGGTC
Source organism: Nocardioides sp. (assembly GCF_036374615.1). Lineage (GTDB taxonomy): Bacteria > Actinomycetota > Actinomycetes > Propionibacteriales > Nocardioidaceae > Nocardioides. The sequence goes on from NZ_DASUTK010000034.1 coordinate 27,656, forward strand.
GAACGGATGTCGCGGATCGTCTCGTCGAGATCGGACACCGCCTGGTCGAGGCGTTCCTGCATCACCGCCGAGTCGGCCCGCTGCCGGACGCCCTGGAGCTGGAGCCCGGTCGCGAACAGTCGCTGGATGACCACGTCGTGCAGGTCTCTCGCGATCCGGTCGCGATCACTCACGACCGCGAGCTGCTCCCGGTCCGACACCGCCTGGACCCGGTCCAGTGCAAGAGCTGCCTGGGTGCCGAACGCCGCCAGCATCTCGCGCACCTCGAGCAAGGTGTGGGCCGACACCGGGCCAGGCGTGCGTACCGCCACCAAGGCGCAGGGAGCGGTCAGGTGCGTCGGGATGGGTGCCACGATGAAGGCCCGCCCATCATGGGTGCCGGTGGTCGCGCTGCCCCCGGAGACCGCGGACCGGACCGCGTCGGACAGGTGAGGCAGCACCTCGTGGACGGCGGCAGCGTCGCGGCCGTCCACTGCCTCGACGAGCTGTTGGTCACCTTCGACCACGATCACCCCGAGGGTGTGCTCGCCCAGTGCCCGGCGGCCGGCGATCGCGACCTGCGAGCGGGCGTCGGTGAGCGCGATGGGTGGCTCGAGGGCTTCGGAGAGCCGAGCCGTGGCCTCGAGCCAACGTCGCTGCAGCTCGCTGTGCTCGTAGCTGCGAGCGTTCTCGATCACGAACCCAGCAGCCCGCGCGAGGGCCTGCACCAGCAGCTCGTCCTGTGTCGAGAAGGCCTGGCCCCCCTCCTTCTCGGTCAGGTAGAGGTTGCCGAAGACGGTGCCGCGGATCCGGACCGGCACTCCGAGGAACGTGCGCATCGGCGGGTGGTGGGGCGGAAACCCGACGGAGTCGGGGTGGCTGGTGAGGTCGGTCAGCCGCAACGGGTCGGGGTGCTTGATGAGCAGGCCGAGGATGCCGCGGCCGTGGGGCAGGTCGCCGATCAGCGCTCGCTCCTCGTCGGTGACCCCGTGCGTGACGAAGTCGTCGAGCAGCATCCCGTCGGGACGCAGCACGCCCAGTGCGCCGTACCGCGCCCCCGTCAGCGCACGAGCGGAGCTCACGATCCGGTCGAGCACCCCGTGGATGTCGAGGTCCGACCCGATGGCGACGACCGCGTCGAGCAGCGCGTGCCCAGCCGGGGTGAGGGCAGGGTCGCGCCCGGCGTCGGGGTCGAGGCTCACCCGGCCATTGTGACCGCGGGCCCGATCCGGCGACCAGTGAGGTCGTCCCACCGCAGGCGGACGAACAGCCACCGTTGGCCACCGGCCCACGGCCTCGGCTGCACCCCGGACTGGATCCGGCGCAGCTCCACGTCGTCCTCGACGACCGCGCCCCGTCCGGTGGCGACCACACTCCATCCGCTGTGCTGCTCGGGGTCGATCTGGTCGACCTCGAAGGCCAGCTGGCTGTTCCAGGCGTGCATCCCCAGGACGCTGTAGGGCGTCGTGCGGAACACGATCGAGTCGTCGATGACGGCGAAGTTCACCGGGATGATCCGTGGCCCGTCGGCGGTGCACACCGCCACTCGCCCGACCTCCTGGGTCGCCAGCAGCTCCGCACATGTGGTGTACGGCAGCTCGATCGGCATGGCCATGGCCCGCACCTCCGTTCTCCTCTGACTGGGTCTACAGACGAGTCTGCGCCGCTCCGAGCGTGCACCGAAGGGCCGAAGGTCCCGTCTTGAGCGTGGCGTGTGCCTGAGAGTGCGCCATGGCGCACTGTGAAGGCTCAGGACATCGCGGACAGAAGAAGTCTCATGACATCGCGGACACTTG
>NZ_DASUTK010000035.1:0-5543 GCF_036374615.1 Nocardioides sp.
CGGGACAGCCCCGTGTCGACCTTGATCTGCACCCGCGCGGGGACGTCGCGGACGGCCGCGACCACCTCGGCGAGCTCGGCCTCGGTGTAGACGGTGAGGTCGATCCCGGCCTCGATCGCGGGCGCGTAGTCCTCCCCCGGCACGGTGAGCCAGCACAGGACACGGCCGGTGTCACCAGCCGCTCGGAGCTGCAGCGCCTCGTCGACCGTGGCGACGCCGAGCCAGCCGGCGCCCCCCTCGCGGGCTGCCTGTGCGGACGGGACCATGCCGTGGCCGTAGCCGTCGGCCTTCACCACGGTCATGACGTCGACGCCGGTGTGCTCGCGGAGAAGCGCGACGTTGTGCCGGATCGCGGGCAGCTCGACGACGATCTGCGCTCGCGGCCGGGTCATTCCCCGGATTCTTCCATCCCGATCAGCTGACGGACCGTCTCGGGGAGGGCGCGCGCCACGTCGCCCGCGCCGATCGGCCCCCCGCGGGAGGCCAGGGTCGCCGCGGCACCGTGGAGCCAGCTGCCCACCGACGCGGCGTCGTACGGCGTGAGTCCGGCCGCCATCAGCGAGCCGATCAGACCGGCGAGCACGTCACCGGCGCCGGCGGTGGCCAGCCAGGGCACGCCGGTCGTGGTGACCCGGACGCCTTCGGAGCTCGCGACCAGGGTGTGCCTGCCCTTCAGGAGCACGACTGCGCCGTACCGCTCGGCTGCGGCGCGCGCGTGCGCGAGCGGCCGAGCCTCGATGTCGGTCCGCTCGACGTCGGTCATGGCGGCGAGCTCGCCCGCGTGCGGGGTGAGCACCGCGGGCAGCGGCAGCGGCGCCGGCACGTGCTTCAGGGCGTCGGCGTCGATCACGACCGGCACCTCGTCGCCGAGGGCGGCCGCGAGGTGATCCTGGGCCTCCGCATCGGTACCGGAGCCGACCACCCACGCCTGGACCCGACCCTCGCCGACCACCTCGGGCCTGATGGTGCGGACCTGGTCGGCTGCGGCCCCGACGTACCGCACCATGCCAGCGAGGCCGCTCGCGGCGCCGGCGACGCACAGCTCGGCCGCGCCTGGGTAGGTCGCGGACCCGGCGCGGACGCCGACGACCCCGCGGGTGTACTTGTGGGAGTCCGACGCCGGCCGGGGTAGCAGCCGTCGTACGTCGGTGGGCTGGAGCGCCTCGACCGCCGGCTCGGGCAGCGTCAGGCCGAGGTCGACGAGATGGGTCACCCCGCATGCGCTGGCCGCGGGGTCGACGAGGTGCGCGACCTTGTCGGTGCCGAACGTGACCGTGAGGGTGGCGCGTACGTGAGGCCCGGCCACCTCACCGGTGTCGACGTCCACGCCGCTGGGGGTGTCGACCGCGACGATCGGAACGCCGTCGAGCCGGTCGAGCGCCGCGACCGCGTCGGGCCGCAGCCCCGGTCGGCCGCCGATCCCGACGATCCCGTCGACGGCCGCGTCGGCGCGAGTGTCCTCGCGCGGCTCGCCCACCCGGCCACCGGCTCGCCTCAGTGCGGCCAGCCCGCCTTCGTGGACCCGCTCCGAGAGCAGCCACGCCTCGACCCAGGCACCCCGCCGAGCCAGCGCCGCCCCGGCGTACAACGCGTCGCCGCCGTTGTTGCCCGGCCCGACCAGCAGCACCACCCGCCGGCCGTAGGCACCCCCGAGGAAGTCGATCACCGCGTGCGCCAGCCCGGTCGCCGCCTGCTGCATCAGCGCCCCCTCGGGCAGGGTCGCCATGAGCGCCGCCTCGGCGGCTCGGACCTGCTCGACGGTGTGCGCGCGGCGCATGCGCCCACGTTATCCGCGGCGCCGGATTATCCGCGGCGTGTGCCTCACAGTGCGCCATAGCGCACTCTCAGGCACACGCCGCGGGAGGGGAGGGACGACCTGTGGATGACCCGGCCCACCGGTCGCGGATCCAGGGCACGCTCCGTGGGCATGACCGAGTTGGATGTGCTCATCGAACGGCAGTGCGGCCTGGTGGCGCGTCGCCAGCTGCTCGCCCACGGGACCGACCGGTTCGGCGTCCGCAACCAGGTGTCGGCTCGGCGATGGGTGGAGCGCACCTCGCGAGTCATCAGCACCACGACCGGCCCGCTGTCCCCTGAACAGCTGTACTGGCTGGCCGTCCTGCATGCCGGCCCGCGCAGCCTCCTGGGAGGGCTGACTGCCGCAGCGGTCCACGGGCTTCAGCGTTGGGAGCGGGACGTGGTGACAGTCCTCGTCGACGACGAGCTCGACTTCGAACCGGTCGACGGCGTGCGCTTCTTCCGGTCCCGTCGAGCATTCGAGCTGCTGCGCCACCCCAGCTCGAACCTGCCCGTGGCGCAGGTCGAGCCGGCCGTGCTGATGTGGGCGGCGTACGACGCACCGCCGCGGGCCGCACATGCAGTACTGGCGGCGTCGGTCCAGCAACGGCTCACGACGGCGGCGCGGTTGCTCGAGTGGACCTACCTGCTCAAGCCACTGCGCCGGGCTCCGGCGTTCCGCGAGACTCTCGCGGACATCGATGGCGGTGCCCACTCGGGGGCGGAGCTCGACGTCGCCCGGATGTGCCGGGGGTTCGACCTGTCGCCACCTGCCCGTCAACGCGGGCGCAACGATCACGCCGGGAAGCGGCGCTGGACCGACTGCGAGTGGGACTTCCCCGACGGCTCCGTGCTGGTGCTCGAGGTCGACGGCGCGTTCCACATGGAGGTCGAGCACTGGGACGCCGACCTGAAGCGGTCTCGCCGGATCACGAGACCGGGCCGGCGGACCGTGGTGCGTTGCTCGGCGTACGAGGTGCGGCACGAGACGGTCGAGCTGGTCGCCGACCTGTTGGCTCTAGGAGTGCCGCGTGCGCCTCAGCGTGCGGCATAGCGCACTCTCAGGCCCACGCCGCGGACCGGGACCCGGCTACGACTCGAGCACCACCACGGCCGAGGCGATCCCGGCATCATGGGAGAGAGACACATGCACGGATCGGACGCCGAGCAGGTCGGCGCGCGACAGCACCGAACCGCGCAGCTCGAGCAGCGGGCGGCCAGACGACTCGGAGACCACCTCGGCGTCGTGCCACGCCATCCCGACCGGGGCGCCGAGTGCCTTGGCCAGTGCCTCCTTCGCGGCGAACCGGGCCGCGAGCGACGCGGGTGGGCGGGACGCCTCGGCGGGAGTGAAGAGTCGCTCGCGCAGGCCCGGTGTGCGTTCCAGCGACGCCATGAACCGCTCGATATCGACCACGTCGATGCCGACGCCGATCACCGCCATCAGGCCGGGCCGCCTACTCGACCGTGACGGACTTGGCGAGGTTGCGGGGCTGGTCGACGTCGTGGCCGAGAGCCGTGGCGAGCTCGCACGCGAACAGCTGCATCGGGATCACGGCCAGCATCGGTTGCAGCAGCACCGGCACCCGCGGCAGCTCGATCAGCTCGTCGGCGTACGGCCTGATCGTGCTGTCGCCCTCCTCGGCGAGGCAGATCGTGTGGGCGCCCCGAGCCCGGATCTCCTGGATGCCGCTGACCATCTTGTCGTGGAGCTGGTCGCGACCTGCGGGTGGTACGACGCACAGCACCGGCATGCCGGACTCGATCAGGGCGATCGGACCGTGCTTCAGCTCACCCGCCGCGAACCCCTCGGCGTGGAGGTAGGCGAGCTCCTTGAGCTTGAGCGCCCCCTCGAGCGCGACGGGGTAGCCGGCGTGGCGGCCGAGGAACAGCACCGAGCGGTCGTCGCGGTGGGTGCGGGCCAGCTCGTAGATCCGCTGGTCCTGGTTGAGCACCCGACGGATCAGGTCCGGCATCTGCTCGAGCTGGTCGACCACCTGGGTGATCTCGTCGCCGTACCGGGTGCCCTTCACCTGCGCGAGGTAGAGCCCGAGCAGGTAGCACGCGACCATCTGGGTCATGAAGCCCTTGGTCGACGCGACCGCGATCTCCGGCCCGGCGTTCGTGTAGATCACGGCGTCCGACTCGCGCGGGATCGTGGAGCCGTTCGTGTTGCAGACCGCGAGCACCCGCGAGTGCTGCCGCCGCGCGTGCCGGATCGCCTGCAGCGTGTCGGCGGTCTCACCGGACTGGCTGATCGCGACCACGAGCGTCGACTGGGTGAGGATCGGGTCGCGGTAGCGGAACTCCGACGAGAGCTCGACCTCGACCGGGATCCGGGTCCAGTGCTCGATCGCGTACTTCGCGACCATGCCGGCGTAGAAGGCCGTTCCGCACGCGATCACGATGATCTTGTCGATGTCGCGCAGGTCCTGTTCGGCGAGCCGCATCTCGTCGAGCTGCAGCTCACCCGACGTCGTACGCCGGCCGAGGAGCGCGTTCGCCACCGCCTGCGGCTGCTCGTAGATCTCCTTGCGCATGAACCAGTCGTGGCCGTCCTTCTCGGCGGCCGACAGGTCCCAGTCGACGTGGTAACGGCGCCCCTCCGCGGGCGTGCCGTCGAAGTCGGTGACCGACACGCCCTCGCGGGTGATCGTGACGACCTGGTCCTGGCCGAGCTCGAGCGCCTCGCGTGTGTGCTCGATGAACGCGGCGACGTCGGATCCGAGGAAGTTCTCCCCCTCCCCGATGCCGACGACCAGGGGCGAGTTGCAGCGCGCGGCGACGACCCGGGACGGGTCCTGTGCGTCGACCGCGACCAGCGTGAAGGCGCCGGTCAGCCTCCGGCAGGTGGCCTGCATGGCGGTCGTCAGGTCGCCTCCGCGCCCCAGCTCCAGCTCGAGCAGGTGGGCGGCGACCTCCGTGTCGGTGTCGGACACCAGGTCGTGGCCCGCGGCCTCGAGCTCGGTCCGGAGCGCCGCGAAGTTCTCGATGATCCCGTTGTGCACCAGCGCCACCCGGCCGCCGCTGCCGAGGTGCGGGTGGGCGTTGCGGTCGGTCGGCGGACCGTGAGTGGCCCAGCGGGTGTGCCCGATCCCGGTCGTCGACGGCGGGAGCGGGCGGTCCGCGATCGCCTTCTCGAGGTTGGCCAGCTTCCCGGCGCGCTTGTCGGAGGCGATCGTGCCGTCGGTGACCAGCGCGATGCCGGCGGAGTCGTAGCCGCGGTACTCGAGGCGTCGCAGCCCCTCCAGCACGACCCCCTGCGCCTGCTGGGGGCCGACGTAGCCGACGATTCCGCACATGACGTGGAGTGTAGGGCGGGGGCGGCTGCAAGAATGCCGCGCATGTCTCCGAACGGCGGGTCGGGCGGCCCCTCGGACACGGGTCGTGAGCCGTCGCCGTACGTCGAGCTCGACCGCGATGCCTGGGCCGCGCTGGGCCGCGAGACCGCGAATCCGCTCGGCGCCGAGGAGATCGCCAACCTCCGCGGCCTCGGTGACGCGCTGGACCTCGACGAGGTCGAGCAGATCTACGTCCCGATCGCCCGGCTGCTCAGCATGTACGTCGCGGCCGCCGGCCGGCTCCACCGCGAGCAGGAGGACTTCCTCAACCAGCCCCAGCCGCAGCGCACGCCGTTCGTCATCGGCCTGGCCGGGTCGGTCGCGGTCGGCAAGTCCACGACGGCCCGCGTGCTCCAGCAGATGCTCGCCCACTGGCCCGAGCACCCCAACGTGGCGCTGGTGACC
>NZ_DASUTK010000036.1:0-38746 GCF_036374615.1 Nocardioides sp.
CAGCACGTACCCGACGGGCTGCACCAGGGCCTCGGGCAACAGGTCGTACGCACGGACGGCCCGCACGCTCCCGGCGGGGTCCGCAACCTTCAGAGCGCCCGCCACGATCCACACGCCCCCGGTCACCAACCGCGCCACGAGCCCGACCCACGCCGTCACGGGCCCAGATGGTACGGCTGGGGTCTGAGAGAGCGCTGAGTCCGACCTGAGGGGATCCGCGCCCCGCCCGCGACGGTTAGGGTGAATCCTCGTGAACGAACGACTGGTGTGGATCGACTGCGAGATGACCGGCCTCGACTACGTGGCCGACGCGCTGATCGAGGTGGCCGCGCTCGTCACGGACTTCGACCTCAACGTGCTCGGCGAGGGCATCGACCTGATCGTGAAGCCTCCGGCGGAGGCGCTGGAGCAGATGACGGACTTCGTCCGCTCGATGCACGAGAAGTCCGGGCTCCTCGCCGAGCTCGAGAACGGGATCACCCTGGCCGAGGCCGAGCAGCAGGTGCTGGCCTACATCAAGGAGCAGTGCGGCGCCCAGAGCCGGCCGCCGCTGGCGGGCAACTCGGTCGCGACCGACCGCACGTTCCTGGCGCGCGACATGCCGACCCTCGAGTCGTTCCTCCACTACCGGAACGTGGACGTGTCCTCGATCAAGGAGCTCTCCCGCCGCTGGTTCCCTCGCGCCTACTTCCAGTCGCCCGCCAAGCGCGGCAACCACCGCGCCCTGGCCGACATCCAGGAGAGCATCGAGGAGCTGCGCTACTACCGGGAGGCGGTGTTCGTACCCGCTCCCGGACCCGATACCGACACCGCCCGCGAGATCGCGGCCCGGCACGGCGGCTCCCTCACCGGGCTCGGTCCGCCGCCTGCTCCCGATGCGGAGACGGACGCGCCCTAGGGCTACAATCTTTCCGGTCCCCGGCCGCGTGCCGGGGTCATCCATGGTGGGCGTAGCTCAGCTGGTAGAGCATCGCGTTGTGGTCGCGAGGGTCGCGGGTTCAAGCCCCGTCGCTCACCCCAGACGGCAGACCGGCCCCTGATCCGTTCCTCGACGGGCCAGGGGCCGGTCTCGTCTCAGGTTCAGATGCGGATCCGGCCCCTGCAGACCTGGCCGCTGGCCTTGTGCACGGCCCGGAACCGGAAGGTGTCCTGGCCCTGCGCGTTGCCGGTGTGGCGCTCGACGTCGAACGACCCGCTCGGTCCCCGGGTCGTGCCGGTCCCTCGGTCGACGACGTTCCCGTTGCGGCGCAGCACCCAGCGCCACCTCTGGCCGTTGCGGTTGCTGTCGACCTCGCCCTCCACCTCAAGACCGCCGTTGTCGGGCTTGGCCTTGAGCTTCCAGTCCGCGCTGCCCGAGCACGAACCGCGCCGCTCGACCTCACCGTCGCTCGCGTGCGCCGTGCCGACCGTGAAGGCCGGGAGCGTGGCGGCGATCAGGACGGCGGTTGCGGCACCGGTACGCATGGTCTTCATGTTGTTCCTCGATTCCTTCGGTCCAGTCACCTGGTGTGCGGCCCAGGGGCCACGGTTGGGTTTGTCGTGCCCTCACCGTGACCGGGGTCGGCTCAGCCGCGCGTCATCGGTCCCTCAAGATCGGGTCAAGACCCGGCCGCCGCCGGAGAAGTGAGCTGTGTCCGAGTGTCTGTGTGGCGTCGGTGTCACCTGGTGACACGGATGCCACACGGTCCCGGATCAGGCAGGGATGTGACCGAAGTGGCCGCGCTGGAAGTCCTCATAGGCCTGCATGACCTCGGCCTTGGTGTTCATCACGAACGGTCCGGCCCAGGCCAGCGGCTCGCGGATCGGGCGGCCGCCGACCACGATCACGTCCATCGCGGGTGACCGGCTCTCCTGCCGTCCGTCGGCGGTGACGGTCACGTAGTCGCCGGAGCCCAGCACGGCTGCCTGACCGGTGTGGATCGGCTGTTCCGTCGTACCGACGGAGCCGGACCCGTTGAGCACGTAGACCAGGGCGTTGAAGTCGACGTTCCAGGGGAGGTCGAGCCTTGCCCCCGGTTCGATCGTCGCGTGCACCAGGGTCATCGGCGTGAACGTCGAGCCGGGGCCGTGGTGGCCGGAGACCTCGCCCGCGATGACGCGGACCAGCGCACCCGCGTCGGACGACGCGACGAGCGCGACCTCACCGGAGCGGAGGTCCTGGTACTTCGGGTCGTTGAGCTTCGCGTCGCGCGGCAGGTTCACCCAGAGCTGGATGCCGTGGAAGAGGCCGCCCTTCTCGACCAGCCACTCCGGCGGCGCCTCGATGTGAAGGATCCCGGCGCCGGCCGTCATCCACTGCGTGTCGCCGTTGGTGATGGAGCCGCCGCCGCCGTGTGAGTCCTGGTGGTCGAAGACACCGTCGATGATGTAGGTGACGGTCTCGAAGCCGCGGTGCGGGTGCCACGGCGTGCCCTTCGGCTCGCCCGGCGCGTAGTCCACCTCGCCCATCTGGTCCATCATGATGAACGGGTCCAGCTGCGCCAGGTCGATCCCCGCGAAGGCTCGACGGACCGGGAACCCCTCTCCCTCGAGCCCCTCCGGCGCGGTCGTGACCTGCCACACCGCGCGCGGCTGGTCGCCCAGCCCGGGCGCGGGCAGCCGGTCCAGGACGGTCAGGTCGTCGACGGTGATGGCAGGCATCTCGGTCCTCCTCAGGAGTGCACCTGCCACGATCCTAGTTGAAGATTTGATATTCCGCTCCTGCGTGGGCCTGGATGGAGCAACCCTTAGGTTGGAGCGATGAGTCCCGCGCAGCCGTCGTACGACGTGACCGTGGTCGGAGGTGGACACAACGCACTTGCTGCCGCCGCCTACCTGGCACGCGCCGGGCTCTCGGTCCTCGTGTTCGACCGGCTCGACCACATGGGAGGTGCCACCGCATCGGTCGACTCGTTTCCGGGTCACGGCGTGCGCCTCGCGCGGTACGCCGCTCTCGGCTCGTCACTGCCCGCCCAGCTGGTGTCCGACCTCGACCTCGACCTGCGGCTACGACCGCAGCCGGCGCCTTCCGCACCGGCCACGGATGCCGGGGCCTGGGAGGCGTTCGACACCGATCTCGCCAAGCTGCTGGACGTCGTCGCCCCGACGTTGCTCGAACCCCTCCCCACCGAGCGGGTGATCCGCGACCAGGTGCCGGACGACATCTGGGACGACCTGGTGGTGAATCCGCTCGGTGCCGCGATCGAGCGGCGCTTCACCGACGACGCGGTGAGGGCGGCGCTGGCCGGTGACGCCCTGAGCGCCGGCTCCACCTCCCTTGCCGACGCTGCCCTCACGCAGAACCGCTGCTTCCTCTACCGCCGGCTCGGCAGCGCCACCGACGGCTGGCAGGCGCCCGTCGGCGGACCGACGGCCCTGAGCGACGCGCTGATCCGGGCCGCGACCGAGGCCGGCGCCGAGCTCGTCAGTGCAACCGGGGTCTCGGCGATCCGTGGGGACGACGATGAGGCCGAGGTCACCTGGCACCGCGCCGGCGAGAGCGGCACGGTCCGGGCACGCCACGTGCTCGGCGGGGTCGCGCCGTGGGTGCTGCGGATCCTGATGGGCGAGGGCGAGGAGCCGGAGACGAAGCCGGCCGGCTCCCAGCTCGTCGTGAACCTGCTCCTCGACCGGCTGCCGACCCTCGCGTCGTGCGTCGACCCGCGCGTGGCGTTCGCGCGCACGACGTACGTCGGCACCGAGCCGAGCCGGCTCGAGGCGGCGTACGCCGAGGCGGCCGATGGTCGGCTACCGGCCTCGCTCCCGCTGCGCGTCGAATGTCCGTCGCTCGCCGATCCCGCTGTCCTGGGTGACTCCCCCGCCGGACACCACACCCTGGCGCTGCTCGCCTCGCACGTCCCGGCGTCCCTCTTCGCGGGCGACCACGACGCCCGCAAGTCCGAGGCGGTCGAACGGGTCCTGGCCACGCTCGACGCGCACCTGGCGGAGCCGATCGCCGACTGCCTGGCGACCGACTCCGAGGGCAGACCCTGCATCGCCGCGACCACGCCGCAGGAGGTCGAAGCGGAGCTGGCGATGCCCGGCGGCCACCTGTTCCACGGCGACCTGGACTGGCCGTGGGCCCCCAACCGGGCCAGGCTCGAGACGCCCGCCCAGCAGTGGGGTGTCCAGACCGACCTCGGCTCGGTGCTCGTCTGCGGCGCCGGAGCCCGCCGCGGCGGAGCGGTCTCCGCCGTCGCCGGCCACAACGCCGCACAGGCCGTCCTGGCCTCCCGCTGAGCGAGCGGTGGCTGAGGTGCGAGGAGCGCCAGCGACGAGCCTCGAAACCCCCACCCCTCGCACCTCGTCTCGATTTCTCCCGGGCTGTCGGCCGCTGGTAAAGTCGGGGGCGTTCCACAGCATGCGCCATTAGCTCAATTGGCAGAGCAGCTGACTCTTAATCAGCGGGTTCGGGGTTCGAGTCCCTGATGGCGTACCGAGACAAGCCGCAAGTCAGACGCCCGTTTCCGGGAAACCGGGAGTGGGCGTCTTGGCTTGCTGCCCACACCGGGTTCCAGACCTGTCAGTTGCAGGTCATGCTGGCCCCGCCCTTCTTGTTCACGACGAACTTGCTGTTCAGCCAGATGTCGTTCCCGTTGAAGTCGGTCACCCGGCAGTCGCCGAAGGTGAACACGTTGATCCTCGTGCCGTCGGGCCAGTTGGTGTCGTCGGCGTCGAACTGACAGGTGACCTTGACCGACCCACTCCTGGTCGCGACCTTCACAGCCTTCGTCGTCTGGTTGCCGAACCCGTCGAAGCACAGGAACCCGTCCTGGTTGATCACGATCGACTTGTTCACGCTCTCGGCCTGCGCGGCTCCCATTCCCGCACCGGCGACGAGCGGCACCGCCGCCACCACCGCTACCAGTAGCTTCCTCATGCGTTCCCTACCCCCCCTGGTTGTCTTCGGCATGGTCGCTCCGAGGATCGTCCTGCCGGCTGCGCACACACTCTCGACCGTTGGACCCACGGTCAATGACCCGTCTAGCGCAGATGCGCTGCAGGCTGTCAGCGGCCCTTCCACACCGGCTTGCGCTTCTCCGCGAACGCGCGGGCGCCTTCGAGCTGGTCCTCCGAGGCGTAGAGCGTCGCCACTGTCGGTATGGAACCCGACGTGATCCGGCCCATCGCCTCCTGGAACGACAGGGACTCGGCGACCCGGGCGGTCTCCTTGATCGCGGCGAACACCAGCGGTGGACCGGCGGCGAGCATCCGTGCGACCTCCCAGGCACGCGCGCGGACCGCCTCGTCGTCGGGGAGGACCTCGTTGACCAGTCCCCAGCGGGCCGCCTCGGTGGCCGCCATCCAGCGGCCCGTCAGGAGAAGCTCCATCGCCACGTGGTAGGGGATCCGCTTCGGCAGCTTCACCGTGGCCGCGTCGGCGAGCGTGCCGGCATTGATCTCGGGCAGGCCGAACTGCGTGCTCTCCGACGCGTAGATCAGGTCGCACGACAGGGCCAGCTCGAAGCCGCCGCCCATCGCGAGCCCGTGAACGGCGGCAATGACCGGCTTGTTGAGCCCGGGCAGCTCCTGGAGCCCGCCGAAGCCACCGACGCCGTAGTCGCCCTCGACCGGGTCGCCGGCGGCCGCGGCCTTGAGGTCCCACCCGGCAGAGAAGAACTTCTCCCCTGCCGTGCGCAGGATCGCCACCCGGAGCTCGGGGTCGTCGCGGAAGCCGGCGAAGACCTCACCCATCATGCGGCTCGTGGCCAGGTCGATGGCGTTGGCCTTGGGGCGGTCGAGGGTCACCTCGAGGACGCCGTCCTCCTGGTGGGTCCGGACGCAGTCACGCGGGGCGCGGGTCATCGTCATGCTCCCAACGGTCGCAGCATCGAGCGGGCGATGATGTGGCGCTGGATCTCGGACGTGCCGTCCCAGATGCGCTCGATCCGGGCGTCGCGCCAGATCCGCTCCAGCGGGAGCTCGTCCATGAGCCCCATACCGCCGTGGATCTGGATCGCCTCGTCGGCCACCATCGCCAGCATCTCGGTCGCCTTGAGCTTGGCCATCGCGATGTCGGCGTCGGTCGCGGCACCCTGGTCGTACCGCCACGCGGTGTGCAGCGTGAGCAGCTCCGCGGCCCGCAGCTCCGTGGCCATGTCGGCCAGCTTGAAGCCGACCCCCTGGAACCGACCGATCGGCTGACCGAACTGCTTGCGGCGTGCGGCATGCGTGACCGACAGGTCCAGCGCTCGCTCGGCCCTGCCCAGGCAGGTCGCAGCCACCTGGAGCCGGGTCGATCCGAGCCAGGTGCCCGCCAGCGCGAACCCCTGGCCCTCCTCGCCGAGCAGCGCGTCACTGGGGACGCGGACATCGTCGAAGTCGATGATCGAGTTGGTGTACCCGCGGTGGGAGACGTTGCGGTAGCCGTCGTGAAGGGCCACCCCGGGGGTGTCGAGGTCCACGAGGAAGATCGACATCGTCGCCCGACCGGTGTCGTCGGTGCCGGTGCGGGCGAGGAGGATGACGAAGTCGGCCGCGTCGGCGTGGCTGATGAAGTGCTTGGTGCCGCTGATCCGCCAGTCGTCCCCGTCGCGGGTCGCGCGGGTCCGGATCGCGCGGACATCGGACCCCGCCTCGGGTTCGGTCATCGCCAGGCAGTCGACGCGCTCGCCGCGCACGCAGGGGAGCAGGTAGCGCTCCCGCTGGTCGGGAGTTCCGGCGAGCAGGATGTTCGAGGGTCGCGCGACCCCGGTGTAGTGCAAGGCATAGCTGGTCTTGCCGAGCTCCTTCTCGAACAGCACCAGCGTGACCGCGTCCAGGCCGGCTCCGCCGACCTGCTCGGGCATGTTCGCGGCGTACAGCCCGGCCGCCAGGGCCTTGCGGCGGATCTCGGCGGCGAGCTCGGGCGGCAGCACGCCGGTCCGCTCGACCTCCTCCTCGTGCGGGTACAGCTCGCGCTCGACGAACGCCCGGGTCACCTCCACGATGCTGCGCTGCTCATCTGTCAACGCGAAGTCCATAGCGTCTCCTCGGATCGGGACTGCGTCCATCCGGCTCTCGGCACTGCAGCGCCCGAACGTTGCGCTTCGTAGCAGATCACATACCCGAGGACTCGTACGAGAACGCCGCAGCGGCCTCGCGGATCAGGGTGGTGGCGGTGGCCAGGGTGGGGCTGGCGTTCCGGTTGCGCGTCAGGTGACGCAGCACGACCCGGCGCATCCCCAGTCCGGGGACGTCCAGGACGTCCACGCCCTGAGCCGGGAGCGACTCAAGGGCCAGTGCGGGCGCCAGCGTGACCCCCTCGCCGGCAGCGACGAGCGCGAGAGCGTTCTGGTAGCTGAAGAAGCTGTGCTGAGTCGACTCCTCGCCGCCGAGCTCGCGCCGGACTCGGTGCATCGCCTTGGCGCTCGCGGCAGAGGGGTCCAGGCCGATCCACGGCATACCGAGGCGACTCAGGTCGATGACGTCCGTGGTGATCAGGGCGCCCGAAGGAACGACCAGCTTCCACGGCTCGTCGAGCAACGGTACGTCGGTGGTGCCGCGCGGCGGTGTGTAGCTCTCACCGGCGTCGAGCTCGACGACGACCGCGTCGAGCATCCCGGTCCGCAGGTCCCGCATCAGGTCGGCCTCCTCGGCCTCCACGGTCCCGAACCGGAGCGCGGGGTAGCGGTGGCGCCAGTCCGGGAGCGCCGGTGCCAGGACCGTGGCCAGGAACGACTGGAAGCCCCCGATGCGGACCGAGCCGCTGACCTCGGCGGCGGTCTCCTCCAGTCGGGAGCGGGCCACCGCGACCGCGCGCTCGACGTCCTCGGCGGCCTCGGCCAGGGCGAGGCCGGCCGGTGTCAGCACGCTGCCGGACGACGCCCGGTGCAGCAGGAGATGGCCGGTCTCCCGCTCGAGCTTGGCGATCTGCTGGGACACCGCCGAGGCCGTCACGGCCAGCTCGTCTGCTGCGGCGAGGACGCCGCCGTACCGGGCGACGGCGAGCAGGAAGCGCAACCGACCAGGGTCGATGATCACTTCAGCAATGCTAAACCCCGGATGTCGTGAAGTGCAATTGTGCTAACCCCGGTGATCCCTTCACCATGGGTGCGGTCGGGCCGGCAGTCGGCCGCGCAGGAGCACGTCGAGGGAACAGGGATGATCGCGTTAGCCATGGGGTGGATCGGGACGATCGGCAGCATCGCTGCCTACGTCCTGCTGAGTCGCGGCCGGTGGCACGCGA
The DNA here is from genome assembly GCF_036374615.1 of Nocardioides sp. Classification (GTDB taxonomy): domain Bacteria; phylum Actinomycetota; class Actinomycetes; order Propionibacteriales; family Nocardioidaceae; genus Nocardioides. Next base: position 8,147 of record NZ_DASUTK010000036.1, read on the forward strand.
CGTCGCTCCGCTACTCCGCGCTCAACGGCGTGGCCGGGCTGCTCGCCGGTACAGCCAGCGCTGTGTACGGCGCCTGGCCCAGCGTCGGCTCCAACCTCCTGTGGGCCGCGATCGCCGCCCACTCGGCACTCACCACGCTGCGCGCCCGCCGCTCCGCCTCGCGGTGGCCGGTGCTTGCCAGGGTCAGCAGCTACAAGGGTCGGCCTCAGCCGGAGCAGGTCGAGGCGATGGCCGGCTGAGCACCCCGGACAACGAGGAGCAGTCGCTCACCGCGGACGTCACTGATGGACCATCACGGCGCGCTCCCGGCCCTCGTCGGTGCCGTGATCGGCGACGTCGGCCAGGTCGAAGCGCACGCGGTGGATGACTCCCTCGAACCGGTTGTGCACCGGTAGATAGTCATCGGTCACCGGGGTGCCTCGGTCGACGCCGACGTTGAAGGTCTCGTCGAAGGAGAAGTAGTACGCCGTCGTGACCGGGATCCGGCCCGAACCGACGCTGACGCCATCGACCTCGAGGACCACCTCGGCGCCGCTGCCGGGCGGCCCGCCGTCGTAGGCGAACCGGACGACGAGCTCGTGCCGGCCCGGCGTGATCGGCCCGGATCCGCGCACGGTGGTGAGGTCGCGGCCCACGTAGTTGTACGCGTACGCCGGGACGCCGTCCACGCAATACAGCGACCACCCGCCGAACCGCCCGCCCTGCGCGACGACCACGCCGTTGGTCCCGGTGTGCACCTCGAGGTCGGCGGTGATGACGTGGGAACGGTTCTTCACGTTGGGAGCCGCCTCCTCGCTGAGCCGGCCGGTCCGCGGGCCGAAGCTCAGGGTCGACCGACCTCGGTGCAGGTCGAGCCGGCCGGCCACGTCCGGGTTCTCGCGCTCGGTGACCCGGTCGTCGAGCGGCAGCACGTGGTGCTTCTCGGCCTCCTGGTCGAAGACCCGCCGGAGATCGCGCAGCCGATCGGGGTCGGTGTCGGCGAGATCGTGCGCCTGGGTCCAGTCGGTCGTGTGGTCGTAGAGCTCCCAGACGTCCTCGTCGAAGGGACGCTCGGGGGTGTCGACCATCTCCCAGGGCGTGCCGTGACGGGTCACGGCCGTCCAGTCGTCGTGGTAGATGGCCCGGTTGCCGATCATCTCGAAGTACTGCGTGGTGCGCCGGTCGGGCGCGTCCGCGTCGTCGAAGGAGTAGCGCAGGCTGGTGCCCTCGACCGGTTGCTGCCGGACGCCGCCGACCCTCTCGGGCTCGGGCAGGCCGACCGCGTCGAGGATCGTCGGCAGCACGTCGATCACGTGGTGCCACTGGTGTCGGACCTCGCCCCGTGACGCGATGCCGTTGCCCCAGCGCACGATCATGCCGTCCCGCGTGCCGCCGAGATGGGTGATCTGCTTGGTCCACGGGTACGGCGTGTTCATCGCCAGCGCCCAGCCCACCGGGTAGATGGCATACGTCGTCGGGTCGCCCAGGGCGTCCAGCCGAGCGGCCATGTCGGCGGTGTCGTCCTGGATGCCGTGACCGACCATGTGCTCGCGGAAGGTGCCGCGCGGACCGCCCTCACCGGACGCGCCGTTGTCACCGAGCAGGTAGAAGAACAGCGTGTCGTCGAGCACGCCGAGCTCCTCGAGGGCACCGACGAAGCGGCCGATCTGCACGTCCGCGTGCTCCGCGAAGCCGGCGTAGGTCTCCATGAACCGGGTCGCGACGCGGCGCTCGGTCTCGTCGAGCTCGTCCCAGTGCGGCACGCCCTCCGCCCACGGGGCCAGCTCGGCCGACTCGGGCACGACGCCGAGCTCCTTCTGCCGGGCCAAGGTGGCCTCGCGCTGGGCGTCCCAGCCCGCGTCGAAGCGGCCGGCGTACTTGTCGCGCCACTCCGGGGCGACGTGGAAGGGCGCGTGCGTCGCACCGAGGGCTAGATAGGTGAAGAACGGCCGGTCCGGGGTGATCGCACGCTGGTTCTCGACCCACTCGATGGCCCGGTCGACCAGGTCCTCGGAGAGGTGGTAGCCGTCCTCGGGGAGCCGGTCGGGCTCGATCGGGTACCTCCCCTGGTAGAGCTGCGGGTACCAGTGGTTCATCTCCGCGCCCATGAACCCGTAGAAGTAGTCGAAGCCCTCCCCCATCGGCCACCGGTGGAAGGGGCCGGACGGACTGACCTCGACCGGCGGGGTCTGGTGCCACTTGCCGAACGCCGCGGTGCAGTACCCGTTGCCGCCCAGGATCTGGGCGATCGTCGCTGCGCTGGCCGGGCGGTAGCCGTGGTAGCCCGGCTCGGGCGTCGACATCTCCGAGGTCACCCCCATCCCGACCGAGTGATGGTTCCGGCCGGTCATCAGCGCCTGCCGGGTCGGCGAGCACAGCGGCGTGACGTGGAAGCGGCTGTAGCGCAGCCCCTCGTCAGCCAGCCGTTGCGCGGTGGGCATCTCGCACGGCCCGCCGTACGCCGTCGACGCGCCGAACCCCATGTCGTCGATCAGCACGATGACGACGTTGGGTGATCCGGCGTCCGGCAGGACCGGGCGGATCGGCCTGGCCGTGGTGTCGACGTCGAGGGGAAGCGCGGTCCGACCGGGTCGGCTCGGGTTCGGGCGGTGCTCGGCGGTCACGGCTCAGCGTTCCTCCGTCCTGGCGATGTGGTGGCGGGCCCCGTTCGTGGTCACTGTGGCGTCGGTGTCGGCAAATGGCAATCGGCGCCGGACGGCCGCGCTGCGCTCGCACGTCGGGTGCGGGTCAGCGTCGGCGGGCGCGGTAGGCAGCGACGGCGGCCCGGTTGCTGCAGGACGGACTGCAGAAGATCTTGGAGCGGTTGCGGGACAGGTCGAGCACGACGCCCTGACAGTCGTCCTGGGCACAGACATCGAGCCGCGACATCTCGTCGGCCCGGATCACGTCGATCATCGCCATCGCGGTCTCAACTGCGATCCGCTCGGCCAGCGGGGTCTGCGGATCCACGACGTGCAGGTGCCAGTCGAGGTCGTCGTGCCTGACGAGCTTCGGCCTGGCCTCGGCCCGCTCGAGCAGGTCGTTGACCATCTCCACCGCGGTGTCGCGCTCGGCGGTGAGCAGCTGGCGCAGGCGAGGACGCAGCGCACGGACGTCGGCCAGCTCGGCCTCGTCACGGTCGTGGCGACCGGTGTAGCCGAACCCGGCCCAGAACTCGTCGAGCTCGGCCAGGGAGGTGAGCGTGTCGGGCGCCTCCGCCGAGTTGACGAGCGACACCGCCGCGAGCAGCGCCTGCTCGGTGTCACGTGCGAAAGTCACGCTGACACCTTACATCGAGGCGGTATCGCTCCTCATGCTCAGGCAGACGGCGAGGCCCCTCGCCCTGTGATCTCGGCTGCGGCGGCGATGGCCATCGCGCCGAGCTCCTCGAACCGGTCCTCACCGAGGCGTTCGCTCGGCCCCCAGACGCTGACGACCGCGACCGGGTGCCCGGCGAGGTCGAGCACCGGCGCCGAGACCCCCCAGGCCGTGCTCTCGAACTCGCCCCGGCACACGGCGTACCCGCGCTCGCGGGTGAGCGCGAGCTCCTTCTCGAGCGTGGCCAGCGAGGTGATCGTCGCCGGGGTGTACCGCGGCAGTCGCGAGCCCTGCGGCAGCCTCAGGAGCACGCGGAGCTCGGCCGGGTGGGAGAACGCCAGCAGGACCTTGCCGGTCGACGTCGCGTGGATCGCGACCTCCCGGCCTTGCCAGCCGGCCGCCACCACGGTATCGGCCGTCGACTCGGCGACGTAGGTCAGCGCGCCGCCGCGCACGACGGCCAGCGCCGCCGTCTCCCGCGCCGCGGCCGCCAACTGCTGCAGCACGACCCGCGCCGAGCGGACCAGGGCGACGCCGTCGGCCTGGCCGGCCAGGTCGATCAGGCCGAACCCCAGTGTGTACGTCCCGGTCTCCGGGTCGTGCGTGACCAGGCGCTCGTGCTCGAGCGTGGTCAGGATGCGCCACGTCGTGGTGCGGTTGAGCCCGACCGTCGCGGCCAGCGCGGTGGCGGAGCCGGCTGACCCGGTCGCCGCCGCCACGGCTCGAAGCAGGGCCGCAGCGCGCTCCACCGACTGAACCCGGGTCGACGCGGGGCGCTGCGTCGAAGGTGACAACCGAGTGACCGTTTGGCCCGATTCATTGACCGGCACAACCCACCGCCTTTATGTTGCGTAGATCACATCACACGTTCGCATAGCGCAACAGGGAGTCACCAAGTGAACCAGACCTCGCGCCGCCACCTGGAAATCTCCCGTCGACAGCTGCTTCGCTACTCCGGGGTCAGTGCCGCTGCGGTCGCAGGAAGCGGATTCCTCGCCGGATGCGGAGGTGACGGCGGGGGCGGTGGCGGTGGCGGCGGTGGACCGCAGGGCTCGGGCGGCGTCCTGATCCACGGCGCGACCGGCGGTGGCAGCAAGGACACGCTCGACCCGCACGCGCCGGTCACCAACCCCGACATCGCCCGGGCGAGCAATCTCTACGAACCCCTGCTGTTCTGGAACAGCAACTACGAGCTCGAGCCGGCTCTCGCGGAGTCGATCGAGGGCTCGAGCGACGCCACCACGTGGACCATCAAGATGCGCCCGGACGTCACGTTCCACAACGGCAAGACCGTGACGGCCGAGGACGCGTGGTTCAGCATCCAGCGGGTCGCCGATCCGAAGGCGCCGCTCTCCGCCGGTGGCCAGCTGTCGCAGATCATCGACTTCCAGTCGACCAAGGTGATCGACGACACGACTCTCGAGCTGGTGCTCAACACGCCGTACGCGATCCTCGACGGGCTGCTCGCCGAGTACACCCTCGGCATCATCCCGACCGACTTCGACATCGCGAACCCGGTCGGCACCGGCGCGTTCGCCTACAAGTCCTTCGAGCCGGGCAAGACCAGCACGTTCACCAAGTACGCCGACTACTGGGGCGATCCGGCCTTCGTCGACGAGCTGCAGATCCAGGACTTCGCCGACGACAGCTCCAAGGTCAACGCGCTGCAGTCCGGCCAGATCCAGACGGTCGACAACCTGCCCTACAACCTGATCGAGACCATCGAGGGTGCCGGTGGCGGCGTCCTGGTGTCCGACACCGGTGCCTGGATCCCGTTCACGATGCGTGTCGACGTCGCTCCCTTCAGCGACAACCGGGTGCGGCAGGCGATGCGCCTGATCGTGGACCGACAGCAGATGATCGACCAGACGCTGAGCGGCTACGGCATCCTCGGCAACGACCTCTACGCGCCCTTCGACACGGCCTTCAACAGCGACCTGCCCCAGCGCGAGCAGGACATCGACCAGGCCAAGTCGCTGCTCGCCGAGGCGGGCCAGGAGGGGCTGCAGGTCGAGCTCTTCACCGGCGACGACATCGGCTCGGTCGCCCCGGCCGCCGCCAACCTGTTCGCCGAGCAGGCGAAGGCCGCGGGCGTCGACGTGAAGGTCACGAAGAAGACACCCTTCTACGACGACGACTACCTGTCCTACGCCTTCGCGCAGGACTTCTGGAACACGCGCAACTACATCCCCCAGGCAGTGGTCGGCACCTTCCCGCCGAACCAGGGCGGCACCTACAACGAGACGCACTGGGACAACGAGCAGCACCGGGATCTCGTCAACGCCGCGGCCAAGGAGCTCGACGAGACCAAGCGCACGGAGCTGCTCCACCAGGCGCAGGAGATCGAGTACAACGAGGGCGGCCTGATCATCTGGGGCTTCCGCCAGCAGGTCGACGGCTACGCTGCCGGCGTCCAGGGTCTCGAGCCGAGCAAGTACCTCCCGCTCGGCTCCTACAAGTTCCAGCACGTCTCGGTCCAGTAGGGCCGGCAGGGATCTCGGCATGACTGACGTCGCGACCGCTCTGCAGGATCCGCTCGAGGAGGTCGCCCCGCCGAGGGGCCAGCACGGCGCGGCTGCCTGGGCACTGTGGATCGCCCGACGGCTCGGGCTGGCCGTCCTGACCCTGTGGCTCGTCTCTGTCCTCACCTTCCTGGCCACGGCCGCCCTGGGCGACCCGGTCCGGGCGATCCTCGGCCGCGACTACAACTCCAACCCCGGCCGCGTGGCCGAGCTGGAGGCGCTCCTCGGCACTGACCAGTCGCTCGTGTCGCGGTACCTCGACTGGCTCGGCGGTCTGCTCACGGGCGACCTGGGCGTGTCCCTGGCCAACGGGCAACCGGTGGGTGAGCAGATCTCCGACACCGTGCTCAACTCCGCGGTGCTGGTCCTCCTCTCGGCGGGGGTGATGATCCCGCTGGCCTTCATCGTCGCGATGATCTCGGTGCACTACCGCCGCAAGCGCCCGGACGCCGTGATCCAGACGGTCCTGCTGGCCATGGCCGGGCTGCCGGAGTTCGTCATCGGCGTGCTGCTGATCGCGCTGTTCGCGACGACCGTGTTCACGGTCCTCCCTGCGGTCACGCTGGTCCCGCAGGGTGGGAGTCCCTGGGACGAGCCTCAGAGCATGGTGCTCCCCACGCTGACCCTGGTGCTGTGGGTGACGCCGTACGTGTCCCGCATCGTGCGCGCCTCGTTGCTCGAGGTGATCGACAGCGACTACGTCGAGCTCGCTCGCCTCAAGGGCATCCCCGAGAAGGTCGTGATGCGCAAGCACGCGCTGCTCAACGCGATCGTGCCCGGCATCCAGGTGATCGCGCTCCAACTGGCCTTCCTGGCAGGCGGTGTCGTGGTCGTCGAGACGCTGTTCTCCTACCCCGGGATCGGCCGCCAGCTCGTGGACTCGGTGCGCAACCACGACGTGGCCATGGTGCAGGCACTGAGCATGATCATCGCGAGCGTCTACGTCGTGGTGAACCTGATCGCGGACCTCCTGTCCATCCTGTTGACCCCACGCGCGAGGACGGCGATCTCGTCATGAGTGCAGAGGCAGTGACCCCACCCCCGACCGAGCCGCCCATCGCACCGGCCGAGCCCTCGACGTTCCGGAAGGCGATGAAGCAGAAGCGCTTCGTCGCGGGTCTGGGGATCACCCTGCTGCTCGTGGCGTTCGTGATCGCCGGGCCCTACCTCGCGCCGTTCGGGGAGACCGAGGTGGCCGGGCCTCCCTTCAGCAAGGAAGGGGTGCTCGGCACCGACTACCTCGGCCAGGACGTGCTCAGCCGGGTGATGTACGGCGGCCGCGAGATCCTTCTCATCGCGCTCTTCGGCACCCTGCTCGGCATGGTCCTGGGCATCGCGATCGGCATCGTGGCGGCCTACGCCGGCGGCTGGTGGGACGAGGTGATCATGCGTCTCAACGACGTGGTCCTCTCCTTCCCTCAGATCCTGCTTGCCCTGCTCGTGCTCACCGCCCTGGAGCAGCCGACGGCCTGGATCCTGATCGTGCTCGTCGGCGTCTCGCACGCCCCTCGAGTCGCCCGACTGGCGCGCGGTGTCGCACTCGGCCTGGTCTCGCGCGACTTCGTCACCGCCGCCGAGGCGCTCGGCGAGAAGCGCACACGGGTGATCGTCGCGGAGGTGCTCCCGAACATGAACGCCCCGCTGCTGGCCGAGGGTGGGCTGCGACTCACCTTCTCGATCGGGTTCGTCGGCTCGCTCGGCTTCCTCGGGTTCTCGGCCGACCCGGGGGCGGCCAACTGGGGCCAGATGATCCAGGAGAACGGCCTGGGACTGCCGACCCAGCCCTGGGCCGTCCTGGCGCCGGTGCTGATCATCGCGATCTTTTGCATCGGCACCAACCTGATGGCCGACGGCATCGCGCAGGTCGCCCAGCGAGGAGAGGCCTGATGACGGCGACCGAGCAGGGCCCCGCCACCGCGAAGGCGCCGACCGGCGGGCTGGTCGTCGAGGACCTGGAGGTCATGCTCACGGGCAAGGACGTCGACGTCGTCGACGACATCGACCTCGTCCTGCACCCCGGCGAGGTCGTCGGCCTGGTCGGCGAGTCGGGCTCCGGGAAGACGACCGTCGGCACCTCCCTGCTCGGCTACTCCCGGGCCGGCGCCGTGATCTCGGCGGGCAAGGTGCTCCTCGAGGAGCGAGACGTGCTCGCGATGCACTGGCGCGACATGCGGCAGGTGCGCGGCGAAGAGATCGCCTACGTCCCGCAGGACCCGGCTTCCGCGCTCAACCCGAGCATCCGGATCGGCAAGCAGCTCGTCGAGCTGCAGGAGCTGCGCGGCATCGGGACTTCGGAGTCCCGGCGCCAGGGTGCTCGGGATGGGCTGGCCGAGGTCGGTCTGCCCAACGACGACGAGTTCCTGAGCCGCTACGCCCACCAGCTGTCCGGTGGCCAGGTCCAGCGGGTCGCGCTCGCGATGGCGTTCCTGCCCAAGCCGAAGGTGCTGGTGCTCGACGAGCCCACCACCGGCCTCGACGTGACCACCCAGGCGATGGTGCTGGCGACGATGGCCGAGCTGTGCCGGGCGCACGGCGTCAGCGCGCTGTACGTGACCCACGACCTGGCGGTGGTCGCCAACATCGCCGACCGGGTCGCTGTCATGTACGCCGGTCAGATCGTGGAGCTCGGCCCCCGCGACGCGATCTTCAGCAACCCGTCGCACCCCTACACCCGGGCGCTGCTGGACTCGATCCCGCACTTGAGCCAGGCGCGGGCGCTCACCGGCATCCCGGGTCGTACACCCGCCCCGGGGGCACGCCCCGCCGGCTGCCGGTTCAACGACCGGTGCTCCTTCGCGATCGATGAGTGCCGCACCGCCGTCCCGGCCCTCCTCCCGATCGCGGACGCGCACGATGTCCGGTGCATCCGGGCACACGAGATCGGATCGTGGGACATCTCCCGCGGCACCGTGCCCGACGCAGACCCGGACAAGCCGCGCGAGGTGATCCTGTCGGTCGAGGGACTCGACGTGTTCTACGGCCGCACGCACGTCGTCCACGACGTGAGCTTCGACCTCGCCAAGGCCGAGGTGGTGGCGCTGGTCGGGGAGTCCGGCAGCGGCAAGACCACGATCTCGCGGTCGGTCGGTGGGCTGCACAAGGACTGGAAGGGCACGATCGCGTTCGAGGGCGACCCGCTCGCCCGGGGTGCTCGTCAGCGCAGCGCGCTCAACCGCAAGCGACTGCAGTACATCTTCCAGAACCCGTACCTCTCGCTGAACCCGCGGCTGACGATCGAGCAGATCGTGAAGCGTCCGATGGAGCTGTTCGGGATCGCCAAGGGCAAGGAGGCGACGGACCGCGTCGTCGCCCTGCTCGACCAGGTGGCCCTCGGCCCGGCCATGCTCCGCTACCAGGCGAGCCGGCTCTCGGGCGGCGAGCGGCAGCGGGTCGCGATCGCCCGGGCACTCGCCGCCGAGCCCGACGTGATCATCTGCGACGAGATCACGTCGGCACTCGACGTGTCGGTGCAGGGCTCGATCGTGGAGCTGCTCGAGGGCCTGCGGCAGGAGCGCGGCATCAGCATGCTCTTCGTGACCCACAACCTCGCGCTGGTGCGCTCGATCGCCTCCCGCGTGGAGATCCTCCAGCGGGGCCGCGTCGTCGAGGCCGGCCCGGTGGTCGAGGTGATGGACAACCCGCGCGAGGACTACACCCGCACGCTGTTGAACAACAGCCCGAGGATCGACTGAGGCCCCAGCGTGCCTGCCTCCATAGCGGGGACCCGGCCCTCCGGCCTCCGGTCCATCGACGTCGACACCCACCCGCAGCACCCGAAGGAGTCCTCCCCGTGAACCGCAACGTCATGATCACCTGCGCCCTGACCGGGGCCGGCGACACCGTCGGCCGTTCGGAGCACGTGCCCGTGACTCCCGAGCAGATCGCCGAGTCGGGCATCGCGGCGGCACGAGCGGGGGCCACCATCGTGCACATCCACGTGCGGGACCCCGAGTCCGGGAAGGGGTCACGCGACGTGGCGTTGTACCGCGAGGTCGTGGAGCGGATCCGTGCCTCCGACGTCGACGTCGTCATCAACACCACTGCCGGCATGGGCGGCGACCTGGTGCTGGACCCCCACCAGCCCACGTCGTTCCTCGACGGGACCGACCTGGTCAGCGGGGTCGACCGGCTGCCGCACGTCGAGGAGCTGCTGCCCGACATCTGCACCCTCGACTGCGGCAGCCTCAACTTCGGCGAGGGCAGCCTGGTCTACGTCAGCACCCCCGACATGCTTCGCGAGGGCGCGAAGAAGATCCAGGAGCTCGGCGTCCGCTGCGAGATGGAGATCTTCGACACCGGCCACCTGTGGTTCGCCAAGCAGCTGGTCGAGGAGGGGCTGATCGACGCCCCGGCGATGTACCAGCTGTGCATGGGCATCCCGTACGGCGCGCCCGCCGACCCGCTGACCCTCGCGGCCATGGTCAAGCAGCTGCCCGCGGACGCGGTGTGGGCGTCGTTCGCGCTCGGTCCGATGCAGATGCCCTGGGTGGCGCAGTCAGTGCTGCTCGGGGGTCACGTCCGCGTGGGTCTCGAGGACAACCTCTACCTGAGCCGGGGCGTGAAGGCGACCAACGCCCAGCTGGTCGAGCGGGCCAGGACGATCGTGGAGAGCATGGGCGCGAAGGTGGCCACCCCCGACGAGGGGCGTGAGATCCTGCAGCTGAAGGCGCGGTCTCGATGAGGCCGAGTCCCGAGGACGTCCGTACCGTCGTCTGCGCCGGTGCCGGCGTCATCGGTGGCGGGTGGGTCGCCTACTTCCTGGCCCGCGGCTACCGCGTCGTCGCCTGGGACCCGGGTGACGGCGCGGAGGAGCGTTTGCGTCACCTGGTCGACGCTGCCTGGCCGGCGCTGACCGAGCTCGGGCTGGCCGACGGCGCGGCTCGGTCGAACCTGGCCTACGAGCCCGACCTCGCGGCGGCCTGCGCACAGGCCGACTTCGTCCAGGAGAGTGCTCCGGAGGACTTGGACCTCAAGCGTCGGCTGCTGGCCGACATCGACGCCGTGACGCCGGAGGGCGTGGTCATCTCGTCGTCGACCTCCGGCTACGCCATGACGGAGATGCAGACGGACTGCGCCGACCCGGGACGCACGGTCGTCGGGCACCCGTTCAACCCGCCGTACCTCATCCCGCTCGTGGAGGTGGTCGGCGGCAAGCTCACCGACCCTGACGTGGTGGCGTGGGCCTCGGACTTCTTCCGGCTGGCCGGCAAGTCGGTGATCACGATGGATCACGAGGTGCCCGGCTTCATCGCCAACCGGCTGCAGGAGGCGCTGTGGCGTGAGGCGTTGCACATGGTGGCCGCCGGGGAGGCGACAGTGGAGCAGATCGACCTCTCGATCACCGACGGGCCGGGCCTGCGCTGGCCGATCCACGGGCCGATGCTCACCTTCCACCTGGCGGGCGGACAGGGCGGCATGGCGCACATGCTGGACCACTTCGGGCCGTCGCTGCTCTCGCCGTGGACCCGGCTGCAGGCCGCCGAGCTCACACCCGAGCTGCGCGACGCCGTGGTGGACGGGTGCCTCCGCGAGGCCGGCGACCGCACCATCGACGATCTCGTGGCCGAGCGCGACCGCGGCGTGATCGCGGTGCTGCGGGCGCTGGGTCGGGCGTGACCTTCTCCGTCTGGCGCGAGCCCGTCCAGGACGCGTGGATCGACTACAACGGGCATCTGTCCGAGGCCTACTACGTGCTGGTGCTCGGCCACGCCACCGACGCCGTGATGGACGCCGTCGGGCTGGGTCCGGAGTACCGCACCGCGAACGACGCCTCGCTGTACACGGTTGAGGCGCACATCCGCTACTTGGACGAAGTGTCCGCAGGCAGCGAGCTGGAGGTCCGCTCGTCGATCATCGGCGTCACCTCCAAGCTGCTGTGGATCTGGCACGAGCTGTGGGCCTCGGACCGGCTCCGCGCCAGCGAGGAGGTCCTGGGCGTGCACGTACGCGGCGGCTCCTCCGCGCCGTTGCCCGACGCCGTCGCGGACCGAGCGCGCGCCGTCTGCGTCACTCCACCCGATGGAGCAAGCGGCCAGATCCGGCTCCGCCAATAATTGCGGCTACTCGGCGTCGCCTCCGGTCTCAGCCTCGTGGTAGGCGTCGAGGGCGTCGTCCCACATCCGCAGCCAGCGCGACCACTGTGCCTTCGGAACGTCGGGTTCGTCCAGACTCAAGAAGTCCCAGTCCTGCGGATAGTTGTGCGCCACCCAGGCCCACACCCCTTCGACGTAAGTGGCCTGGCCGTTGGTCGCGTACGGCATCTGGTAGTCGGCCTGGACGACAGCGCCGTGCTTGACGTACACGGTGAAGCTGTTGCCGGTGAAGGGACCCGCGCCCATCGCCTCGGAGTACGCCGTGTGGATGTCGAAGGGACAGAGAACGGCCGTGCCGAACGGGGTCTCGGTCTTCGCCTCACACGGCTCGAAGAGGAAGGTCATGCCCCACACGACGTCGCGCTCGACGTACATCTCCCAGTCGGGGTAGGGCTCGCGGCCCGGCGCGAGGTACGTCGCGGCCCGTACCACGTCGCCGTCGCCGTACGCCTCGACGAAGCCCTGCGCGATCTCGGCGTCGGAGAGGACCTCCGACGGCGCCGCCGGCGGGGTTCCGTTTTCACCGCCTTTGTCGCCCAGCGCCCACACGCCGATCCCGGCCATCACCGCCGCCGCGGCAGCGACACCGACGGTCCACCGGTTGCGGGGGGTGTTGTCGGGGCCGATCTCGATCTGCTCCCTGAACCTCTCGTGCTCGGTGTGAGTGTCGGTACCGGTCATGGCATCCTCCGCGTGTCGGTGGAGGACATCCACCAGCTCACGCTCGATCTCCCGCGTGCTCATGAGCTTGCCTCCCACTGTGACGAGAGCGCGGCAATGCCGCGGCTCGCATGTTTCTTGACGGACCCCCGTGAGATCCCGAGCGTGTCCGCGATCTCGGCCTCGCTCTGGTCTAGGTAGTAGCGCAGCACCAGCACCTGTCGCTGCCTCATCGGCAGCTGCACCACGGCAGTCCACAGCTGATCGTGCTCAGCAGCATCGACGACCGACTGCTCGGCCGACGCCAGCTCCTCCGACCGCGGCACCAGTCGCAGCATCGCCGCACCCCCTCGCCGCCTGCGACGAAGCGTGTCCCGCCCTCCGTTGACGACGGACCGGTTCAGGAACGTCACCGCGGCGTCCGGGTCGCGCAGCTTGTGCCAGCGCCGGTAGAGGCCCAGGAAAGCCTCCTGCACGACGTCCTCCGCCGTGCGGCGGTCGTCAACCAGCAGCGCCGCGAGCCCGACGAGGCGTCGGTGGTGCAGGACGAACAGGTTGGCGACCACCGTGTCCCGGTCCTCCGCGACCGGACGCAGCCAGGGCTCAGCGCCCGAGCCTGGCTCGTACGCCGTCCGCACTACATCCACATGTGATCAGACGACGCTCCGTGTCAATGGTTGACCGGAGATTCCACATCTTTCAGATCGATCGCACCGGGTGGGAGCCCGAGCTCCCGCTCCGCGACGCCTGCTGACCAGGGCAGCACCCAGGCACGGTCGAACGGCTCGCCGTGGGCGACCGCCTGAAGAGTCAGCCCGTCGAGGATCGAGAGAATCCGCCACGCGGCGGCAGGCACGTCGGGGCAGGTGAACGTGCCGGCTGCGACGCCCTCGGCGATCAGCTCGGCCAGCAGCTGCTGCCACTCGAGGTTCAGGCGCCGTGACGCGGCCTGCAGGGTCGGACTCCGGTTGGCGTCGGCCCAGGCGTCGAGCCAGAGCTGGAACGCCCAGTCGCGGTCGTCGCGGAGGTAGGACCGGAAGAACTCCGAGAGCCGACCCGTCGGCTCGGACTCGCGGCTGACGGCCTCGCGGAGCACCTCGATGCCGCGAGTGGCGACCTCCTCGAACGCCGCTGCGACGAGCTCGTCCATGGAGTCGAAGTAGTGGTGGATCAATCCCGGCGAGGACTCCATCTCCGCCGCGACATCGCGGGCGGTAGTGGCTGCGATCCCCTTGCGGAGCATCACGGTGAGCGCCGCCTCCACCATCAGGCGGCGACGGTCCTCGTTACTCATCCGTGGAGACACAGGCGGAGTAGAACGTATTGATCGAGCGGTCCGCAAATGCGATGTTGTACGCGTGTACAAGACCACTCCGTTCCACGGGCGGCTCAACGAGCTCAACACCCAGGGCCTCTACACGCACTGGCAGGCGCACCTGTCACCGCTGCGGTACAGCCACGCCCCCAAGCACGAGTACTTCGCCGTCCGCAACAGCGTCGGGGTGTTCGACACCTCACCGCTGTACAAGTACCGGATCACCGGACCCGACGCGGAGGCGCTCCTGGCAGGCGTGCTCACCCGTGACATCCGGACCTGCCGACCCGGGCAGGCGCACTACACCCTGTGGTGCGACGACCGCGGCTTCGTCATGGAAGACGGTGTCGTGTTCCGGCACTCCGACGACGACTTCCTACTCACGGCGGCCCGCCCGACGCTCGGGTGGTTCGCCGACCACGGCCGGCGGCTCCGGGTCGAGCTGGAAGACGTGTCGGACGACTACGCGATGCTGGCGATCCAGGGGCCGCGCAGCGCCAGAGTCCTCGCGACGCTCGCGCCCGAGGTGCACGACCTCGGGTTCTTCGCTCACACCCAGGTGAAGATGGCCGACACCGAGGTGACCCTGAGTCGCACCGGCTACACCGGCGACCTCGGTTACGAGATCACCGTGCCGACCGACCGCGCGCTGGACGTGCTCGACACGGTGCTCGACGCCGGTGACGGCCACGGCCTCCGCCCGTTCGGCGAGGAGGCGTTGATGATGCTGCGCATCGAGGCCGGCCTCCCGCTGATCGACGTCGAGTGGCAGAGCTCGAGGACGGCCTTCACCGATGAGCAGCGCGTCACCCCCAAGGAGCTCGGCCTCGGCTGGATGCTCCGCGGCGTGCGCGACGGCGACCGGGCCTTCGTCGGCGGCAGCGCGATCCGGCGGGAGCTCACCGAGGGCAGCAGCCGCTGGGCCAGCGTGGGCATCGTGGTCGACTGGCACGACTGGGACCACCTGCACCGCGACTCCGGGGTGTTCCCGCCCAAGGACGAGCACCCCCTCCCCTACGAGTCGATGGTGTACGACGTCGCCGGGGAGGAGCTGGGGGGGTACGCGACCAGCTTCATGTACAGCCCGGTCCTCCAACGGCACATCGGCCTCGCTCGGGTCCGCCCCGAGCTGGCTCCGACCAGGGACCGGCCAGGTGCCGACGTGAGGCTGGAGATCTCGCTGCTCCACCGCACGACCACGGTGGCCGCAACCACCACCCGAGCGGCCCACTTCGACCCGCCCCGCAAGACTGCCCGGACAGGAGACTCATGAACACCCCCAAGCCCAAGGGCGAGTGGGACGCCATCGTCGTTGGCGGCGGACACAACGGACTCACCAACGCCGCCTACCTCGCGAAGGCCGGTCTCCGCACACTCGTCCTCGAGCGCCGACACCTCGTCGGCGGCGCCGCCATCACCGAGGAGCTGCTGCCGGGCTTCTCGTTCACGACGTTCTCGTACGCCCTCAGCCTGCTGCGGCCGGACATCATCCAGGAGCTGAACCTCGTCGAGCACGGGTTCATGCCGCTGATGATGCCGTCCTCCTTCCACCCCACCGGTGACGGCGACTACCTGCTGCTCGGCGACGACCACGGCCAGAACCTGCAGGAGATCCGCCGTCACTCCGCTCACGACGCGGACGCGTACGACCGCTACCACCACGACCTCGACCGGGTCTGCCAGGTGATCCGACCGCTGTTCGACACCGCGCCCCCCGACGTCTTCGGCAAGGACCCCGAGGACCAGGCGGACGTGAAGTGGCTGCTCGACCACCTCGGAGGGGTCGAGCGGAAGGTCATGCACGACGTGGTCCGGCTGCTCACCGGCAGCGCGTCGGACTGGCTCGACGACTACTTCGAGAACGACGCGGTGAAGGGGTTCCACGCGTCGTCGTCGGTGATCGGCAACAAGATCGGGCCGATGTCGCCGGGGTCAGGGCTGGTGCTGCTGTTCCACAAGATGGGCGAGCACGACGGCCACCTCGGGTCCTGGGCGTTCCACAAGGGTGGCAACGGCGGCTTCACCCAGGTCCTGGCGCGGGCGGCCGAGTCGTTCGGCGCCGAGATCCGGCTCGAGTCGCCGGTCACGGCGGTGCTGCAGCAGGACGGCAAGGCGGTCGGCGTCGCCCTCGAGGACGGCACTGAGCTCCGCGCCCCGGTGGTGGTCTCGGCACTCGATCCACGTCGTACCTTCCTCGACCTCGTCGACCCCCGCACGCTGCCGGGCGACCTGGTCGACAACATCGAGCGGATGAAGTTCCGGGGCGTCTCGGCCAAGGTGAACTTCGCCCTCGACGGACTGCCGGTGTTCCCCGCCCTACCCGACACCGTCGACCACTACGGTGGCTTCCTCAACATCGGCCCGACGATCGAGTACGTCGAGAGGGCGTTCGACGCCGCCAAGTACGGCTGGTACTCCGAGCGGCCCTTCATCGACGCCGCGATCCAGTCCGTCGTCGACCCCGACATGGCCCCGCCGGGCAAGCACGTCATGTCGTGCTTCGTGCAGTACGCGCCGTACGAGCTGCGCGGCAGCGACTGGGAGACCGAGCGCGACCGGTTCGGCGACAAGGCGCAGGCCGTGCTCGAGGAGCACTTCCCTGGCTTCGGCAGGCTCGTGCTGCACCGCGAGGTCGTCACGCCGGTCGACATCGAGCGACAGACCGGGCTCACCGAGGGCAACATCTTCGCGGGCGAGTTCCTGGCACCTCAGATGTACTTCTTCCGGCCGGCACCGGGCTGGAGCCGGTACGCGACCCCGATCGACGGCTACTACCAGTGCGGCTCGGGCACCCACCCCGGCGGCTGCGTGATCGGTTCTCCGGGTCGGCTGGCCAGCCAACGGATCCTGCGCGACCTCAAGGGCTGAGACGACACGGGAGGACGCGGCCGACCGGAACGGTCAGCCGCGTCCTCCCCCGGGTGAGTGTCAGGCGTCCTACTGGACGCCGTACAGGTTGAACGTGAACTGCTCGGTCCGGGTGCCGTGGGAGTCCTCGGCCCGGATCCAGAGCGAGGCGACCTTCCCGGCCGCGGCGGAGTTGTCGACCAGCGCCACCCAGTGGCCGTCCTGCTGGACGACGGGTGCGTCGATCCAGTTGTAGGACTCCAGCGGCCTGGCCTGCCCGGCGACGTCGGCGATGTCGATCGGGTCGAAGGTCACCTTCGCGGTGAACTCGCCGATCGTTCCGGGGTCGTACCCGTCCTGACCCTGGAAGGCGACACTCACCGGGAAGCCGGCCTCGGCGGGGGCGGTGTTCAGCCCGTCAACCGGAGCGTCGTAGCCGGGCAGCGCAACCGGCAGCGCCTGGACGGTGTCACCCTGGGGCCGGCTGGTCATGAACTCGAACCGGCTGACCGTAGCCAGACCCAGCTCCCACACCTGGTTCCGGGTCAGCCGGAACTGGTTCACCTGGACCTTGAGCCTGCTCGCCTCGGTGCCGACGTCCCACTGGCCGGACGGGAACGCGCTGTGCTCGAGAAGGGTCCCGTCCTGCCAGACCTGCATGTTGCCGATGTCCGCGAACCCACCAGCTCCGACGCGGCCATCGACGCTGTCCTGCCAGACCGGGAACGCGAAGCCGACCAGGGAACCCTGGCGCTCGGCGATCCGGGCCGGGCTGCCGTCGGGATTGACGGCCATCGCGGTGGCGTGCGGCAGCTTGAACCAGTCGGTTTCCCGGTGGTCGCCTGCGCGGTAGGTGCGGACCGGGTCGAACCACGTCTCCGGCATGGTGCGGAACCCGCTGCCGGACGCGAGCTGCTGCCAGGCGACGCCGGGTGTGTAGTACGCCGTCCGGGTGCCGGGTGCGGCCACCCGGCTGCCGCTGGACGTGAAGAACGGCCCGGTGCCGTCGTCCGGGATCACGCGTGACCAGTCCTCGGGAGCCCATCCGGGCCGGCGCTGCGCGTACCAGTTCTCCGTCACGCTCGCCAGCCCGGCATCAGAGACGACGTGGGACTGGTCGGAGGAGACCCGGTCGTCGGTGAACGCCAGGTTGTAGACGTAGCTGCTGTCCTGGACGGCGACGGCGGGGTCGTAGGCCCGCACGTAGGTCCCGAACGTGAAGTCGCCGTTGTCGGCACGACTGCTCGGCGCCGCATAGAACGTGGGGTCGTTCGCCGCGAAGACCGAGTTGCCCACGACCCAGCGGTTGTCCCAGACGCGCTGGAAGCCCAGCGAGCCGGAGCGGATCTTCAGCGCCCTGTCCCCGCTCACCGACACCTCGCGCGCCGTGCGTGCGTCCAGAGTCAGGGTGGTGTCCTTGGTGAACCTGGCCTCGGGGTCGCCGACCCACGCGTAGGCGGAGGTCCCGTCGGGGTTGGGGGTGCGGATGAACGCGCTGATGTTGTAGCTCCCCGCACGGACCTGCATGGTGAGGTCCGCTCCGGTGAAGAACTGGACCGCGCGGCTGGGCTGGTGCAGGTCGCTGATGTCGAGGAAGCCGGACGTGGCCGCCTCGCCGTTGCGGTTGACTCCCTTCACGGTCACGGTCACGGTCTTCGGCTCGAGCCAGAAGCCCACCGCAGTCGTGACCTCGACGTCCTTCGAGGCGCCCCTGCCCTCGGCCACGATCCGGCCGCCGATCTCGCCGTACGCCGTGTTGCGGAGCCCACCCAGGTCGCCGCGGGCGACCACCCCGACCGTGGCGGTCCCGTGTGCCGGGACGGTGACGGTGTGCGAACGGAGGATGATCGCGTCGGACGAGATCCTTCGGCCGTCAGCGCCGGTGATGTCCTCGACCTTCAGGTTCAGCTTCACCGCCCGGTCGGAGACGTTGGAGTAGCTGACCTGCTTGGTGACCCTCTCGTCGCGGCCGTGCGGCCAGTCGAAGCTGGCCAGCTGCACGCTGACGTCGCTGGTGACGGTGCTCCGGATCGCGCTGGGCGTCCACAGCTCTCCGGCACCCTGGTCATACACGGTGCCCCGGGCATCCGCCTTGACCGAGCCGACGAGGGCGGCCCTGACCTGTTGCGCGGTCCAGTCCGGGTGCGCGTGGCGCACCAGCGCGGCGGCCCCGGCCACGTGCGGAGAGGCCATCGATGTCCCTGACATGGCGGTGTAGTGGATGCCGCCGGGGCTGTTGTTCTGGGCGCCGACGATCGCCACGCCGGGAGCGGCGATGTCAGGCTTCACGCGGTGCTCGCCGAGGGTGGCTCCGCGGCTGGAGAAGCTGGCCGTCTCGCCGTCCGGGTCGACCGCACCGACGGTCAGCACACCCTCGGCGCAACCGGGAGAGGAGACCGTCTCGCGGGCGCCGGCGTTGCCGGCAGCGATCACGAACAGGGTCTTGGTCTGCTCGGACAGTCGCTGCGCGGCCTGCGCCATCGGGTCCGTGCAGTCGGTGGGCTGGTTGGACCCGAGGCTCATGTTCACCACGTCCGCGTCCTCCGCGACCGCCCACTCCATCCCGTTGATGATCCACGACTCCTGGCCACCGCCGAACCCGAGGACCTTGCCGATCAGCAGGTCCGTTCCTGGTGCCATGCCCACCTTCGAGGCGTCCGCCGCGCCGCTGCCGGCGACCGTGGACGCCACGTGGGTGCCGTGGCCGTCGCGGTCCTCGACGCCCTGGCCGGTGAAGTCCTCCGCAGCGACGACCTGGCCCACGAGGTCGGGGTGCTCGGCGTCGTAGCCCGTGTCGAGCACCGCAACCTTGGTGCCGGCGCCGTCGTATCCGAGCTGCCAGGCCTTCGGTGCACCGCTCTGCTCGACTCCGGTCGCGGGGTCGAGCTCCAGCCCGCTGCCCTCGACCTTGGCGTCCAGCCAGATCTTCTGCACGGCACTCGTGGAGCGGGCGCTGCCGCCGACCAGCTGGGTGTACGCCGCCGCGGCACGCTCCTTGTCGACGGAGACGGCCGTGGAGTCGATCGACTCCAACTGGGTCTCCACGGTCACCGCCGAGGGTCCGCGGGTCTGCGGAACCGCGCCCTCCACGATCAGCGGCAGGGTCTCGCTGCTGTCGTCGTCATAGCCCTGCTCGATCAGGCCGGTGACGTTGAACAGCTCGATGTCCAGCCGGTCCGCCGCCAGCGCCGACTGCGCGTCGGCGGGAATGACGTAGAGGTCGTCGCCGACCCGCCGTGAGTAGTGGTCACCGTCGGACCTCACGACCGCTGACGGGGTGCCGTCGGCGGCGGTGGTGACGAGCACCTGGTCGCCGGTGATCAGGGTGACCGGGGTGGGGTCTTCGGTGGACGTCGTCGAGGACCGGCCGATGAGCGGCGTTGCGTCGGTGGCTGGGTCTGCGCTCGCCTGTGACTGTCCTCCCGCAAGGAGGCTGGCTACCACGACAGTGGCGAGCCCGCCGACTGCGGGGCCCGTGAGTCTGGACATCATGACCTTTCGGTGGGGGTTCCGGAGGAGACGACACGAAAGTGTCAGAGCCTGCTCAGGACGGCAACGGCGGAAAGATGCCATGACACTATTCCGCCATCAGATCGCGCCCGAGGGGCTGGCAGTAAGGTGCAACCATGCTCGGCGTGCTCGGTCTCGACGAACTCCAGGAGCGTGCCTACCGGCACCTGGTCCAGCTCCCTTCGGGGTCGCCTGAGGCGCTCGCCGACACCGTTCATGCCGAGGTCGCGGAGATCCTGCACGCACTCGACGAGCTGGAGGCCAAGGGGCTGGTCGCGCGCTCGGTCGCGAGCCCGGACCAGTACGTGGCGACCCCTCCCGACCTGGCGCTCGGATCGCTCATCGTGGACCGCCAGCAGGACATCCGCCGCGCCCAGCTGGAGCTCAACGCCCTCACAGAGCTCTACCGCGGCGCGGCGTCAGCGCGCACCCACACAGACGTCATCGACGTCGTCCGCGGCCGGCAGGCGGTGGCCCAGCACTTCGCCCAGCTGCAGCGCGGCGCGAGACGTGAGGTGTGCGCACTGGTGAAGGCCGAGGTCGCCGTCGTGTCGGCCGCAGAGAACGTCGACGAGGAGGTGGCCCTGAGCCGCGGCGTCGCCTACCGGGTCGTGCTCGAGCGTTCGGCCTTCGAGCAGCCGGGCTACTCCGAGATGGTGGCCGAGTCGGTCGAGCACGGTGAGCAGGTCCGCGTCGGCGACTCCGTCCCCCTGCGACTCCTGGTCGCCGACCGTGAGCTCGCCCTGCTGCCCCTGATCTCCAACGGGACCACCGAGCCCGAGGTGGGTGCGCTGCTGGTGCGCCCCAGCGGCCTTCTCGACGCGCTGGTCTCCCTCTTCGACCTGGTCTGGCAGGAGGCCAACCCCATCCGCACGAGCGACGACGGCACGCGCGAGGTGGTGGGCGACGAGCTCGACGACATCGACCAGCAGCTGTTGACCATGCTGCGAGCCGGACTGACCGACCAGGCCATCGTGGGCCAGCTCGGTCTCTCGCTGCGCACCGTTCAGCGACGCGTCCACCAGCTGATGCTCAAGGCCCGCGTCACCACTCGCTTCCAGCTCGGGCTGCAGGCCGGGCATCGGGGCTGGCTGGCTCGATAGGCGAGTTCGTCGATTACGCCTCGCGGCCCGGCAGCGCGACCTAGCCTGCTGGGGACCCGACCCGTTGGAGCCCGAAGTGAAACGCATGCCCCGCTGGATGTGGGTGGTCGTCGCCGCCCTCGTCGTGTGGTTCGTCGCGTCCCCGTCCGAGAGCGACGAGCGACCTCGACGTACGGCACCGCAGGTCGAGACGACGCCGGACCGACCGGACGCCGTTCCCGCCAGTGAGGGTGGCCGGACCGGAACCCGATCGGACGGGAAGCAGGACGGCGAGCCGGTGGACCGGCCCCGCGATCACCGCACACCCGAGATGCACGAGCGCACGTGGCTGGTCGTCGAGGTGATCGACGGCGACACCGTCGACCTCGGCAACGGGGAACGGGTGCGGCTGGTCGGGATCGACACCCCGGAGCGCGGCGAGTGCGGCTACGAGAAGGCGGCCGACGCGCTGAGCGAGCTGGTGCTCGGTCGGCAGGTGGTGCTGGCACCCTCCGACGAGGACCGCGACCAGTACGACCGCTTGCTCCGGTACGTCGACGTCGGCGGAGTCGATGCCGGGCTCACGCTGGTGCGGCACGGGCTCGCGATCGCGCGCTACGACTCACGCGACGGCTACGGCTTCCACCCTCGCGAGCCGAAGTACGTCGCCGCCGACCGAGGCAGCAAGCCGGTGGGCCCGACCCGCCCGGTCGGGTTCGCTGGTACCGGCCAGCAGGGCGGCCAGCAGAACGGCTGCGCGCCCGGCTACTCCCCCTGCGTCCCGGTCTACCCGCCCGACGTCGACTGCGCCGACGTGAACGGCCCGGTGGCCGTGTCCGGCACCGATCCGCACGGGCTCGACGCGGACGGCGACGGCACCGCCTGCGAGTAGCCAGTCGCGGGGTCAGCGCAC
The DNA here is from genome assembly GCF_036374615.1 of Nocardioides sp. Lineage (GTDB taxonomy): Bacteria > Actinomycetota > Actinomycetes > Propionibacteriales > Nocardioidaceae > Nocardioides. Next base: position 30,385 of record NZ_DASUTK010000036.1, read on the forward strand.
GACGACCGGGTGGCGCACGACCGCGTCGAAGAAGTAGCCGTTGCTGTTGTAGGGCGTCTCGAGCGGCTGCGTCCGACGGTGGATGTCGGTCGCGCGGGCCTGCAACGTGTGGGCGCCTCGGGGCAGCACCGTGGTGACGGACCACTGCCGCCACCCGAGTCCCCGCTTGTGCCGGTCGAGGACGGCGGGTCGCCAGCGGCGGCCGCCGTCCACGCTGACCTCGACCCGGCGTACAGCCCCCGCGCCGCTCCAGGAGCGTCCGGTCAGCCGGACCGGCCGCCCGGCTCGGAGCTCCGCACCCCACGGCAGCTCCCACGCCGACCGGACCGGGTTGACCGACAGTGGCGGTGAGCCCGGCGGATAGTCGCCGCCGGTCATCGTGTACCACGTCGTGTTCCACGGCGACGTCAGCTGGCGACGCGCCACCTCGAGCGACCCGAGCCACTTGATGCTCGCGATGCCCACCCATCCGGGCAGCACCAGCCGGAGCGGGAAGCCGTGGTCGGGAAGCAGGTCCTCGCCGTTCATGCCCCAGGCCAGCAGCGCGTCGTCGAGCGCCTTGTCGATCGGGAAGGGTCGACGTACCCGCCCGAAGTCGGTCCCGCCCGTGACGTAGGACGGGTCGAGGCCGGTGGCCTGCACCGACACCGCCTCGGGGGACACACCCACGCGCCGCAGCACGTCCGCGAGTCGAACGCCCTCCCACCGGACCGTGCCCACCGCTCCCAGGGACCAGCCGGTGCCGGACACCTGCTGCCCCTGCTGACGGGTGAAGAAGCTCCGACCGTTGCCGGTGCACTCGTGGGTGGACTCGAGCCGGGTCACCGGCATCGCGCGGAGCTCCGCGAACGTGAGCCTGATCGGCTCGGTCACCCCGCGCGGCGACGCGAGCCCGTCGCCGTAGACCTCCAGCGCGTACGACTCTCGGGTCAGCTGCGGCGTCACGGTGTGGTTGCGCACGAACAGCCGCTGCTGCGGGGTGAGCCGCGCCGACGGGTCCACCGAGTCCCAGCGCATCTCCGCGTTCGACCCGAAGTCGGTGAACCACTCCGGTGGCAGAGGCTTGAGGATGGCCGGCGCGCCGGCGTGGGCGGTCAGCGGGGATACGACCGTGGGCAGGGCCAGGGTGGTACCGGCGGCGAGAGAGCTCCCGAGCAGTGCTCGGCGGGTCATCTGGGTCATGACGCCATCTTAATCATAGTTAGTCACATGACTTACTAATCAATCCCGAGTCCTGATCTGGGAAACCGTCCCTGCGTGCCACGGTTCACTTTGCGAGGCCGTCATGGGAATCTGATCCCCGTCTCGGATCCTCCGGACCAAGGGAGCACCATGCGAAGAGTCCTCACGATCGTGGCCGTCCCGATCCTCTTCCTCGCAGCCTGCGGCGACGCCGAGACCGGCACGCCTGCGGGCTCGGACGGCGACTCACCTCCCGCTGCGGAAGGAACGGTCTGCGAGACGACGGACGCGACGGACGACCTGTTGGCCGAGATCTGCGACCGCGGCGTGCTGACCGTGTCGACGGACCCGGCGTACCCGCCGCAGTCGAAGTACCTGCCCAAGGAGGACAAGTACGTGGGCTTCGACATCGACGTCGCCACGGAGATCGCGAACCGGCTCGGGGTCGAGATCGTGTGGGAGACGCCGTCCTGGGACGTCATCACCGCCGGGGGTTGGAACGGCCGGTGGGACGTCAGCGTCGGTTCCATGACGCCGACGGACGACCGGCAGGAGGTGCTGGACTTCACCCAGCCCTACTACTACACACCGGCCGTGGCACTCGTGCACGAGGACAACACGGCGATCACCGACGTCACCACCGACCTCGACGGGAAGACCATCGGCGTGTGCGGCGGCTGCACCTACGAGCAGTACCTCGACGGCTCGCTGAGCATGAGCGGCTTCACGTTCGACTTCGTCATCGACGACGCGACGGTGAAGGGCTACGACACCGACACCACGGCGCTGCAGGACCTCGCGCTCGGTGACGGCGACCGCCTCGACGCCGCGATGACGTCGGCCACTGTGGCGCAGGGGTACGTCGACGAGGGCAACCCCGTGAAGGTCGTGGGCGACCCCCTGTTCTACGAGCCGCTCAGCGTCGCGATCGACAAGAGCTCCGACCTCGACCCTGCCAGCCTGGTCGAGGCCACCGACACGATCGTCGGTGAGATGCACAAGGACGGCACGCTGACCGGGTTCTCCGAGGAGTGGTTCGGCGGGCTCGACCTCACGGTCCAGCAGTGAGCCAGACCGAGGGCGGGGCGTGGGAACGCCTCGCCCTCGCGTCCGCCCGGGTCCCGTTCCGGCTGAAGGTCGCTCTCGTCTGGGTCACCTTGCTGGCCCTGGTCTGCGTGCTGTTCTACCTCGCCGACTACGACACCGAGTGGATGAGGGAGAACTTCTCGTTCATCCTCGGCGGGCTCAAGTACACGATGCTGATGGCGCTGGGCGGCATCGTCCTCGCCACCGTGCTCGCGATGCTCGGCGCCCTGGCGCGGTTGTCGAGCAACCCCATCCTGTACGGCGTCGCCGGCTTCTACGTCTCGTTCTTCCGCGGCACGCCGTTGATCGTGCAGATGTTCCTGGTCTACCTCGCCTTGCCGCAGATCGGCGGCAACCTGGTCGACCGTTACCCCGACCTGGGCACCAACTTCGAGCAGCGGCTGATCCTGGAGGCGGCCACGGCCGGGACGATCGCCCTGGGCCTCAACTACGGGGCCTACATGACCGAGATCTTCCGGGCCGGCATCCAGTCCGTCAGCCACGGCCAGGGTGAGGCGGCCGACGCGCTGGGCATGACGTACGTCAACAAGATGCGTCGCGTCGTCCTCCCGCAGGCGCTGCGCGTGATCATCCCGCCGACGGGCAACGAGTTCATCGCGATGATGAAGGACACGGCGCTCGTGTCGTTCCTGGGGGTCACGGCGGCGAGCGCCGAGATGTTCCGGAGGAGCCAGCTGGTCGGCAAGGCGGACTTCAAGAACCTCGAGGCCTACGTGCTGGTCGCCATCTTCTACTGGGTGCTGACGGCGCTGTTCACGATGCTTCAGAGCCGGCTGGAGGCCCGGCTGGCCACCGGGTACGTACGCGATGCCGGTCGGGTGACCGGACCGGCCCGCGAGCACGGGGGCGGTGGCGCATGACCGACGACGTCGTGGTCAGGGTCTCAGGGCTCCACAAGTCCTACGGCAGCCACGAGGTGCTGCGTGGGATCGACCTCGAGCTCCACCGGGGCGAGGTGATCGTGGTCTTCGGCCGCTCCGGGTCCGGCAAGTCGACGCTGCTGCGGTGCGTGAACTTCCTCGAGGACCCCACGGACGGCACGGTCGAGATCGCCGGACTGAAGCTCTCGGGCGGCTTCCGAACCCGCCGCAAGCGCCAGCAGATCCGCAGGGTCCGCCTGCACGCCGGGATGGTGTTCCAGCAGTTCCACCTGTTCCCCCACCTCACCGCGCTCGAGAACGTGATGGCCGGCCCGCTCGCCCTCGGGAAGGGTGAGCGGACACTCCTGGCGGCACCGGTCGACGGGTCCGAGGACATCCGGGGCCGCAACGACCGTGCGTCCGTCGAGCGCCGGGCCCGGGAACTGCTCGACCAGGTGGGGCTGGCCGACAAGGCCGACCAGCACCCCATCCGGTTGTCGGGCGGTCAGCAGCAGCGGGTCGCGATCGCGCGGGCCCTCGCCATGCAGCCGGAGGTGATGCTCTTCGACGAGCCCACCTCGGCTCTCGACCCCGAGCTGATCGGCGAGGTGCTCGCCGTGATGAAGCGACTGGCCACCGAGATGCACATGCCGATGCTCGTGGTCACCCACGAGATGGGCTTCGCCCGCGAGGTCGCCCACCGGATGGCGTTCTTCCACGAGGGCGTGATCCTCGACCAGGGCACGCCCGAGGAGATGTTCGGCGGTGGGGTGCATCCAGAGACACAGAGGTTCCTCGACGCCGTGCTGTGGGGTGACCGCACGGTGGGGTGGATACTCCGCCTCAGAAATCACCGTTTCGCCCCGCGCCGAAGGTGATTTCTGCGGCGGACTACCTTCGGTAGACCCGGGCCCCGCGTCGACTCCTGGTCAGAGGTAGAGGCCGGTCGCCTCGTCGCCGAGCCGGTCGGCGGCGACGGCGTGGACGTCGCGCTCGCGCATCACCATGTAGGTCTCGCCCTGGACCTCGACCTCGGCCTTGTCCTCCGGGTCGTAGAGAACCCGGTCACCACGCTCGACCGAGCGGGCGTGCGGACCGACCGCGATCACTCTCGACCACGCCAGCCTCCGGGCACCCATGGCGGCCGTGGCGGGGATGACGATCCCGCCGCTGGAGCGTCGCTCCCCCGCGTCCCGGTCGATCTCGACCAGGATCCGGTCGTGGAGCATCTTGATCGGCGCCCCGTCCGCCGTACGTGCGGCGGCCGCCTTCGACTCGCCCTTCAGCTCGCGACCCTCCGGATCAGCACGAGGAGCGCCACGGTGCCGATCGCGGCGCCGGCCACCTTGAGGATGTTGTCGGTACGCGGCGAGCCGGTGTGCGGGTCGACGAAGTGCGCCTTCAGGGAGGTCACCTCGCGCGACACGATCGTCCGCGGGTGAGCGCGGTGGAGCAGCTCGTCGATCGTGTTGGCGAGACGCTCGCGCGTCTGCTCGATGTCGCGCTCGAGGGAGGTGACTTCGTTGCTCACCCGGGCAGGCTATCAATGCGTCGCGGGTCGAATCCGAAGGGCAGCTCCAAGCGGTGAGCACGCATCAGGGCGTCGTCGGTGAGCACGTCGTACGTCGCTCCGTCGGCCACGACCACGCCGTCGGACAGCACCACCGACCGAGGGCAGAGCTCGAGCGCGTACGGCAGGTCGTGGGTCACCATCAGCACCGTCACGTCCAGCGAGCGCAGGATCTCCGCCAGCTCGCGACGTGACGCGGGGTCGAGGTTCGACGACGGCTCGTCGAGCACCAGGATCTCCGGCTCCATGGCCAGGACGGTCGCCACCGCGACCCGACGACGCTGGCCGAAGGACAGGTGGTGCGGCGGGCGGTCGGCGAAGTCGGCCATGCCGACCTTGTCGAGCGCGGCCATCACCCGTCGCTCGAGCGCCTCGCCCCTCAACCCGAGGTTGGCCGGGCCGAAGGCGACGTCCTGCCGGACCGACCCGAGGAACAGCTGGTCGTCCGGGTCCTGGAAGACGATGCCGACCCGGCGCCGGATCTCCTGCAGGTTCTCCTTGGTCACCGGCAGCCCGCTCACCGACACCGACCCCGCCCCGGCCGACAGGATCCCGTTGAGGTGGAGCACCAGCGTCGTCTTGCCGGCTCCGTTGGGGCCGAGCAACGCCACCCGCTCCCCGGGGTGGACGTGCAGGTCGACGCCGAACAGCGCCTGGTGCCCGTCGGGATAGGCATAGGCGAGGCCGCGTACGTCGAGGGTCGGTGCGCTCACGAGGGCAGCCTCCCCGTGTAGCCGCGCGACAGCATCGCCAGGTGCACTCGCTCGCCACGCTCGTAGGAGCGGACGAACAGCGCGCCGAGCGCCTTCGCGAGGGCGGGCCAGTGCCGCGGGGACCGTGGGTCGCAGCCGCGCGACCGCATCGCGGTCAGCATCCGCCGGAGGTCGCCGGTGACGACGTCGAGGTAGCGGATCATGAAGCCCATGATCTGCACCAGCAGGTCGGGCAGCCGGAGCCGCTGCAGTCCGCGGAGCAGGTCGTCGGGCTCGGTCGTGGCCGCCAGCGTCAGGGAGGCCAGTACGCCGAGCGTCCCCTTCGCCAGCAGACCCCATGCGGCCAGCAGACCGGGTTCGCTCAAGCCGATCCCCAACACCTGGACCTGCGGGCCGTGGGCGATGAACGGCAGCAGCACGGCGAACATGACGAACGGCAGCTCGACGACGAGTCGCGGCAGCAGGTACCGGAACGGCACCCGGCTGACGGCGACCACCCCCGCCAGCACGGCGAGGTATCCGGCGTACGCCAGGAACCACTCGCGCGGCGTCGCCACGACGACCAGCACGAAGCCGAGCAGGCCCAGGATCTTGAGGTGGGGCTCGGCGCGGTGAAGGGGCGAGTGGCCGTGGTAGTGCAGCCGGTGGCCGTGCCCGGCGCCCATCAGACCTGTTCCGGCGTCTGCTCAGGCGTCGGCTCCGGCGTGGATTCCGGGTCGGGCCGGCGGCGGCGCACGGCGTACCCGATGCCGCCAGCGAGGGCGAGCGTCACGAGCACACCGATGACGCCGGCGAGTCCGCCGGCGAGCCGGGGACTGTCGACACCCTTGACGGAGTAGTCGGCCATCGGCCCGTCTGACGCCGCGTGGTCCTCGGCAGTGTCGATGAAGCCGGTCTTCGCGGCGACATACTCGAGCCCGTCGGGGTGGGCGGAGGCGTAGTAGCTCGCCACCCCGGCGAGCACGAACGCCGCCATCAGGGCGCCGATGACGAAGCTGCGGGTCCTCACGTCGCGGCCTCCCCCGTGCGGATCTGAAGCGGTCGCGAGGTGAGCACGCCGCGAGCGCCGTACACGAGGTCGGGCCGGGCAGCCAGCACACTGCTGACGACGACTGTGGTGATCAGCGCCTCCCCGATCCCGATCAGGACATGCCATCCGACCATGGCCGTCGCGACCGCGCCGAGCGAGACCGGTGCCTGCCCACCGATCGCAAACAGCCCGACGAACGCGAGTGCGGTCACCGGCACGGAGACCAGCGCCGCCACTCCGCTGCAGAGCGCCACTGTCGGCAGTCGCTTCGGCAGCACCGCCAGCAGCCCGCGGAAGACGATCCAACCGACTCCCACCGCGACGATCGAGAACAGCGTGACGTTCGTCCCCAGCGCGGTGACGCCGCCGTCCGCGAAGAGCAGTCCTTGGACCAGCAGCACCACCGAGAGGCACAGGGCGGCTGTGAACGGACCCACCAGCACGGCGGCGAGCGCACCCCCCAGAAGGTGCCCGCTGGTGCCGGCGCCGACCGGGAAGTTGATCATCTGCGCCGCGAAGACGAACGCCGCGACCAGGCCGGCCATGGGGGCGGTACGGTCGTCGAGTTCACGACGGGCGCCCTTGAGGGCCAGGGCCACACCAGCAGCCGCGACCACCCCGGTCACGACCGAGGTGGGGGCATCGAGGAAGCCGTCGGGAACGTGCATATGAAGAGAGTACTTTGTTGCACATCGTTTGCAACAGCGATCCAGAACGGACAGGAGCACCCACACCGATGAGCCAGCGGCTTTCTCCCGGCGACCCCGCGCCCGACTTCACCCTCCCCTCCGACACCGAGGACGAGGTGACGCTGTCGGACCTGCGGGGCCGCAAGGTGATCGTGTACTTCTACCCCGCGGCCATGACGCCGGGATGCACGAAGCAGGCGTGCGACTTCACCGACTCGCTGGACTCGCTGCGCGGCGCCGGGTACGAGGTCCTCGGGGTCAGCAAGGACAAGCCGGCGAAGCTGGCCAAGTTCCGCGAGCGCGACGCCCTCACCCTCACGCTGCTCTCCGACCCCGGGCTCGAGGTACACCGGGCCTACGGCGCGTACGGCGAGAAGAAGCTGTACGGCAAGACCGTCGAGGGCGTCATCCGCTCCACCTTCGTCATCGACGAAGAGGGCAAGGTGGAGCTGGCGCAGTACAACGTGAAGGCCACCGGTCACGTCGCCAAGCTGCGCAAGGACCTCGGTCTGGCCTGATGCGGTCGGCGTGTCAGTAGACGGGCCTAGCCTGCGGGCGTGGGCAAGGTCTACCGGAAGTACACCCGCGAGGTGTTGGGCGACGCGGTCGCCAACAGCACCTCGGTCGCGGGTGTGCTCCGTTACCTCGGCCTCAACCAGGCAGGTGGGACGCACAGTCACTTGAGCCGGACGATCAAGGCAATGGAGCTGGACACGTCGCACTTCGTGCGGCATCGAAACGGCAGCGCCGCACGACGACGCACGGCCCGCGACATTCTCGTCCTTCTCCCTCGTGGATCTCGAAGGATGAAGCCTCCGTTTCTGCGACGCGCTCTCGAGGAGATCGGCCGACCTCACCGCTGTGAGGGCTGCGGCAACGAAGGTTGGTGGCAGGGGCGGCCACTGCGCCTCGACGTCGACCACATCGATGGCGACTACCACAACAACCTCGCGTGCAACCTCCGATTCCTGTGCCCCAACTGCCACTCGCAGACTCCGAACTTCGCGGGCCGCAGCCGCGGCCGGTACACCACAATCGATCAGGCGATGGCGCGGCCCGGGGGGAATCGCACCTAAGATCAGCCGTGAGCCGGAGTGGTGGAACGGGTAGACACGCAGGTTTTAGGTACCTGTGCCTTCGGGCGTGGGGGTTCGAGTCCCTCCTTCGGCACCAGGACACCGCGACTTCGAGTCTCGCCGGGCGCACGCACC